>DATDXV010000001.1:0-6781 GCA_035289205.1 archaeon
TTCTAGCCATCCAGAACATCCTCCAGCTTCTTCACGTTCAGGGAGATGATCAGCTTCCCCTCTATCTCGCTTATTTCCATCTCCACGTCTTTGATCTCTGAATCCACTATCTTGGATACAAATGAGGGTATTAGTACGTACTTTGATGCTCCTACTTTGATTATTCGGGTCTCAAACTTCATTTACAGACTCTCCATATGGGGGTGCCATATCGATTCATCGGGGTGACTAGCTTCTAGTACTCGAGTGTGAGTCTATAGATTAACATCAGACTCATATCTGGCTAAGGTAAACTACTCTCGCTAGTATTTAATTTTTGTTTAATAGACACTTAAAGGTATCTGCGCTGAAAAATGCTCAAAAAGCTTCCATTTTGATGATTCTATCCTTGTCAGTAGTTAGAAATGCGCATCTCCACCAAGCACTCAGATAGAATTGGATCACATAATGGATATTGCCATGCTTAAAGTCAGTGTTAGTTCTGGGAAACCCTCCCGACTCCCTTGCCGTTTCCTATTTTGTTAACGAGTCCGAACCCGATGGTCCTGTTATACGCATTGCTTATCTTCGTGCTTATGCTGTAGTTGCCTATTGGCATATCCAATTGGTTCGCATGTATGTTGACTATGTATAGCTGCTCTGTGGAGTTTATGCGTATATATTCATCGCCTGTTCCGCTGGCGTTGTAGAATTTGTCTATTCCGAGGGTCGTGTTAAGAACCCTGACAGTGACGCCGCTATCGCTATAGAAGCTTCCTGAACATGTTGTGACATTGAATTTGAACGGCAGTGTCGCATCAGCCTCCATGTCGAATGGAGTTTGCGTGGTTATGGGCGGCAACCATTCTATAAGGCCGAAGCCGCAGCCAGAGAACTGCGTGCAACCTGCTACAGAGGGGCATGCATCAACCGCGTTCTCTATTCCGTCGCTGTCGTCATCTGCTATTATGCGCAACAGCCCTGCCTGGTCGCTAATGGAAAGCGGCTGTGCAGATATGTTGCTGATTAGTAGCTGGGACATATTGAGGGGGTAATCGCCGGCAGCCGCCGTCTCGTTGACATCGAAAATAGCGTTGAATATTGCGCCGTTTCCCGCGGATATGTTCTCTTGAATCACGGCTGCCAAGCTTAGGGAGGTAGCGTTCAGGCTGTTGACCTCTATCGTAGCGTTAGAAGATCTGGAGGTTGTCTGGATGCTTTTGTAGATTAGGATTGAAGGGTAATTTAGCTGAAACTGCAGACCTGCGAGGGGCTTATCGTTATCGAGATATATGGCGATGCTAAGATTGGATGTATTCTGGCTTGCAGTGACATTGACCGGGTAGATTGTGTTAATTTGGGTTGCCATTGCGGTTGATACAAGAATCACAAAGGTGAGGATGAATATATCTTTAGATTTGAGGTTCATCTTAAATCACTACAAAGGTACGGATAGGGTAGGCGCATCGCATCCCTTTCCGCTTCCCACATTAACCTGTTCGCCGGTAATCCTTCTGAGCACAAATATTGCATCGTTTATGTTCACATAACCGTCGTTGTTAAGATCAAGAAGCTGGTCTAATGTGCATGTAGGAAATGTTATAGAGATATCCACTTTGATAGTAGAGTTCGTGGTGAAGTTAAGGGTAATGTTCTGCTGAGCGCCGCGCGACTTTGCTGTTATTATGTAAGGTTCATAACTGACATCTTCCACTTCTATCGGTGAGAAGCTCTTTATTATCTTTACCTTCTGCGTCAGATAAATTTCTGACAGACCAGAGTTGTTAGTGGAAGTGAAGACATGCGCAGTAGGATTGGCTGCAAGATTATCAAGTGCTCCAACAGGGTTTGCAGATATCTTGTTGTCGATTATCTCCACCGCTCCGGCAAGGGGGTTGCCGTCCTGGTCTGTAAGATTTATGATCACAAGATGCTGCGTGTTTATCTTTGTTATCCCCACTCTTCTATCCCTTCCCATCCATTCACCTTCACCAAATCTCCCGTTAATCATAGGCGTTGTATTGAAGACGCTGTTCGCTATAGTATACTCAACATTCACATTGCCATCAAGGCTAACATCCTCTGTGAAGTTGCTGACTGCAACGTTTATCAGCTTGTAGTTGTCGAACAGCGTGCCCTCGTGCCAGAACGCCACATCTCTGGAATAGGGACCCATCATTCCTGTTATGTTGACCCTCTCCAAAGTCAATTGCGTATCGAAGGTGCCATGGAACCCGCGCGCTGCCCTTATGTCAACATCCCTAAAGGTGATTCTTTTCACCAGATCATTGAAGAACACTGCATCCGCGGTTGGATTGGATGGTGTTGGGGGAATTTCTATCTTCAGGTTGCTCCACTCGCAGGAATCGCTGAAAGAAATAATCATACTCCAAAAAACAGACCTGAAGGTGCCGTTATGGAACTTCGAATAGTAGCACTCTCCCTGATAAGCCCATCCTCCCTCAACCATAAAGCCATTGAGATTTACTGTTATGTTATAAGCAGGAGGGGGTGCAGCGAAGCCAGTGAAGAGGCATCCATAGGTAGTTGATATGTTGTTGAGAAGTTGATAGTCAGCATTTGAAGATACCAACCATCCGCATGATGTAATATTGATAGGATTATGAATGGGACCTATGCTGTAGACAACGCTGCCGCTTGCGGTTCCGTTGGAATTGTTTGCGTAGATCGTGACATTGAATGCACCCCCCCTACCATAAAGATAAGTGTTCAGGTTCGTTGCATTTCTGACCAAATAGTGTTGCCTCCCCTTGTTGCCGATTGTATAGAAGTCTACAAGCTCGTTTGAGGTTACATTCAGATTGATTTTAGTGGTGTTATATGTTGTGTTCTGTGGAGTTGAAATGTTTAGCGAAGGTGCCGCGAAGGCGGTCACACCAAACATAAGAATGAAAACAACAACAGCGATGCACATCTTCGATGCATATGAAAAAAGCATAAAACCTAATATCGCATGAACAGGTATATAAAGAAAATACAATGCTGTTATAATCTTAGCAAATAACATAGATTATTTATAGTTTGGGGACAGAGTCTGTATATGCCAAGAGTCGATAACCTGTTCTTCGGAGGAATAACGCTCGGCGGAAGGACATACAGCAAGGATGTGATAATATTCTCAAGCGGCGAAGTTGTTGAGAAGGAAAGAAACCATCTTGTAGACAAGAAGACAATACAGGATGTTTTGCTTAGGGAGCCCGAGCTTATAATAATCGGAACAGGACACTCAGGCCTTGCAAAGGTCGACCCTAAAATCGAGCTTGTTACAAAGATTGAGGGGGTTGAGGTTGTTGTAAAGACAACCAAAGAGGCTGTAGACCTCTACAACAAGCTATATGCAAAGAAGAAGGTCGCAGCTGTCCTGCATACGACATGCTGAATAAAGTCTATTTTCCAGCCTAGAAAGGCTTATATGTTTGTGAAATGGTGGATTGCTTCTATGAAGGAGCTTATGCCTGGGGAGTTTGCAAAGGAGGCAACAAAGGGAAACGTAATATTATACTATTCGGCTATTTGGTGTCAACCCTGTAGGATATACGGTCCGATAGTTGAGGATGTCTCCAAGGAGATTGACAAAGCCAAGTTCCTGAAGGTTGATGTTGAAAAGAACCAAGACATTGCAATGCAGTTCCAAGTAATGAGCGTTCCTACGCTCATCTTTCTCAAGGACGGGAAGCAGAAAAACGAATTGATTGGGGCTGTTGGAAAGGCACAGTTAAAAAGCTGGATTGAGAAGAATCTTTAAAGCCTAATTCTAGTAATAAAATATATGCGAAAAGGTGTATCAGCAGTTGTTGCAACTATACTAATACTACTGATAACCGTGTCGCTGGCGGCTTCTTCATATGTATTTTTCTCCGGTACACTGTCCTCTACAACCCAGACTGGGACAAAACAGGTTGAACATGTAACACAGCAGCTCGCAACTTGCATAGTCATAGATTCCGTATATAATAACAAAATTGCAGTGAGGAACTGTGGAACTGGCATTGTTACAAATCAGTCTCTGTTCGTACTCATTGATGGCAAAGCTGCTAATATCTCAATGGACAAGACTCAGATAGGAGAGGAAGAGAGTGGCATTGCAACTCTTTCAGGCTGGTCTGCCACACCTCTAGGTTCTCATACAATAAAGCTGACAAGCGGGGCAGCTGCAGTATCGAAGCCGGTTAGTGTCATAGAAAACACTGAACTTAATAAAAGTCTTGTTGCATGGTGGAAGTTTGAAGAGGGATCTGGAACTACTATTCAAGATTTGAGCGGCAATGGAAATACAGGAACAATATCCGGAACACCTTCCTGGACAACAGGAAAATCTGGATTAGCCTTCAATTTTAACGGCGCGACTTACATAAACTTTGGAGATAAACCAGGCTTTAATATGGGAACTGGAGATTATACTGTAGATTTATGGGCGAAAATAACATCAACTGTACAGGGTGGAGGAATAATTTCTAAGGGTTCATTTTTCAACATTAATCCACCAACGAAAGGATTTGATATTAGTTTTGGCTGGACGCCTATAGTTTGGTATTGGGATGTATATGATGCTGTGACTTATACACCTCTTAGTAGCGGAATGGGTGTTCCTTTCTCAGATTGGGTTCATATAACCGGCATTAGAAGAGGAGGGAGAGTTGAACTGTGGATCAATAATGTTACAAAGACCTCTGCATCATACCCCCAAACAGATATAACAAGCGCAAACTCACTGTTTATAGGTCAGAGTAGAAATACCCAGAAGATAACTGGTCAGATAGATGAAGTTAGATTGTTTAACAAGTCGTTCTCTCCAGACGAAATGATTTCAATGATTCCGGTTTAACTTTATCGCTAGGAAGTCCCCTTTAGTCTTTCCACAGGAAATCCGGAAAAAATTAACTCTTCCACTGCAAAACAGCATTTAAGTATTTTCAATGTAAATAATCAACTATAGGATGGGAACCATCCGAATTTACGCCTGTGGAGATTCTCGTTGAAGGATCTGGGAAGCAGGAAGCCTCAACTATGGGGTAGTTCACGAGCATCCGCTTGTCGCACCGCATCCTGTGCAGACGTAGCATGAACCGCTTCTGATCATCATGGATCCGCACTCATGGCATGCGGGCGCGTCGCCCTGCAGGTCTGACTTGTCAAACTTATCCTTTCCCACGAAAAGGGAGAGCTTTGCCACATCAGCCTTTGTTGTCTCTATCTCCTCTGGCTGGTCATGCCCGTTTCCGTTGATGACATTCGCCTTCCCGTCTGTAAGTATTATAGATTTGTCTTTCAGTATACCGAGATCCTTCAGGTCCTCATCTGAGAGGAATTTCATGGCAAGCCATCTCGCCAGATAATCCATGACAGACTTCGCAACAGGTATGTCTGGGTTGTCTGTCCATCCCATCGGCTCGAACTTCGTATTAATGTATTTGCTTATCCAGACCTTCAAAGGGACTCCATACTGCAGGCCTATTGAGATAGCTAAGGCAAACGAATCCATGAATCCTGCCAGAGTGCTTCCCTGCTTTGACATTGTTATGAATATCTCCCCAGGGCTTCCATCATCAAACAATCCGACATGCAGATAGCCCTCTTGATTTCCAACCCTGAACCTATGTGCTATAGCCTTCCTCTCATCAGGGAGCTTCTTCCTTTCGACTTTCTTTTCTTCTTTCTTCTCCTTGAACACTGCAAGAGGCTGCACGACCTTGCTGCCGTCCCTGTAGATTGCTATGGATTTCAAAGCCAATTTCCAGGATTCCATATAGACCTTCTCTATCTCCTGGACGGTTGCAGAGTTTGGCATGTTGATCGTCTTGCTGATGCTTCCCGATAGGAAAGGCTGCACAGCAGCCATCATGTAAACATGGGCCATGTGATCAATGTACCTCTGCCCCCTCTTTCCGCACCTGTTCGCGCAGTCAAAAACCGCATAATGCTCCAGCTTGAGGTGCGGGGCGCCTTCTATTGTCTGCGTTCCGCAGATGAAATCGTTTGCGGCTTCAATCTCATCCTCCCTGAACCCTGCAGCCTTCAAAAGGTTGAAACCAGGCGCGCTATATTCAGACTCCTTTATTCCTAGACGCTCAAGGCATTCCCTGCCTAGAGTATAGGCGTTGAAAACAAAGGAGAGGTCTAATGCGCCTGGAAGCAAAGATTCGACCTTACTCAACTCGGCTTCCCTGAAGCCTTTTCTCAATAAAGTAAACCTGTTAACATAAGGGGATCCGTCCAGTGCATTGCTCCCAATGAGATATCTCAGTATATCCTTCATCTGCTCTTCACTATATCCAAGATTTCTCAATGCAGGCTCAACGCTCTTATTCACGATTTTGAAGTATCCGCCTCCGACAAGCTTCTTGAATTTTACAAGGGCAAAATCAGGCTCAACTCCTGTTGTATCAGCATCCATCACGAAGCTGATTGTTCCTGTCGGGGCAATAAGGGTTCCCTGCGCGTTTCTGTACCCATATTTCTCCCCAAGCATCAGCGCCCTGTCCCATGCCTCTATCGCTGCCTTGAGCATGTACTCGGGGCATGCTGTGTGGTCAATTCCCACAGGGGGCGTGCTAACTTTTTCGTATTCGCTCTTCGGTGCGTTGTAAACAGCCCTCCTATGGTTTCTAACAACCCTGAGCATGTGCTCTTTGTTTTTCTCATATCCAGGAAAAGGCCCCAGGAAGCTTGCGATCTCTGAAGAAGTTGCATAGCACTCTCCTGCCATTATTGCTGTTATCGCAGAGGAGATAGTTCTTGCCTTGTGGGAATCATAAGGTATTCCCATGATCATAAGGATCGA
>DATDXV010000002.1:0-5902 GCA_035289205.1 archaeon
ATAACTATGCCCCTGTATCCTTTTTTCCCATACCACTCCAGTATCTTTGGATTGCTTCCAGGAAATGCCTTCAGCAGTGCAACCTTTGTCTCAAACCTCTTGTCAAGATTTAGCTGCTTACTGTCATTTCTCTGCCTGGCAGTCCTGTTCAGTTTCTCTATCCTTCCGTCTGACCAGACCTTTGCGAGCGGAGGCTCGTTCAAAGCCTTGAATGCATCCCTTGCAGACGAATGCAGCTTTCTCGCTGCAACTCCTCTGATGAAGTAGCAGAAGTCGTCGTCGGTTGTTCCATGCATGCATATCCCGACCTCTCCTATGTCAGATTTTGCGATATGCGCAGCGCAGAGAAGGTTCATCCATGCATCGCTGCTCCCCCTGTCTGTTGATCTCTGCGAGCCAACAAGGACAACAGGCTTTCCAAGATCCTTTAGCATAAATGAGAGCGCAGCCGCAGTGTAATGCAGCGTGTCTGTCCCGTGCGTGACTATGACACCCCTGTTGTTTTTCAACTCCTTCGCGACAACCTCAGCCATTGCCTGCCAGTCCTTCGGGCCCATGTCCTCGCTGGCCTTGTTGAAAGGGTTCAGGACTTTAGTAACGTTAACAATATCCTTCAGCTCGGGAACATTGCTCAATATCTCTTCGGGACTCTCCAAAGGAGCAACACCCCCAGTTTTGTAATCAACCCTGCTCGCAATAGTTCCGCCTGTTGCTATTATTGCAACTGAAGGTTTTGAGGAATCGTATTTCTGTTTCATCACAACACCCCTGCCAAGTTCCAGAGAGCTCTCCCTTTTCATCCCATCTCTTGTTTCCAAAGCTTTTATCTTTAGGCCTCTCTCATAAGCTATTCCAACATTGTAACCCGAGACTAGTTTTATAACTATAGAATTAGAATCGCCTAACTGCGATCTTGGCATCAGAAGACCTTCAAAAGATTCGTCTCCCTTCTCTATCCTGATTCTGCTGCCTATTCTAAGCTTCGCCTTCTCCAAAGCCTTCCTGACCTTGTCAGAATAGTTTTCGAACATTCTATCTGGAATAATTAGCTAAGAATTCTAATATAAACTTGCTAGAGCGGAACTACCTTGATAGACTTCTTCTCCTGCTCCATGAGCTTCTTGAACTTGCACTTCGGACATGTCGCCCATCTCACCGTATAGCCGTCTATGAAGAGCAGTTCGGAGGACCTGCATCTGGGACAGATGACCTTTTCACCCTCCCTCGGACCTTTCTGTATAGCCATAATAACTTAACCAATTCTATTTCATAGGAATAAAAGCTTATCACTTAACGAAGGTCGCTGTCACTTCCTTGCTCTCAATCTCCCTGAGAAGATGATTGATGAAGTCATCCAGCTTTGCCTGCATTCTTTGCTTGTCATTGAAGTCCCTGACAACAATGGTCTTGCCCTGCGCCTCCTTCTCCCCAACGATAAGCATGTAAGGAGCCTTGTCCTTGTGGGCATTCACAATCTTCTTGTTCAGCGTCTCATTCGAAAGGTCTATGTCCGCCCTTATGTCCATTTCCTTCAGCTTCTTGAAGATGCTGTTCGCATATTCGGAGCTCTTGTCGCTTATCGGCAGGACCTTCACCTGCAGGGGCGAGAGCCAGGGCGGGAACTTGTCCTTGAAGTGCTCAAGAAGGATTCCCATGAACCTGTCCAGGCTTCCGTATATGGCCCTGTGAACCATTACCAATCTTCTCTTTCCGCCCTTCTCATCCGTATAGTTGAGATCGAACCTTTCGGGTCCCATGAAGTCCAGCTGTATGGTGGAGCACTGCCACCATGTTCCAACGCTGTCTTTAATGTCAACATCAATCTTCGGTCCATAGAACGCGGCTTCACCGGACTTCTCCTCATATTTTATCTTCTCCTTGTCCAATGCTTCTCTCAGAGCCTTGGCTGCCTTTTCCCAGACCTTCAGGTCCCCGATGTACTTCTGGTCTTTCTCCTCTCCGGGCTTCGCTCTTGTTGAAAGCATGAATCTTATCTCAGAGAATTTGAAAACATCCAGCCAAAGATGCCTTACCTGCTCGATCAGCTTGGAAACCTCGTCTTCTATCTGATCCTCCCTTATGAATGCATGCCCATCATCCTGTGTTAATGCTCTAACTCTCAGTACCCCGGTTAGCTCGCCTGACTGCTCATACCTGTAAAGGGTTCCAAATTCTGAATATTTCACAGGAAGGTCCCTATAGCTTAACGGTTTTCTCTGCAGAATCATTATGTGGCCAGGGCAGTTCATTGGCTTTAGACCATACTCATCCCCGTCCTTTTCGAAGAGGTACATCCTGTCCAAATACCCTTCCAAATGCCCAGATGTCTTCCACAAATCTATCTTGAAGACATGAGGAGTCCAGACCTCCTGCCATCCGTTCTTCTTGTTCATCTTCTTCATGTAGTCAATCAGAGCGTTCCTGATTATCACGCCATTGGGCGGATAGAACGGAAAACCTGGAGCTATCTCAGGCTGCATATGGAAAACATCCAGTTCCTTCCCAAGCCTTATGTGCTCCCTCTCCTCCTTAGGAGCATGGGGTTCCCCATGAGTGTGTTTCTCCTCCTGCTTCTTCTTGGAAACAGCTTTCGCCTCAGCAGATATCTCCCTGCTCAACTCAGACAGGGGATGGCCTTTAACGCTGATTTTAAAACTCTTGTAGTAGCCGAAGGGGGCATGGTCAACCTCAAAGCCCTCTGCTCCTAAAAACTCCTGTATCTTCCTCATGATATTTCTAGCAATAAGAGGCTTTGAAGGATTCGAAGTCAGGTGGACATAAGGATAGAGAACGATGCTTTTTACTTTGACCTGCTCTGCAACGCTCTTCACCTCTCTTGCAGTGTTCTCAGCGACAGCATCAGGATTGACCTCGTCTCTTTTTTCAACAGCAGTAAATACCACAAGGGACTCTCCGAACTTCTGTTTCGTTCCCTTGATCTCTTCAGCGTCCTTGATTGCCTTGCTCTTCGCCTCAACTTCCAATGAATCGCTATGCAGGGTAAGTATTCTCATGGTACCACGTGAAGAAGAATTAGATTACAGATATAAATAAGTGAATCGTTTCTAAGCATTTCCGGCTGTTTGTAGTCCACCGTGCATTTTTCGCACCGATTTTAAATAGAGCTGCTCTGATATTTAAACTTATAGTCCCCTCGTCTAGCGGTCAAGGATCCGAGGCTTTGGAGTTTGTCTCTAAAGACGCGATTAAAGATGAGCGAAGCAACCTCGTGACGGAGGTTCGAATCCTCCGGGGACTACCAATATTTAAGATGTTGGTGCAAAAGTAGAGTATGGGCCTATAGCTCAACCTGGTAGAGCGACTGGCTCTTAGATCATAAGAGCCACCCTAGAACAAAGGTTCGATGATGGAGAAACCAGTAGGTTGCGGGTTCGAATCCCGTTGGGCCCGCCATTACACTTCTATGTCCAAGCTAGTGTAGCGAACCGGTCTTATGTCTGGAACAGTTGACTTCTCGCTTGTTATTCCAAGCTTAAGGTACAAATCCGGCTTGTAAAAGAATCTGGCTGGAACTGGATGCGAAGAGAACAGCCTCTCTCCCACCCTTTCAACGTCCCTTCCATTGAGATAATCAGGAGTATGAGCCTTTATGATATAATCACATTTCCTGCGCTTATTCTGCCATCCCTTTGTTGAGCAGCTCGACTCATCACCCAAATTGCCCTCCTTTGTATCCTCAGCAATCCTCAGCCAGAGATTATCAACAATATCCGGAGCCGCAAATACGAGCCAAGCGCCGCCGAGGATTGCTGATCTGGTTGCCAGTATATCAACAACCTGCTCACTCAAAGTTACTCTTCCCATCTCTCTCTTTCTTGCCCTGTCATGGTATAGTATCAGATCTCCATATTCGACAAGAAACCTGCCTTCATCCAAAGCATTTCTAAGAACATGATCCTGCGGCCTGAAGGTTACTCTTCTGGCTTCTGGTCCTCTGGTTGTTAACCATCTGTCAGAAAGAGCCTTTGTAGGTACCCCGAAATAACGCTGCGGATCCTCAATCTCTAATTGGGGTGATGTACCAATGCTCACAATATTATTAGTTTTTAGCCCCTTTTAAACTCACCGCTCGTGGTTAAAAACAGCCTTAAAGCGAAGGCTATATCAAAATGTCTTTAAGCAAGATATTAAGAAATGCCGAAACAACCCATGATCCAAAGATACTACAGAAACAAGTAACCTTTATATGCGGGTTTTTGCAAGTAATAGCATGAAAAACTTTTACCTGTTCGTTCTGGCAGGCGCCTTGATGGTCTTCATAGGGCTTACAGCGATACTGACAGCAAACGCCAGATCTGTGCCAACAATCTTCGGAGTATTGGTGCTCTTCTGCGGCATACTCACAGTAGCCCTTGCCTTTAACCTCTTCAGCAGATATGTACCAGCAAAGGCAGCAAAGATGAAAGCCAGGCCAGCAAAGAAAAGAAGAAGATAAATACTTTAGCCTACCACCCAGAGCATGGGATACGGTATTAGCAACACTGTGGAAGAGCATGCCAAAGACAGGTTTCGGAAGTATGGATCCGAAGAGCTTGCAGGCGAAATGCTGCGAGATTTTAGAGCATCATACAAAGAATTTTTGAACCCCCTCGATGTTGAAGCGGGCGCATGCATAGTCGCATTATATCATTTCGGCCTCTGGCCTGAAGCGATGTTCGATGACAAGATAGACAAAGCAAGAAGGGAGATAAAAAGGTCCAAGGACCTCTTTCTGAACGTTGTTGGCGGGAAGATGGATTTTCCCTTCAGGTATATGTCATATCTTCATTCTATACAGAAGTTGCTGAAGAGGGATTTCTCAAACCAGGAGCTAAAATATCTTGATCATGAAATAAACAACGGCGGCTACGCTGCATTGGGGGATCTGGCAGCGGATATCTACAACATGATTTCATCCAGGGAAAAGGTTCTTCATCTGGAAGCCCTTTCAAAGACTAGCGGAACAACAGAAGAGGGCATAAGGCGCAGGGCAGAGATGAGGGGAGACATCGTAGGCAAAAAGGTTTTAAATAGTCAACAATCTTAACTTAGGAAGGTTATTATGGGAGAATTCGGAGCCAGAAAGCTCAAATGGCAAACGAAAAGAAGAAAGTGGAAGAAAACAAAGAACAAAGTCAGAGCTTTAGGCATAAGATCGAAGTTCGATCCTCTGGAAGGGGCGAACCAGGCCAAGGGAATAGTCATTGCCAAGCGAGGCATTGAGCAGAAGCAGCCTCATTCGGGCATAATCAAGGCTGTAAGGATCAAGCTTCTCAAGAACGGCAAGGAGATCACTGCTGTTCTTCCGAAAACAGGGGCCGTAAACCATGTGAACGAGCATGACGAGGTTCTTATTGAAGGTTTGGGCGGCTCGCAGGGCGGAGCCATAGGGTCGATGTGGGGGGTAAGCTGGAAGGTAATCAAGGTCAATAATGTTCCTTTGCAAAGCTTGAGGACAGGAAAGGCAAAGAAGGGATAAAATGAAACTGATGAACAGATGGGACATGACCGGAGTGGAAGTTCAGGACAGGGGCCTGAAGCCTTACATAAACCTTAAGCCGATGATTGTCCCGAGGACATTCGGAAGGTCTGCCACGCAGCAGTTCCATAAGTCGCAGTACATGAACATCGTTGAAAGGCTGATGACTCATCTTTTTGTCCCGGGCCATAAAAGCAAGAAGCACTTCAGGAGCAGCTGGAGGGCGTCAGGAAAGACAAACACCCTTTGGAAGGTGCTCTCGGAGACATTTGAGATCATAGAAAAAGAGACGAAGAAGAACCCCATTGAAGCCCTTGTTCGCGCAATAGAGAACAGCGCGCCCGTTGAAGAGATAACATCCTTCCAGGTGGGGGGAATAATGGTAAGAAAGGCTGTCGTTACTTCTCCGCAGAGAAGGGTGGA
>DATDXV010000003.1:0-3701 GCA_035289205.1 archaeon
AGGCATCCAAGGCTGCCAAGTACAGGTTTGAAACAAAATGTTCCAAGTGCGGCGGCGATATAAAGATAGAGAAGCTTAAGGGCGGAAAGAAAAAGAAGAAGGAATGATTATGAAAGAAGATTCTGAAGAGGGATGCGGCGGATGCGGTTGCAAATGCAAAGAGGAAGAAGAGTAGTCCCGCAGGAGCAAAACGCCGAGGAGGCTGCGAAGCTGGTCTATGCCTGCGCTATCTGCAAGAATATTTTCAAAGAGCCCGGCTACTGCTCCAATTGCGATGCTGTTCTAAAGTCGAAACCGGCCGGCTAGCTTCCTCTGTAGAGGCCTTTTGTTATCTCGCGCTTCCAGCAGACCAGGCATTTGTTGACATAGTGTATGTCTGTTGCGACTTCCCTCATCGGATAGGTTGTAAGGGATTTCAGGAATACGTATCTGACAGGGATCTCTTCTGATCCCTTTACCCTTTCTTCCTTCAGCTTTGAGGCGAAGTAGAGCGTTATGATCCTTCCTACGAACGACACCAGGAACACTATCTGCAATCCATACAGGAAGAATAGGCTTTGGCTTGCAAACAAGGTTGCAATGGTTGCGCCTATGAGCGGTCCAGCGAACATGGCTCCGTCAAACAGGATCTTGTAGTTTGACACGTATAGCGGCCTGTGCTTTGGAGGCGCTGCATCCAGAAGGAAGTTGAACAGCGCAAGATCGAAGCCAGCCCATGCAAAGCCTGCGTAGAGGTCTACAAGAATAACATCCAACGGAGTCTTTACGAAAAGCATCCAGAAGAGGGGGACAAGCGCTGCCAGTATGCCGCAGACCAGTATTATCTTCTTGTCGCCAAACCTGTCGGAAAGCTTCCCCCAATAGGGCTGCGAGAAGGTCATTGCTATTGCGGTTGCAGCAATGCCCAGCGCATACCATCCATACCCTATGTCCAAAACTTCAAGGGCATAAACCGCAAAGAAGGGCGATGCGATCTGCACAAAGAGCGTGAAGCTCGTTGCAAATACTATGAAGTTGGAGAAGTTCTTCTGCGTTCTCAAAGAGTACAGGAAGCCCTGCAGATTCCATTTTATTATATGCTCTTTGTGCTTCCTGACTTCCCTCTCCACGTCAGATATCTTTGATGTATAGTATGATGAGAGGAGTCCTCCCAAGGCAGCTAAGATAAACACTATTGTGAAACCTTGAAGGTTGCTATAGAGGCCCAGTACCCAGCCAACCACCAGGGTTGTTGCAAAGCCTGAGATGCCTGCAAGCATGTTCCTTTTGCCAAAGAACTTCCCTCTCATGCTTATGGGAACAAGGTTTGCCATCCATTCCATCCATGACATGTTTGATATGCTTATGAAAAGGGAGAATATGCTCAACAGGAGGATAAGCGCCATCACCCTGTCGGTTACGAAGAGAAACGGTATAAGCGCTATCGGAACTATCATTAATTTTCCTACCAACCCGGAGATGAGGTTTAACCTTTTGATGCTCTTCGTCTCGTCAGCCCATGTGCCTGCGAAAGGCTGCACAATTATTGAAAACAGCTTTGGTATGGAGCTAAGCAGGCCTATTTCCGCGTTGCTCGCTCCGAGGGCAAGCGCATATGGTATGGAGTAGTTGCCGATCACGGTGTCAACAGCCGCATACGCGCTGCCATCCCTTACAGAAGAGTCAAGGCTTTTCCTGTCCACAGCTTCTTTCCGCTTCATAGGGAATGATTGCCCATTTCCATATTTAAACTTCTTTCTGAAAATGCCTTTATATTCTAAAATTTTCAACTATATCCATGGTCCTTGAATCTTTATTTTCGGCAAAACTGGTCGAACAGAAGCCCCTTTACATGTTGGTTGTAAGCTTCCTAGTCACGCTTGTCTCCATATTCATCTCCAATTATATCTTTCCGGATTTTGCAGGCTGGACTATACCACTACTAATTTCCGTGACAATGTCCCCCCTTATCTTCAGGATATTCAGGTATGAGGAGGAGATAGAGAGGGAGGTTGCGGAGAACAGGATAAAGGAGGGGTTCATGCAAAGGCATGGCGAAACCATTTTGCTCTTCTCCCTGTTTTTTCTGGGGAATTTCCTGGCAATATTCATAACAGCAATGTTGATGCCTGTCGCCTACATACAGTCAACATTCTCCCAGCAGATCGATGCAATCAAGGCAATCTCGTCCCTTACGGTTTATGCGACTGCCTATGCGGTCATCTCAGAGAAGCTTAGCGCGATTGTGCTGAATAACATAAAGGTCATGGTCATAACATTCTTGCTCTCCTTCATACTGGGGACAGGCGCGCTGATAATACTCTCATGGAACGCATCAATACTTGCGATCTACCTCTCCTCCTTCCTGAAGCAGGGGCTGATAGGCGAGTTTGCCGCTAGAACGCTGGGGATACTTCCTCATGCTCCCATTGAGTTTCTTGCATACTTCCTGGCAGGAATAGCGGGGGGCATACTCTCCGTGGGCGTTATAAGGGAGAAGATAATGAGCAGGGAGTTCAAGTTTGTCCTCAAGGATTCTATAATACTGTTCGCCCTTTCTATAATTGCAGTCTTGTTCGGCGGCTTCATCGAGGTCTATATTTAAATCCTTTTCTCTCCAATATCTCATGAAAGTTATGAAAGAGAAAAATGCAAAGTTCTCAAGGAAGATCAAGCTTGGCGCAATGCCCTTTTCCCAGAGGGAGTATCTTGTGGAGGGCAGAGTTTATAACGGCGGGACCAAATGGGAGTTCGTTTATATGGACATGGACCAGATTGAGACAGACAACGGCAGAACATACAGCTATCATGACGGCTTCCGCATGTACAGAAGTTTTGAGAGCATGGTGAAAGACATCAAAAGAAACATAAGAAGGGATGGGGTAATTAATGCTGTTCTTGTAATAGAGAAGCCGGAGGATTTGTACGATGCAATAGCTCCCAGCAGAAGGCAGCTTGCTCATCTTCGCAAAGAGGTTGCCGCCTCCATAAACAGGACTGCAGTTTAACAATCTTTATTAAGCTGAATCAATATCTTTTACTATGAAAATCAAAACTATCAACCCCTTTACTGAGGAGGTCTTGGAGTCATATGACGCTGCGGGACCGAAGGAGGTTGCTGAAACAGTGAAAAGAGCAAGAGAGGCTTTTCCTGCTTGGAGCTCAATGAAGATTTATGAAAGGGCAAAGTACTTCAAGAAACTCGCTGACGCTCTTAGGAAGAACCAGAAAGAGCTTGCTGAGCTTGCAACGAAGGAGATGGGCAAGCCTATATCGCAATCCTTGCCCGAGGTTGAGAAGTCTGCATGGAACTCGGATTTTTATGCGGAGAATATAGAGAGATTCCTTGACGAGGAGAGGGTGTCAACAGAGCACAGGGATAGCTACATAGAGTTCGATCCTGTCGGAGTGGTTGCTGTTATCTCGCCATGGAACTTTCCCGTCTGGCAGGTCCTTAGGCCAGCGATACCTGCGCTTATAGCAGGGAACTGCGTTGTTCTGAAGCATTCAAGCGTCTGCTCCGGTACGGCTTTGAAGATCGGGAAGGTCTTTGATGAAGCGGGATTCCCGAAAGATGTCTTCCAGGTTCTGATAGGCGATTCCAAGATCGGGGAAGCTTTGATAGGTTCTGATGTTGATATCATCTCCTTTACGGGAAGCGTACAGACTGGCCAGAATATAGGAGCGATGGCACTAAAGGATCTGAAGAGGGTTGTTCTTGA
>DATDXV010000004.1:0-4626 GCA_035289205.1 archaeon
AATGAGATTGTAGAGATAACTCTGGAAAGCAACAGAAAGATAAAAGTCACTGGTTGTCACAGCCTTTTTACTATTAACGATGTCGGTGAGATTGAAATTGTGGAAGCGAGAAAACTATCTACCAACAGCAGGATAGTTATACCCCATTTCCTTCCATCGCCGGAAGAAAAGAAAGATACATTCATACTGGATTATATAGAATCTGAATGGTTCGGCGGCAAATGGATATATGTTTACAACATAGATGGCGGGATCTTTGAAGAGCTTTCAAAAGAATTCAAAGTAATTCACAAGATAACTGATAAAAGCAGAAAATACCACAGACTGGAAAGAAATGGCAAACAGATCGACATCTTAGATGACAGCTGGAAGCAATATGTGGCAAAGGGCTTCTTGCCTCTTCATCTGGTTTATGAACTTGGCATAAAAGAAAGAATGAAAGAATCTGTCTTAAAGACATACTATCATGGCAAAGAAACCATTGTGCCTGCAAGCATTGAAATAACTCCGTCCCTGATGAGGCTGCTTGGTCTCTACACAGCAGAAGGCCACGCAGACAAAAGGCAGATAGGGTTTACCTTCGGCAAGCATGAAGATAGCCTTATAGAAGAAATCACTAGAACAGCTAGAGAGATGGGTTTGAACACAACAATAGAACATAGGGATAGGTCCATACGCGTCAAGCTATTTGGACAAGTCCTTGTAGAGCTAATAGAAAAGTGGTGCGGAAAGGGCGCACACAACAAACATGTTCCTGATTTCGCGTTCTCGGTATCGCAGGAACTACGTCAGCACTATCTGGATGCGCTTTACCAAGGAGATGGACACAAGGTTCCGGAAAGGAACCAGCTGATGTTCAGCAGTGTGAGCAGTCGTCTGGCAAACGAAGTCGCTTATCTCTGGCTTATGCAAGGAGTGATTGCATCTTTAGGGAACTCCATTAGCACAAAAGGACTGGGAAAAAACCCGTGTATAAGCTATCGCGTAAATCTATATGGATCATCTATCAACAAATCCTTTGTATTTGAAGCAAACAGACCATTAAAGGGAAGCCATCTTCTGCGTGGACAAAATCAAATGCTTAAACAAATATATGCTGAGAGCGATCTTGCATTGATAAAAGTAAAGAACATAAGAATCATAGAAGAAGGATTCGGTAGTGTTTATGACCTCTCCATTCCAAACTGTGAAAACTTTGTAGGCGGTTTGGGTGGAATAGCTTGCCATAACAGCAGAGGACAGCAAGGAATTGGCGTTTCCGCCGCAGTTCTTTATTCGCAACTCACCGCAGGAAAGCCCACGAAGATATGGTCGAGAATTTCTGAGAAGAAGCCTGTCCATTATTTTGAAATCAGGATCGACACTACAAAGAACGAGCCAATAATACTTGAAGACAAAACCATCAAGGACGGGCTGAAGGAGCATGGCGTTATAGTTGAGATGGAGATCGAGGGGAAGTTCATGGAGAGATACCACTCTGTGGAAGAATATCTCAAGCAAACAGCTGCAATCAATCCCTTCGCAAAAATAACATACGTAGGCCCCGACCGCAGCAAGGTGGAGTATCCAAGAAAGGTGAATGAACTTCCGCCGCTTGCGAAGTCAATCAAGCCTCATCCGCATGGCGTTGAGCTCGGCATGCTGGAAAGAATGATGAAGCTCAGCGACGCAAGGAGTGTTTCAAGCTTCCTTACAAAAGAGTTCTCAAGGGTAGGAGGAGGGACAGCTGATCAGCTGTGCAAGATGGCTAACATCAAATCTGCTACGAAGCCAGCGGAGCTTGATCATGAGAAGATTGAGAAACTATGGAGAGCGATCCAATCCTTCCCGTTCATGAAACCTCCCACAGATTGCTTGAGTCCAATCGGTGAGAAGGCGTTCGCAGAGGGAATCAGGAAGGAGTTTGAAGTGGAGTTTGTTGAAGCTGTTACAAGACCGCCATCAGTTTACAGGGGAAATCCGTTCCAGATAGAAGCATGTATAGGATACGGCGGCAAGCTTCCAACAAACGAACCAGCAAAGCTTCTGAGGTTTGCAAACAGAGTGCCTCTTCTCTACCAAGCTTCATCGTGCGCAACCGTCAAATCTCTGCAGAAGATTGAGTGGAGAAGCTATGGTATGGAGAAGCAGGGCAACACTCCATATGGTCCTGTTGTCATAGCAATCCATATGGCATCAGTATGGATACCTTATGTCTCCGAGGCGAAGGAGGCGATAGCAAACTATCCAGAGATAATGAAGGAGATCAAGCTCGCGGTCCAGGAGTGCGGAAGGAAATTATATAGATACCTCTCAGGAAGGAAGAGAAGGGAAGATGCCGCACAGAGGCAGAGCCTTTTTGAGAAGTATATTCCAGAAGCTGCTGCTGCAATAGGGAAATTAGCTGATCTGCAGAAGGACAAGATACAGAAGGACCTTGAGAAGATGCTGAAGAAGGGCGAGGTTCTAAAGCAGGAAGAGCAGAGCGCGGAGCCTGAGGCAAAGGAAGAAAAAGGTGAGGATAATGGCGGAGAAGAATAGTCCAAAGAACAAACTGAAAGGGCTCGGGCAGGAGCTTGCAAGGATGATAGAGAAAGGGCAGAATCCGTTCTTAGATGTCCCTATCAGAGCGTTGTCAAACGTGAGCTTTGATCCGAAGACAAAGACGCTCGTGTTGGGAACGAAGTCATCAAAGAGATACTTCTTCAACGTAGCTCATGTCAGGAAGTTCGTTCAGACCGCGGAGGTTGCAGCTCTTGCTAAGGAGCTATTGAGCGTTGATAAGCACTTGAGCCTTAGGCAGGCTTTCTATGCAATAAGAAGGACAATTCCCGGAACGCAGATCGACATTGTAGATGAGCAGGAGGAATCGAACAAGGCAATTGAAGACCTTGAACTGCTTAGTGGAGTCTCAAGAGAAGAACTGAACATCAATGCGAACAAGCTGGGCTCTGTTGCAGGTCATGCTATGATAAAAGACAAGGGACTGGGAGGGAAAGAAATATTGATAGACTGGAGCAAGCAAGGATCAGGCGGCTGGAGCATTCCGAGCAATGTGGAGGACATTGAATTCAAGAAGATTGATGCAAAGTTCGTGATCTACATGGAGAAGGCTGCGATGTGGGAAAGATTGAATGAGGACGGCGTCTGGGACAAGCTCAATTGCATTATAATTTCATCGCAAGGTCAGGCGACGAGAGGCATCAGAAGGCTGTTGCAGAGGCTGAACACGGAGGAGAAGCTTCCTGTCTATGTATTGGCAGACAATGACGTTTGGGGATTTTATATTTATTCTGTGATAAAAACCGGTTCGATATCACTGGCACATGCATCAGAAAGATTGGCTGTTCCGAACGCCAAGTTCCTCGGCATGACATGCGACGACGTGCAGAAGTATGCATTGCAAAAACAATTGATCAAGTTCAAGGATGTTGACATAAAAAGATTGGAGGATGTCTCGAAATATAAGTGGTTCCAGTCTGCCCATTGGCAGAGGCAGTTCAAGATGATGAAAGAGCAGAAAGGGAAGGTCGAGCTAGATGCCCTAGTCAACAAAGGAATAAGCTTCGTCTCTGATAAATACTTGCCTGAAAAAATAAAGAATAAAGATTGGTTAGACTAGAGAAAAGAAATATTTAATATCCTTCTTTAAATTAAATTTACTTTTGCCTATCCTAATATAAAATATATTTCCTATTATATTATTAGTGGTAAAATCAGAAGAAGACTGTAAAATATTACTTTGTCTTATGGTCAAGAGGTGCTTTCCCTGTATTGTCTTACAAACATTCCCCTGCCAAGAGTTTATTAACTTAGCTATCTCCTTTTGCTTCATATTTAAAGATCTGAAAAACTCTATTCTGAATTTGTTATTCATACAACAATATATATTCCTACTTGTGAGTATTTCAATAAGGTCTTTCTTCTTTCTCCTACACGCACCAAAAACATCAATATTCCAAAGCTTATAATAGTTATACCAATTTGTCACAACTGCAATGCCATCTTTATTCTTTTCTTTATAAGTTGCGTTAACTCCCTCAAGTTTCAAACACTCTATACAAAACCTCCTAAGCCATTTTTCCTTTTCAGCATTATAAGAAAATCCTATATAGTTAAGATAGTTCTCCCTTTCATTGAATCCCACATTTCCTTCGGCGGCAATATTCCTTGGGGAGAGGGAGAACCTGCTGAGAAAGATTATTGCAGCTATTGTAGTAACAGCTGGCGTATTGCTAGTCCTTTAAATTTCTTTGCGCAGAATAAATTTAGCATGCTTGCAACCGTATTATTGAAGACTGACCCGCGGAAAAGATCTGATGTCTATCAAACCCTTCTACAGATGCGTGAGACATATCAGCCTGATTTCCTTCCGCAATATCTCAGGGAAGACGATCCAATTCTAAAAGAGGGTTTTGATACTCAGATATGGATAGACTTCGAAGAGCCCCCAGAAGTCTTCCACAAGATATTGGAAATACCCGGCGTAGAGAGAGGCAGGCTGAAAGTCACATACGACCCAGAGCATAAAGCAAGCCATCATAAACGAACTTCAAGCTCACAGCAATTATCATCAGCAGCACAATCTTCCTGAAACTCTTCTGGGAAATCCTTTCTACAAGCTGCTTCCCGATATATGATCCCATA
>DATDXV010000005.1:0-4678 GCA_035289205.1 archaeon
GAAGTCGCTTCCTTTTCATCGAGTTTTGTCCTCTTGACCTCTTCAACAATTCTCTGGTACTTCTTGAACATGTCCTCTGTTATCGAGGGCTTTATCTTCTTCAACGCTTCCTCGAAGTGCTTCTTTGCAACTTCCTTTGCCTTGTTAGGGTTCTCCCGCAATGCGCTCAAGCCAGCCTCCCTTGCAACAGCCTCCAAATCAGCTCCGGAGTATCCCTCAGTCCTCTCTGCAATCTTCTCCAAGTCAACCTCCTTCAGAGGCATTGATCTTGTATGGATATTCAGTATCTCCAGCCTTGTCTTCTCCTCAGGAGCTGGAGTGTAGATGAGCCTGTCGAATCTTCCCGGTCTCAGCAAGGCAGGGTCGATTATATCTGGACGGTTTGTGGTAGCTATGACAACAACGCCCTCCATATCCTCGATCCCGGACATCTCTGTCAATAGCTGTGAAACGACCTGCTCTGAAACCCTTGACCCGACTTCTGCCCCTCTTCTGGGCGCGATGGCATCGATCTCATCAAAGAGTATGATCGCGGGAGCGACCTGCTTCGCTCTCCTGAATATCTCCCTTACCCTCTTCTCGCTCTCTCCAACAAACATGTTCAATACTTCCGGTCCCTTGATTGCAATAAGGTTTACAGCTGCCTCGTTCGCAAGCGCCTTGACAACATGAGTCTTGCCGGTTCCTGGCGGGCCATACAGCAGCACTCCGTGCGGCGGCCTGATTCCAACCCTCTTGAAGCTCTCAGGGTTCTTTATCTGCCAAATAACTGATTCTGTCAGAGCTTCCTTGACATCTTCCAGTCCTCCCACATCAGTCCATTTTACCTTCGGAATTTCTATCAGAACCTCTCTCATTGCAGAAGGTTGCACCACGCGCATCGCATATTCGAAGTCCTCTCTAGTAACCTTCAGCTTCTCAAGTATGGCATTTGGTATCGGTTCGTCATGCTTCAGGGAAGAGATCTCCGGAACTATTTTTCTCAGGGCATGCATGGCAGCCTCCTTCACCAGAGTGGAAAGGTCAGCGCCGACATATCCGTAGGTTATCTCGGAAATCTTGTCAATGTCAACGTCCTTCTCCATTGGCATTGATCTTGTATGTATCTGCATGATCTCTCTCCTTCCTTTCTTGTCTGGGACAGGAACCTCAATCTCCCTGTCGAACCTTCCGCCTCTTCGCAGGGCAGGATCCAATGCGTTGGGTCTGTTAGTTGCAGCAATCACTACAACCTTTCCCCTGCCCTTCAATCCATCCATCAAGGACAATAACTGCGATACAGTCCTTCTTTCAACCTCTCCTGTAACTTCTTCCCTCTTTGGAGCAATTGCATCTATCTCGTCGAAGAAAATAATTGAAGGAGCGTTCTTCTCCGCCTCTTCGAAGACTTTGCGGAGGTTGTTTTCAGTTTCTCCGTACCATTTCGAAACAAGCTCCGGACCCGATATGGAAATGAAGTTTGCACCCGCTTCGTTTGCAACCGCCTTCGCGATAAGAGTTTTTCCAGTTCCAGGCGGGCCAAATAACAGCACGCCCTTCGGTGGCTCTATGCCAAGCTTCTCAAAAAGCTCTGGCCTTCTCAAAGGCAATTCAATCATCTCCCTGATCTTCGGAAGAACCTCGTTCAACCCTCCAATATCCTCATAGTTGACCTCAGGCAGCTTCTTCTCTTCAACCTCAACTGCTTCTGTCAGCAGCTCTACCTCTGTAAATTCTGTTATCTGGGCAATTCCCTCAGGATTGGTCTTTGTAACAATTAGCCTCATCTCCCCTGCCATGGGCATGAACACCTCCTCAAGGTCGATGCCAAACATCCTTGAGAATATGTCATCTGTCCTGTCGCGCATCTTGAAAACAGGATTTGCAATAATTATGTCTCCTTTTATCATGGGTCTAATTCTGAGATTCTGCCGCAGAAGGTTTGGAGAAATATGGAATATAATACCTTTCTGCGCAGGGGCGAGAACAACTTTTTTCGCCTCCTTGACATCAGCCTTCCTCGCCATTATGGTCTCTCCGATAGTTGCATCGCAGTTCTTCCTGACAAGGCCGTCAACCCTGATTATGTTCAAACCTACATCAGCGGGATAGGCGCGTATCGCTATAACTCCCGTCTTCTTCTTCCCCTCTATCTCTATGACTTCCCCTTCCTTGATCCCGAGCTGCTTCATGGTTGTGTAATCTATGCGGGCGATCCCCCTTCCGAACTCCTCCCTTCCGGTAAGCTCTGCTACCCTTAACTTGATCCCGCTTGCTGTTCCGCTATTCTTGTTGAACATTTTCTCTCTCCCTTCTCAGTTTTTTCAGAGTCTCAAGCTCGTCAAATGTGATCATGACTGGGAACGTCTTTACCTGAACCTTGTCTTCCCATCGGCTGAAGAACTCCTCCATTGCTCTAAGGTTTTCTTGCATAACTATAAATACGGATTGGGCAACGTTCAGATGCGGAATGGTATCTAATACGCCTTCGCGTTCGTATACATAACGGCTCGACTTCTTTACAATAATCTGCCTCCTTCCATGGAGGTCCTGGAAGAACTTGTTCCTCTCAGAATTGGAGTCGAACTTCTCAGAATCAGTGTCAAAGCTGATTAATACCGCCTGGTGTTCCCCTTGCTTCCTAATCCTGATTTGCATAGTTGGTATGTAAGTAATGTAAACTATTTAAAGGTTTGCTTTAGGTGTTGTAAAATAATCTTTTTATGATTTTGCTTTCAAGTCTAGCCATGGAAGAGGTCTACGAGCCGCGGGAGGACTCCTATCTGCTTCAGGAATGCATACCGCAGAATCTTAAGGGAAAGAAGATCCTGGATATGGGAACAGGCTCAGGCATACTTGCAATAACCGCTGCAAAGAACGGCGGGGATGTAACAGCAGTTGACATAAGTCCAGAAGCTTTGAAAGCTGCAGAGAAGAATGCTAAAAGGCAAAATGTGAAAATAAAATTCATCCTATCAGACTTATTTGAAAATATTGCTGAAAAGTATGACTTGATTATTTTCAATCCTCCTTATGTTCCGGAGAATGAGTTTGATGAGAAAGTTGGGACATCAAGGATATATTCCGGTGGGAAGAGTGGTAGAGAAGTGTTGGAAAGATTCATAAAGGATGTGAAAAGATTTCTAAGTGAGAATGGAGAAATTCTGATAGTTATATCAAGCTTGACTGGAGAAAAGGAAACCTTTGAACTGTTCAGAAAAGCTTCATTTGAAGCCAGGATTGTGGTTCGGGAGAAGGTTCCGTGGGAAGAACTTCTCGTTCTGTATGTACAGCATCGCGCAGCGCTTTATCCTTAGCAATCTCCTCATCCGTCATTAGTCTAACTGGTTTTGATCTCTTCAGGAGTATCATGCAGTTTTTATCCTTGTTAGCAGGCCATCCTGCCCCCACCATGCACATGTCCTGCTTCTCAAGCCAGGTAATCCAGATAGCAGCCGACCCCTCTGGAGAAAATCTAATTCCAACATCCTCAACAGGCATATCAACATACTCAGACTCTTTGCCAAGCACCTCTGGCAATTTGCGAGCTAATTCATAATCGAATCCTATAGGAAAAAGAGTCCTCCTAACACTCCTTTCGTCTATTTTCAAAGGATAAACTGTTTCATTCATTTTAATCTCTATCTCCCCATCGAGTTTCTCAACTGCAAGCGGATATTGGACATCATCTCTTGTTACCCTCTCCCTGACATAGAACCATGCGCCCTCCTTGCACGTCTGTCTTAGGGTTTTTCCAATTTCAGAATCGAAATGAATCCATCTCAATGCCTCCCTAAATACTGGGTATGCATATGTACTCTTCTTCCTTCCATCGCTCCACTCCTCTGGAAATTCAACTTCCCCGACAAGCTGGCCAAGAAGAACTTGCTGATCAGCATCCAAATAAGGCAGTATATCATTATCTTCATATCTAAGGCTCAGAAGTTCAGACCTGTTAGCTCCCTTGAAATGGCCGGCTACCATGTGTACTTCAGAAACTCTTCCCATAAAAAGTAATAGACAGAAAAAGATTTAAACTAATCTACTTTTCATTCTCTCTGCTTCCTGTGGAAGTAAAAATCCAACTAAAGTTAGAATTTGTTAATCGAGCTGACAGGCTCAAGGATTTATATCTGTCATACAGACTATTTCTATGAGAATCCCTTTCTGCGAACCGATCGACAAGCTTCTCAACGGAGGGCTGGAGATAGGATGCATAACAAACTTCTATGGGCAACCAGGCTCGGCAAAATCACAAATTGCATTCCAAGCTACAGTGAAGGTTGCTTCTGCGGGAAGGAAGGTCATCTTCGTAGACACTGAAGGCGGCTTTTCTGTGGAGAGGATAGGACAGATGTGCAACGGATTTTCACAAAATGTTCTAGATAACATAGTAATTTTGGAGCCGAAGGAGTGGACAGATCAAAGGGATGCTATAAGAGGACTGGAAGAGCTATGCAGAACTCACAACCCCGGACTGGTTGTTGTTGACTCTATAATCGCGCTATGGAGACTAACAATAGCAGAGGAGAACGCGTTCGAAATCAACAGGGAGATGGCAACGCAGCTCTCAATACTGTCAAGAATAGCAAGGGAACATAAGATACCTGTCCTTATCACGAACCAGGTCTATGCTGACGTTGAGACAGGGAAGATAGAGATGAGCTGCAAGAACATAATGAAGTCCTGGAGCAAGAAC
>DATDXV010000006.1:0-9091 GCA_035289205.1 archaeon
GCTTACAAGAGAAGACTGGGATGGAAACAGAGGAAGGATAGGCGCTGAGATGATTAAGAATAACGTTCCTCATCTCAATGATTCTCTCTTCTACATCTGCGCATCCATAGAGATGGTGAAGTCAATGGAGGAGCTCCTGCATGGAATGGGCGTAGCAAAGGAAATGATAAAGAAAGAGATCTGGTAATCCATTTTTAAAGATTAACTTCCATCTAATTCTATGGGAAAATTTAGGAATATATCGAAGTGTTTAGAATCAGAAGGGGAACAGTTCTTTATTTCAATGGATACTGGCCATGCGAGAATCACATATGAAAAGAAGATTGTTTATACCGATTTGGGAGAGGGAAAAACTAGTAAAAGGACTTCTGAAACAGTTGATGTAGAAGCAGAATGGAAAGATAGCAGCGAAATAGGTGGCATAAGAAAAGAAAGCCGCCATGCTGAAAGAAACACAACAGACAGAAGCAGTTATGCCTATGGTCCGCCTCAGGATTATAAATCAAGTGGAGAGATTACAGAGAAAGATTTTTATGAAGCAGTAGAGGGTGGAGATGAGATTCCTCACCACATAAAAGAATTATTGATAAGGATACCTCAGTTGAAGGAGGGATAGCATGAGATCTGTTTACGGAGAGGTTCCTCAGGAGCAATTTCTTGCAGATCACAAGGCTGCGGAGAAGAGGCTACAAGAAATAAAGACCGCTCTATTCGCAAGGGGATATGGTAGAAACGATGGCACTCGTTTAATGGATAAAATAAAATTTGATGAATACGGAACACCTGAGGCATGGATAAACTGTCAAGGACATATAGTTTATGCCCCTGTAAGAAGGGACAGGAAAACAACTGCCCAAGAAGCGTTTGAAAGGGCAAAAAAATTTGGAGATACGGGATACTGGTCACTGGAAGAGTTAGAACAGTTCGCAAAGTGCAAAGGCCCTATAATAGAGAGTGCCATGAATGAACAGGGCTTCATGAGAGGCAAGAAAAGGGAATGGGTCAGGGCAAGAAACGAAGAAGAGCTCTACAAAGCAAAAGACGAAGCCCATGAACGAAGATTTGCAGAAAGAACCCTTGACGGCAGAAGATTCGTCTAAATTTCTGGAAAACACCACACTTCAGACTTTATAGCAAGCTTTAAATATGAAAAGTATGATATTCATGACTAGTATGAAATCAAAAAGGCGGTCAGACGACCCTTTCTATGGCAGTGCCAAGGTGGGTAGCAGAGGCCAGATAGTCTTGCCGATAGAGATCAGGGACAAGCAGAACATCAGGGAGGGGGACGTCCTATTCGTCTGCGAGGACGGGAAGCACATCAAGATCATGAAGAGCGAGGTCATGAAGAAGGTCCTGGAGGAGATTGAATGACTAGGATAGACAAAGTGGAGATGATGGGATTCAAGTCCTTCGCGAAGAAGACGCAGGTACTCTTCCCTACGAACTTCTCCATAATAGCTGGACCGAATGGTAGCGGAAAATCAGCGAGATATTCCACAGAAGTTATACTTTCCAATGGTGAAATCCGGCAAGTTGGCGAAATTATTGAGAGCGCATTAGAGAAATCAAGATCGAAAGGTCATATGGACGACGGCGTATTGACATTTGAGAATCCAGAGGATATAGAGATATTGTCTTTAAACCCCAGAACAATGAAGGTTGAGAAAAGACCCATTGGGGCATTCATAAAGAGGGAGGGCGAACCGTTCCTTTATAGAATAAGCACGAAAACTGGAAGGTCCGTGGAAACAACAGCCTGCCATCCTATACTGTGCTTTAAAGATATGAAAATAGCTTCAAAAAGGGCGGATGAATTGGAAACGGGAAACATGATAGCGACGCCGAAGAAGCTTCCTGATTTTAATAATGAGATAAGACTAGATACAGATATAAATTCCAAAAGGGCGGCTCCTGTATCTTTGCCACCAATTCTAACACCTGAACTGGCGCGATTGCTGGGGTATATTTTGGGTGATGGACATATTAGAGAAGGAAAATTTGATGTTACAAACAGTCAGAATGGAATAATTGAAGACATATCATATCTCACAAAATATCTGTTCAATAAAAGCCCCTCATACTTCAAATCGGGAAAAAGCACGAGGGTTATAGCCAATTCCGTTGTTATATCTGGATTTATCAGGAAATTCCTCAAGAACGACAAACCGAAATCGCATAACAAGGCTGTTCCTGAAGAATTCCTTTTCGCGCACAAGGATATAATCTGCAACTTTTTGGGCGCTCTTTTTGATTGCGACGGCACGGTAGACAATGAAGACGCGTCTTTGGAATTTTCCACAAAGAGCAAGAAATTGGCCAAACAAGTCCAGTTCATGCTTTTGAGACTAGGCATTGTACCGAAGCTAAATTCGAAGCTAAAAAGAGCTACAAACTCCAAGAAAAAGAAAAGATCCAGATACTATTCAATAACAGCGGATGGCATCAACAATCTAAGGAAATTCAGGGACAGCATAAGGCTTCTACACCCGCTGAAATCAGCCAGATTGGATAGACACTGCGATTCCTCAAAGAAAGGGCAGCGAACATATGAAGAAGTGCTGCCAAAAGAAGCGATTGAAATATTCAAGAGAATAGTCAAGTATCTTGCCATTAGGGTAAAAAATGAGAAAAAAACATACCCATTTCTTGCCGCCTACATGGAGGAAAGGTGCAAACCGACAACAAACGGCATAAAGAAAGTTCTTCCCCTGTTCGAAACAAGGCTTGCAGAGCTCGAAGGGTTAAGAGAGGGAATCTCGGCAGAGAAGACCAATCTTGTAGAAGCCCTGAAAACCGTAAGAATCTATCAAAAAGAGGCGTCTGCTTCAATAGGCATGAAATCAAACAAGATAAGCTATCTTTGGCGCAGGCAAGATTACATGCCGCCAGAGGAGGAGCTGAAGAGGCTTCACAAGCTTATAGGAGTCGCAGTATTCCTAAGATGTGCAAGAACGAGATATCTGATAAACATCCTTAAGACGCTTTGCGATTCTGACATATTATGGGATGAGGTCACAAACATAGAAAAGGTTGAGGGGGATGAATGGGTTTACGATCTCTATGTTCCAGAGACCAACAACTTTATAGGCGACCTGATTTTCGTGCACAACAGCAACACGCTTGACGCAGTCTGCTTCGTCCTAGGAAGAACTTCAGCGAAGAGCATCAGGGCAGACAAGATGTCGCAGATAATATTCAACGGGGGCAAGAAAACACCTGCAATGGACACAGCAAAGGTAGCGATTACATTCGACAATTCGGAAAAGAAAATACCTCTGGAGGAAGACAAAGTAACAATCTCGAGAAAGGTCAACAGGAACGGGGTGTCAATCTACAAGATCAACGGAAGGACAGTGAACAGGGAATCCGTCCTGGAGGTATTGAGAGCGGTGAACATCTTCCCTGATGGCCACAACATAATACTGCAGGGGGATATCACAGAGGTCATAGAGATGAGCCCCCTAGAGAGAAGGGAGATAATAGATCAGATCTCCGGGATCAGGGAATTTGATGACAAACGAGAGAAGGCTGTAAGGGAGCTTCTGGTTGTGGAAGAGAGGCTGAAGGAGTCGTTGATAATACTGGGCGAGAGAGAAATGAACCTGAAGATCTTGGAGCGTGAGAGCAGGGCGGCAGAGGAATACAACCAGCTTTCAGCCGAATTGCAGAAACTGGAGAGCTCTCTGGTCAAGAAGAAGCTTACAGAAGCAACCTCTTCCCTCGATAAGATGAACGAGAAGATAGGGGAATTGAGCATAGAGAATCTTGACAGGGAACTGAAAGCGGCTGATGAAGAACTGGAAAGCCTGGAGAAAGAGAGGAAGAAGATATCGAAAACCCTGGTAGAAAGCTCCAAAGGTCTTGAGGCGGTAAAGAAAGTTGAGAAGCTTAAGGCTGAGGTAGAAAGGAGAAGGGACAAGATACAATATGCAAAGTCCGCGGCAGCCAGAGCGGATGAGATGATCAAGAGGATAGAGGAGTTCAGGAGATCAAGCCAGTCATCCAACAGAGCTCTTTCAGAGATCAAGAGCCTGGACAGGACAGGGGTGCATGGGGTCCTGTCTGACCTGTGCGATGTTCCAGAACAGCATAGAGTAGCGATAGAGGTGGCAGCTGGGAACCATCTCAATGACATAGTTGTTTCTAATGTCGACACAGCGACCGAGTGCATAAATCATCTGAAGAAGAATAAGATAGGCCGCGCCACCTTCCTTCCTCTTGACAAGATCAGGCCCAGAGAAGGGAACTTCGGCAAGCTCCTAAAGGAGAAAGGAGTGGTTGGCCCTGCCATAGAACTGATTGAATTTGACAAGAAATTCTACAACGCCTTCTCATTCGCCATAGGAGACACCTTAGTAGTTGATGACCTGGGCACAGCAAAGAGACTGGGAATAGGGAACGCCAGGTATGTCACGCTGGACGGGCAGCTTGTTGAGAAGTCCGGAGCAATGATAGGAGGCTTCTATGTTGTTGATAAAAGAGTTTTTGCGGAATCGGAACAGATAAAGAAGCTTGAGGAAGAGAAAGCAAAGCTGAAGAAGGAGATGGAAACCGTAGAATCCGAGCTTCCTTCCCTGGAAAAAGAATTAGAGATGCTCCTCAAAACAGAACCAAGGGGCGCAGAGAAGAGTCTTGATGTAGAGAAGGATTTCCTGGAGATAGAGGGGAACATGGACAGGCTGAGGAATCGGAGAAGAGAGCTTTATGACAGGAGGCTTGTCTCTGAGGAGCAGACAACCAAATGGAAGGAAAGGAGGGCAAGGCTGGAAGCTGAATTGGATCAGCTCAAGGCAGAATCTGGGAAGTACAGCGTAAAGGAGTTCTATGATCTCTCAACAGCTACTCTGGAGAACAAGGCCAGGGAAATGGCTAAGAAAAGGGATTATCTCCTGCCAATAAACATGAAAGCCCTGGACGAGTTCAGGGAACTCAAGAGATCATATGACGAGCTGAAGGGCAAGGTGGATATTTTAACAAATGAAAGGCAGAAGGTCCTCTTCATAGTGGGCGAGGTGGAGGGGAAGAGAAAGGAGGTCTTCTACAAAACCCTGATGGCGGTCTCAGAGGAGTTCAAAAGAGTTTACGTTGATCTTATGGGCAGTGAAGGGGAGATAAAGCTGGAAGAGCCGGAAGACATAGAGAGCGGCTTGCTGATAGAGGTAAGAAAGGCTGGAAGGACAATAAACATTGATTCATTGTCGGGAGGGGAGAAAACATTGACAGCGCTGGGTTTCCTGTTCGCCCTGCAGAACTTCAAGCCTTCGCCCTTCTATGTTCTGGATGAGGTGGATGCAGCCCTAGACAAGGTCAATACAAAGAAGATGATCAATCTAATACAGAAATATTCAAAGAAATCGCAGTTCGTAGTGATAAGCCATAATGATGCGACAATAACAGCAGCTGACTGTGTTTATGGCGTGAGCATGTCAGAAGGAGAGAGCAGGGTTGTTAGCATAAAGATGCCTTCGTGATCCTATGTTGTCAGACAAGCAGATAGTTGATTTGATGATCTCTGAGCCTAGCTGGGAGGATGTGATAATAAAGATCGTGGCAGAGGAGGGGATAGACCCCTGGAACATAGACATTGTGAAGTTCGCCGGTATCTTCATGGACTACCTTCAGAAGGCAGAAGGGCTTGACCTGAGGGTTCCTGCAAGGTTCATTCTTGTTGCGGCTGTGCTTGTAAGGATGAAATCCGATGTGTTGGCTCCGAAGAGGGAAAGGAATATCTTCATCCCCGAGACCGATAGCAAGCATAACGAAGCGCTGATGGCTCTAGCTTCGCTTCCCCCGCTGGAACCCCCCCTGAAGAGAGTCCCGCTGAGAAACGTCACCCTTGACGAATTGTTGGTCGCACTGAAGAAGGCGTTCGAGGTCAAGGAGAGGAGGGAGATGAAAAAGGAGAGGGTAAGGTCAGACCTGCGCAGAGCGGTTCCTCCGCCGGAGATGGACATAACCGAAAGGGTCAACTCACTGATGAAGGATATTGAAGAGGCGCTGACAGAGATAACGCAGGAGATAGAGTTCTCCAGGCTTGTCAAACACTGGAGCAGGAAGGAGATAGTGAAAACAATCATTCCCCTCCTGCAGCTCCAGCAGGACGGAAAGATCAACCTTGACCAGAAGGAGGAGTTCAAGGAGATACTAGTGAGGTTGAGGAAATGAGGGAGAAAGCTCTGGTAGAAGCCGTGCTGTTCATGAGCAATGAGCCTCTGCCAGCCGAGAAGCTGGCGAAGATAACCAAAATCAGGCTGGATAAGGTCAGGAAAATAGTTGAGGAGCTGCAGCATGATTACGAAAAGGAGGACCATGGGGTAAGGATCGTTGAGAGTTCTGCAGGGTATATTTTCAGAATAAAGCCTGAATATTCGCAGAACGTTAGCGGTCTAACTCCATACAAGGACCTGAGCAGGGGATTGCTGAGAGTTCTTGCCTTGGTTGCTTACAGGCAATCAATAACGCAATCAGATATAGTTAAGATAATCGGCAACAGGGCATACGATTATGTGAAGAAGCTTGAGGAAAAAGGATTGATTAGAACAGTGAAGCAAGGCAGAACGAAGTCACTTGTTCCTACAAAGGAGTTCTCAGATTACTTTGGACTGTCTAGTCCCGAGGAGATAAAGAAATTGGTAGAAGGGAAAGAGCACAATGAAGAGAAGAAGGAAGAACCAGAATAAGTTGTTCCTATGCAGTATCTTCCAAACCTTTCAAGAATTCCTTCACATCTAGTGTAATGCCTTTGTTTATCGGTATTTGCGACACAAATCTCGGCAAGTCATAACCTTTCTCTTTTATATGAGCAATCCATCTTTTAATATCTCCTCTTGCTTCTTCCAATCTCTTTCTGTCACCCCATGACATGCCGTTTCCTTAAGCCTCTAATTTCTGCTGTATGAATGGCTTTATGTGAAATGTTTCACCAAATTCTGTGACCTTCCTATCTGTAGGGTATTCAAATCTTTCATCGATTTCTGCAAGAACAAGAACCTGATTGTCTGATCTGTAATCAGGTCTTCTAGAAGACAAGCGTAAATACTCATCACCGTGCGATTGTGTGTATATAAAAGATGCAGACATGGCAGAGATTCCATATGAAAAGTAAATGCCTTCATCAGCAAGCCAAACTTTGCCTATATCGCCTCCTTTTGTGCTGTTCAACAAGCCGTTCTTAATCAAGGTGTCTGGGAACTTCTTTGTGTCCATATATGCATAAACAGATCTTCCTTCAACATTTCCATTGTTAAAAGCAGAGGGTCTTGGGTAATATTTTGCAGGTTTCCACATAAATCTGATTCGCTTATGTCCATGCGCTATAGAAGTTTTCAGAACCGGAAACTCTTCATCTGTTTTTACTTTGACAATAAGGCCGCTCAGTAAGGTAGAATACTGGCCATTGTATAAAACATCCCATAGAGGCTTTTTGTTCCTATTTGGATCTCTGGCAGCTAGAGAAGCCTCAAACTGGATGCGCCTTAAGGAAGGAAGCCCCACATTTCTGCCTGTTCTCTTTGCATATTCCATTGTGATATCGAAAGATTCAGAATAGTCTAGTCCAGCGACACGACCGGTTGTATGCTCATCCATAAAATGCTTGTATCCATCAAAGGGGTCGCATCTAACAGCAAACAATGTCTCTCCAAGAACCGCGGAGCCCTCAACGGTCTTTTGTGTATCTTCATATCTTATTTTATCCTTTAGAAGCTCGAATGCCTCAGATCTCTTGACAGGTTTCATGATAATCTTAGGAGGGAAAAAGATTTAAACTGATTAGGAAAGTTCCACTGTAACCATTCCCTTCTTCTCCTCAACCTTCCTGACACTCGGGAGCTCCTTCATTATCTCTGTCTTTATCTGGGTCCACTTCATCCCCTGTTTTCTTAGCTCCTCGATGACAGTTATCATGCCTTGGACCAGTTGGAAGTTGTTGTAGATCAGCTCGCCCTTTCTCTTCGATTCCTCCTCCTTTGCCTTCAGCAACGAAAGCGATTCCCTCTGCCTCTCCAGAGTGACCTGCAATTTTCCAGTCTTGCTCTCCATCATCTCCCTGATCTTCTTCTCCTCAGCCAGACCTTCCTCCATGCTGTAGTATTCGTCGAAAGCCTCAGCCAATGAAGTGCTCTTCAATATTTTGCTCTCATACTGCTTCATCCTGATCGGTATCGCATCTATCAGCTTCTCTCCATCGTAGACAAGGAACGATTCAGAAGTTTTGAGAACGTTCTGTATTGCTTCGAACAGAGCATACGCCTCGCTGTCGCTCAGCTGTCTACATAGCTTATTCTTGTCAATGTGAGCCCTATGCAGAAGCTCTTCAGCATAAAAGCCTGAGAGGTTCAAGTCAGCCGCAAGAAACTTGACAGCCTCCTTCTCTGAACTCTTCAATGCATTCCTGAATTCCTCTATGCCCATCTTCAGGATGTTTTGCTGAGAGGGCGGGTAGAGATATTGCTGCTGCGGCTTCAGTGTTCTGTCTTTCCACAGCTGTACCTCTAGCGGCATCACAATCTGGTAGGACTTGTCGCAGAGTATCGCATTTCCCTTTGAGAAGACCTCGAAGATGAGGATGTAGTCCTTAGTCTCCATCTCTATGATCCTGTCAAAGCCTTTCTGCCTGAAATCCACAACCATATCCCCTTCAAATCTTTTCCTAAGAAGCTTTCCAAACATGTCAGGCTCCCCTGCTGCTTTCCTCCTGAACTCGCTCAAAAACAACCTATCTGGAAAGAAAACGAGCTCCTTCTTTCCCAGTTCAGATGAATAAAGTTCTATCCTCAGGTTTTTCTCTGTCTGATAGATCTGCTGTATCCTGGCTCCTATGAACTTCCTGAACTCCGGGAGCAGGAAATGCAAGTCAAGGCTGGTTATTGCCCTCAATCTATCTCCTCTTTGCTATTTTCCATAACCCAAAAAGCAGAACAGCCAATCCTACAATCAGAATAGCAGCAAAAGGCCAGCTAATTGCAAACTCCTCAACCGGCAAGCTACCAACAGATGCTGCCCCAGCAGCAACCTGCTGAGAAGCCAATTTTTCTGCTGCATAGCCAACTGGAGCGAATATGTTTGACATGCCAAAAAACATAAGACC
>DATDXV010000007.1:0-20303 GCA_035289205.1 archaeon
TTTGCTTTCATTGTCTTGGAAACTTTCCCGTCTGTTCTCCTGATCAAACTCCAGTCCTTATCCTCTAAGACAGAACGCATGAACTCATCTGTAATTCTTACGGAATTGTTCGAGTTCTGTCCGAAGACATGTTCTCCGGCAGCTTCTATATTTGTCCCATCTGCAAGCCCGGCAGCGACAAGAGCTGCAAATTTCTTCTCCTCCTCGGCTTTCCATTTTATGAAAGTTTCTATATCGGGATGATCTATGTTAAGAATGTCCATCTTCGCTGCCCTGCGTGTCGTACCGCCGCTTTTTATTGCTCCCGCTACAACGTCAAAAATCTTTAGGAAAGACATTACTCCGCTGGACTTCCCTCCGCCGGAAAGGGGTTCTCCTTTTCCTCTTAGATTTGAGAAATTCGAACCGGTTCCTGAGCCGTGTTTAAACACTCTTGCTTCTCTCAGCGCAAGGTCCATTATTCCGTCTTCATTGACGAGCGTATCAGTAATCGACTGAATAAAGCATGCATGACACTGCGGATGGCTATATGCATCCTTTGATCTTACAAGCTCCTTCGTATCTGGATCAACATAGCAATGTCCCTGCGCAACGCCGCCGATACCGTAAGCATAAAACAGTCCTACATTGAACCACTGCGGAGAGTTTGGAGCAACATGCTGATGCAGCAGCATATAAGCAGTTTCATCGTAGAACGCTCTCAGATCCTCTTCGCTCGCAAAGTATCCGTGTTTCTTTCCCCACCAAGCCCAACAGCCGACCAACCTGTGCACCACCTGCTTAAGCGATGTTTCCCCTCCAAGCATCTGCTGCCCGGTTGCATCCAGAATAGGATTTCCATTCCAGTCAAACTGCGGAACACCCCTCTTCCTGAAATATTTCTGCGCAAGAATGTCAACAGCGGTCTGAGACCAGAATTTTGGAACCTCGACATTTTCCATCTTGAATACAACAGTCCCGTCAGGGTTCTTTATCATTGAAGTTCTCTTGTCCCATTCAACTGTTGTATAAACATCAACGCCTTCCTTTGTGAACATCCTCGGAATTTTCAATCCTTTCTGCGATCCCTCAAGAACAACACGCTGGTTGATGTCGAATCCATCCATAGAAACGCCTCTCCTTTATTGATACCTAAGGCTTAAATGCTTTTCTAACGCGAAAAATAGAACTTGGGGGAGCCTCTCCATTACAAAAATCTCTCAAACTGGTTATAAATCAATTCTGTGTTTTGCAAATATATCCTGTAAAATATATTTCATGTTCATTTATTACTCTTAGATACGAAAATTATTGTGTTGTCCTTGCAAAAAATACATCTTTCTCCTGGCGGTTCATTCCAAGGTGAAAAGGAATGCAGGGTAGGAATATAGATAGCTCCCTTTCCTATCAAATCAGTATTTTGAGCCTTGTATGGCCATCCACGCTCTCTGGCATAAAATGCCTCGACTTCCAAAGCCATAACATGTGGGATTCTAATACCTGCTTCTTGCCAGGGTATGTTTTGTGTTCCTGCATCCAACTCTACAATCTCATGCAAGATCCATTCTCTTTTGAACTCCTCTCTTGCATCAGATTCAACTACAACCCTGAATCTAGTTCCTATTAATTCTTCGCCTCGTTGCTTGAACTCTACAGGCCTTCCCATTCCATATTCTTGTTGGTAACCAATCTCTCTCATAGGCTCGTAATAGATGTCATAGGTAGCTTCTCTGTAAGTTGTAGTAAATTTCCTTTCCAATGGAGCTTCATCCGCTATTTTTCTGAGAGTTTTGTAATCAACTTCGATGCTCTTGCCAAATTTAGAAACAATCAGATCCTTACCAGGCAAGGACTACCCCCTCATCTTTGCACTGTTTGCATTTTTCCCAGAACATTATATCATCATCGTAATGGTGCAGTGGTTTTACCAATGTTTTCGCAGATTCCGGCATTCTGCCAGTTTTATTTAATTTGAAGGGAAAGCCCCTTTCCTTGGCATAAAGCCATTCCACATCAAGCGCTATTAGATGCGAAATCGGAAGTCCGGACGGAGAGCAACTTGCATAATTTCCAGGGAGATGTTGCCGGCTTATCAGGTTTCCTTCGACTATCTCATGAACTATCCATTCTCGCTTGAATTCCTCCCTTGCATCTTCCTGAATGTGTATCCTAAATTCTATGGCAGTTTTATATCCTTTTTCAAATTTTACTGGAAATCCATGAGCATCAAGAAAACCCAGGCCCTTAGCTTTCAGATTGTCATATTGAACATGATGCACCGCACCCATGTAGTGTGCATCGAAATTTCTGTCTAGAGGAGCGTTGTCCGCTATCCTGCATAGAGCATCAAGATCTATCTCAGCTTCATATCTTATGGAACCGTCCCACTTGACAATCTTCATATAAAAATTTGCTTGAGTGACAAGTTCATGCTTTGTTGCCAGCAGCCTTACAACTAGAAGAACAGCAGGTCAGCAGTAGCTGCGGAAACAACTGCAGGCAGTGTTATAAGGGTGCTTATCTTCAGCATAGATTCCATCCCTTGCCCAACGCCCAAAATAAGCACAAAGATCAAGGAAATCGCGAAGGATACAAGATAGATCTCAATTGACCTCATAAGCACAGATTTCTCTATCTTTATGGACACAAAGTTCCTCCTCCTTGATGCATGGATCAGGAAATAGTCTAAGAAAAACGAGAAAGCTATTATTGCAAACAGGCCGAAAACACTTAGTCCTGTGGCCAGTTCCCATACTTCCTGTGTTACTACAAAGAACATGGCTCCAAATGCAGCGCCAACAGCATCCTGTCCTATGAGTTCGAAGAGCTTTGCTTTCCTCCAGTAGTCAGCTGGCTTTTCCTTTAGAACGCTCTTCTTGATGCCTTCTATCTCCTCTATCTCAGTCATTATTTCGTCCGCGACCTCTTCCAGCCTCTCTTCAGTCTTTTCCAGCCTCTCCAGCTTTCCTGAGACACCTTTCTTTCTTATGCCGGGGTTAGTGTGTCTAGAACCGGCTATAATAGCTCTTTTCAGGGGCAGTCCTTTTGCCATTTCAGAATTTTGGCGAGGAGAAGATATAAAGATTAGGTAAACCTATCTCTTCTATGGCAAAACCCATCTATGTCATAAAAGCATCTGGTCATACGGAGCGCTTTAACCCGCAGAAGATAAAGAACACCTGCCTGAGGTCCGGTGCCGATGAGGAGCTCTCTGATAAAATAGTCAGGGAGGTAAGGGCAAAGGTTTACAACGGCATAACAACGCAGGAAATCCTGCAGATGACGCTTCGTTTGCTTGGAAAGGTCCATCCAGTTGTCGCAGCAAAGTACGATCTCAAGGGAGCTATGTTAAGATTGGGCCCAGCAGGTTTTGCATTTGAAAGTTTCTTTGCAGAAGTCCTGAAGGAATACGGGTACAAGACAAAAACACATCAGATGATTCAGGGAAGCTGCGTTATTCATGAGATTGATGCTGTTGCATCAATGCTTCCCAAGTCTGGATACGGCAGAGCAAGAGTCTACATGATAGAAAACAAGTATCATAATGTCCAGGGAATTCATACTGGACTGAAGGAGACGCTTTACACATATGCCAGGTTCTTAGACTTGCGGGATGGGTTCAAGATGGGAAAATGCCAGAAATTTGATCAGCCATGGCTTGCTTGCAATACCAAGTTCTCTTCTGACGCTGAGCAGTATGCAAGATGCAAGAACATCAGGCTGACTGGCTGGAACTACCCTGTGGGGGAAGGTCTGCAGAATATGATAGAAGGAAAGAGACTCTACCCTATAACCATACTCAGAACATTGGACGAGGCATCTAAACAAAAACTTTCTGAAGCGAAGATAATGCTTTGCAAGGATATTATTACCATAGACCTGAAGAAGCTCCGCAACATGACAGACATTTCTTACAGCAAGTTGCTTGACTTAAAGGCAGAAGCGGAAAAGATACTAGATTAGATGCAAGGCATCTAATGCAGCGTAGATTGCAGATGATCCTACCACAGCGCACATTGTATTGTACGTAACTAGCATAGATAGGTTCATCTTTGGCATCACTCCATATCTTTTTTGGCTGTAAGCATATGCCATGTTAAAGCCTGGTATCAAATAATACGTCCCTTCCCTAGATTCGCTGTTTAATTCATTTGCCATAAAGGTAGCTCTGCGCCAAAGTTTAAGAACCTTGTGGAAACATATATATTGTGATAAAATGTGGTTGGCGCAGCTCATATCAAAAGTTATAATTAGAACCACTGTAGAATACGCTGTAGATAAATGGCGTGAGAAGCATGGTGGAGGGAAGGTTGCTGCGGCAGAGGAACAGCCATTGAACAGATATGAGGAGAAGCCTTCTTTCATATATCTTCAGGATATTGAGGAAGGAAGAGTGCCTGATTTGAGAAATGTGGAACCAAGGCACAGGCAAACTTTCCCTTTGAAAGGGGATGTAATGCCTGAAAAGATGCATAGTTCCGCCAGAAAGATAGCCGAAGAGATGGGATATGTCATGCATACAATAAACGATCCAAGAGGACAGGTAGTGGAGCTATTTGAAAGGAAAAGCAAAGACTCCAAAATTCTCCATCCATTTGGCTATGTGGTCTATAATACAGAAAGCGGAAGCTGCAGGTCGTTTGAAATAGTTCAGATTTGATTCATTCTAAAGCACGACAGTACCTAATAGCAACCCGGCTAAATAGCCTACTGCGGCTGCAAACATGCCTATTGCCATCATCTCCAACCCGCTTCTGATCCAGCTTCTCTTTGTGTATCTTGTCTTCAACGCTCCGGCAGTAAAGAGTGTCAGCATAACCAGTGCCACGGAAACAATGTTTGCTTGGCCGACAGCCATGATGGCGAACGGAACAATGGCTATCATGCCGATCAGCGTTGCGATCCAGTAAATGAGCGCAGATTTGAAAGGGCTTCCTCTGTGATCAGGCATCATGCCGAACTCTTCCCTCATCATTACATTCATGAAAAGCTTTTTGTCCTTCATGGTCTTCTCTGTAAGATTCTTGGCATCTTTCTTCCCGAAGCCCATCTTGCCATAAAATATCATAAGCTCCTCCCTTTCCTTTTTTGGTTCCTCATGGAATTCCTTTTCCTCTTCCCTATAAGCCCTTTCGTAAAGCTCCTTCTTCGCCTGAGCAGAAAGATAAGAACCAAAGAACATTGAAACAGATTCCGCGAACGTTGCAACTATGCCCGCAATAAGAACTATCCTTGGATCATTTGTAGCTGCACTCACGCCAAGTACAGTACCAAGGGCTGTTACAAGACCATCTTCCATGCCGAATAGTATCTTTCCCAGAGATCTTGGGAGCTTTGCGTGCTCTTCGTTATCCATCTTCATAATGAGCATATAATAAGGAAAGCCATTTATTAATCTTCCCCTAGAATAGGAATAATGGCAGAAGTCTACGATGCTATTATAATTGGCGGAGGTCCCGCTGGCCTGACTGCTGCAATATATGGCGAAAGGGCGGGCATGAAATGCCTGCTTCTTGCGGGACATGGAGCGGGAGGCCAGTTGCTTCTTACAACTGATGTTGATGACTATCCTGGATTTCCGGATGGCATCAAGGGGCCAGACCTGATGACAATGTGGAGGAAGCAGGCTGAAAGGTTCTGCAAGGACATCATCAACGAAGATGCAACAGAGGTAGATTTCGGGAAGAGACCCTTCACAGTGGAGGCAGGGAATAATATTTACAAAGGCAGAACTGTGATAATTGCCACGGGCGCTTCCCCTAAGATGCTTGGTATTTCTTCAGAAGGCGAATACTTAGGGAAGGGTGTATCAACTTGCGCTACCTGTGATGGTTTCTTCTTCAAGGACAAGGATGTTGTTGTCGTAGGCGGCGGAGACACAGCAATGCGTGAAGCGATCTTTCTTGCAAACATCTGCAAGACGGTTACAGTAATTCACAGGAGGGACAAGCTAAGGGCGCAGAAAGCTTTGCAAAGCATAGCAATGAGCAAGAAGAATATGAAATGGATATGGGACTCTGCGGTAGAGGGGTTCTATGGAGACAAGCTTCTGAAGGGTGTCAGAATCAAGAATGTAAAAACAGGCAAGGTAGCAGACATGCCTGTGTCAGGTGCATTCGTCGCAATTGGACATGCACCTAACACTTCTTTGTTTGAGGGCAAAATAGAAATGGAAAAGGGTCATATTATTTTGAGAAGCCTGCCTTCAGTCCAGACAAGTGTGCCAGGCGTATTTGCTGCGGGGGATGTCCATGATTATATCTACATGCAGGCTGTTACGGCCGCAGCGGACGGCTGCAAGGCAGCATTGGAAGCGCAAAGATTCTTGGAGGAGGAGAAAAGTGGCAAAGCTGGTAATTGAGGTCGTTACAAGTCAGTTCTCAGATTTTTCTGAGATGGCTCTAGAGATAGCCAGAAAAGTCGCGAACGACTTTGATGATGTCGAGGTCAAGGAGATAAAGGCTGAGGAACCAGAAGGTAAGGAGATCATAGAATATCTAGGGATAGATTCCTTTCCCGCTATTCTCATAGACGGCGAGCCTCACTTCATGGGAGTTCCTAGGGAGGAAAACCTTCGCGCTGCGGTAAGGGAGTTCCTGAGTGAGAAGAATGAATAGAGATGAGAAGAGGCAGATACTTGCCATACTGCTATTGCTGGTTTTTGTAGGAAGCGCCATAGCGTATGCCTTCTTATTGCTTCCTGCAAGTCCAACGACCACAACAACAAATACGAATCTGCAATATGACTATGACAGACCGCTTTCCGAATCAGAGGAAGCTTCATACGTACAGAGAGGCGCTGTGATAATAAAGTACTTTTACAGCGTCGATTGCATTGACTGCGACACGCTGAACACACATATCACGCAGCTCTCTCAGGCTTTGTCAGGAAAGGTTGTTGTGGAGAGGCTGGACCTTGCCAAATACAACCTGCTTGCAACAGGCCTGAATGTTACAGAAGCGCCAGCAATGATTCTCCTCGGATATGGAAAAAGGGAAAGGATAGACGGATATACGGAATACAACGATCTTTTCGTAAAAACATGCACGCTCTATCCTTATACAGTGAACGAATGCTCAATCTAAGTCCTTCTTGAATTTTCTTATAGCTGCTGGAAGCGCTTCCGGTTCAATGCCTAAAACGTTGGCAGCCTCTTCAAGCATTCTATTTTCTTTCTTCAGCTCTTCGATATCTTTCATCTTATCCCCTTACAAATTGCTCCATTGATTTCAGGGCCTCTTTGATCTTGTCTCTGTTCTCTGCTACTCCCTGCGCAAGGGATGCGCTCCCTCCGCCTTTCCCATTCAACACCGAGCAGGCCCTTTTGATCAATTCGCTGCAATTGAAATCTGCTTTGATGGCCTTAGCTCCTGCAGAAGCAAACAAAGAGATCTTCTGCCCGCTTCCGATGAGGAATATCAAAGTGTCATCTGAGCTCAGTTCCTTTGAGATCTCCCTCAGTTTGTCAATATCGGCCCCCTTGATTTCGCTTATCATCACTCTAATCTCCCCAACATTTCCGAACTCGAGCTCCTCCGCCTGCTTCTTTGCCTCGTTCTTTATCTCCTTTTCCTTCGATCTCCTGGCCTTTTTCCATTCCTCAAAGAGCCTAAGGAGAGGCTCCTTGATATCCCCCTTCGTTCCCAAAAGTTTTCTGCATTCATCTAGCATCCTGCTTCTTTCCTCCAGATGCTCAATAGCTCTCTTTCCCGCCTTGTAAACAAACCTGACAGTTCCGTCTGTGGGCCTTTCAACCTTTGTTATGATTATGGGGTGCATGGGGCCTGTATGCTTGCCATGCGTCCCTCCGCATGCCTCAACGTCAAAATCCCCTATTGAGGCTATCCTAAGAATCCTTTCAGGAATAGGCCCTCCCTGGTATATTATGAAACCATGCTTCCTTTCTGCAAGGGATCTTGGACGTTCAACTTTCGTTATTGGGAGGTCTTTCCTTGCAACCTCGTTTGCAAGCTTTTCTATTTTTTCTATCTTCTCAGGCATGGGCATCTCGTAATGTGTCATGTCTATGTGGGCCTTGTCATCATCCTTCTTTGATCCCATCTGCCATAGCCACGGACCCAGAATCTTTCTTGACGCAGAATTGATTATGTGCGTTGCGTCGTGATGCAGGGTTATCCGCTCCCTTCTTGCCTTGTCTATCTTGCATTTGACTTTATCCCCAACTTTCAGTTTCGCATTCTCAGCATGATGAATAACAACCCCGTCAACTTTCTCTACGTTGTGGATTCCAACGCCCCCAATCTCTCCGTGATCCGGCTCCTGCCCCCCACCCCTTGGATAGAAAGCTGTTCTGTCCAAGACAATTGCCCCGTCCTCAAGAATCTTTATTACCTTTGCATCGAACTCGAAGACATCCTGGTAATAGAGTGCAAGTGTTTCCGGCAAACCTTTCACATCCTTCCTTTTCTCCTCCATTCTTTCGCTCTGATGCTTCCCTGCCACCTTCGCATAGAAGTCTGAGGGGGCTGTTATCTGCGTTCCATGCTCCGCTGCAACCTTGCTAAGAAGCTCCGGCGTTATTCCATGCGAATCATAAAGCTCTATCAACTTTCCTGTGGTGAAGCTTGTTTTGTTCATAACTAGCTTCTCAATCATCTGCCTGCTCTTGTGGGAGCTCTCCTTGTGCCTTCTGACTTCCATGTCCAGGACTTCCCTTGTCCTTTCAAAGCCATCCTTGAGCTCCGGATACATCTCGTGAAGGTTTTTTGCGTGCATCTCCATAACCGAATGCAGGTCAATCGGGAGCGAGAACTTTTCTATGAAGTCCAGCGCTCTTCTGAGTATGATTCTGAGGTTGTAGCCGCCGCCTACATTGCTCGGTATCCCGCCGTCGGTCATTGCATAGAGAAGTGTTTGAGTATGGTCTGCAATTGAATAGATGGCCTTCATAGGTTCAACCTTGTTCAACATGTCAATTCTGCTTACGCCAAGCTGCTTTGCAATGATCTGCTGGACCTTCTCTATATCATCCACCTCGTCCATGTTAAGCCTTCCAGCCAGTTTGGAATAGTTCAGGAAGAATTTTTGGTCATATTCTATTCCGCACTTCTGCTTCAGTTTGTCAATTATGTTTCCGTAGACAGCATCGTAAATAGTTGGCGTTCCTTGGGAGAGCCAGACAAATTTCTCCAGTCCAGCTCCCATGTCTATGATCTTCTGCTTCATTTCTTTGTGATTTTCTGCTGTCCCTTCGAACTCCGTGAACACTGCATTGCCAACCTCCAGACCTTGTATGTGGTATTCAAGGGAGCTCCCGAATGCAGCCGGACCAAGCCAGACATCCTCTATGAAATTTATATCATCGGGTTTTATGCCAAACACCTTAGTAAGAAGTGCATAGTCAAGCTCCATACATCTGTCTTTCCAATAGCCCTGCTTGCCGTCATAGGAAGCAACCTGGCCTACCATGACGAAGCTTGTGAAGTGCCTCCCGGAAACCCCAACCTGCGGTATGTCATTGAACCTCAAGCAGGGCTGCCCGACTATAAGGGGGTTTGCAGGCAGGTCAAACTCCACCCCCCTGCACCAGCGCATGTAATTGACGATGCTTGCTATGTTGAAATACAAGCCAGGAAACCATCTGCATACAACAGGGTTCCTTGGCGCGGGATGATGCCCCTCGTCAACAAAGAAGCTTTCAATGCTCTTCCATGCTTCAACATAATCAAACCTCTTTCTGGTTATCTGCTTCCCTATGAATTCGTAGGGCTTGCATGATACGTCGTTGCATCTTCCCTGCTCATTTATGGACCAGAAGAACTTCCCGCAGTTGTCGCACTTCCTTCTGATAAAGCCTCTCTCCTTGAAGAGCTCTACCGCCCAGTATCTCTTAGGGTCTTTCTGCATCATTCTTATTATGGAGCTCTTGTCGGCAGGCATAACTAAAACTTGGCATGGGACGTAATAAATATAGCGGTTGCCGGAAGGATGGCCTAGCACTCTACAGGCGCTGGGCGTTTCCCCAGTGCGGCTGCGATGTTTCTTGTGAGATTATCCACCCCGAAACCGGTCTCATTCATTGACTTTATAGCCAGCTCGAATGCCGCAGCATCTCCCTGCCCGTTTGCAAATGCAGTGTATTCCATTGCAACACGGTTTATGCTGACCGGGTTGCATGAGTTGAATTCGCGCGGGCAGTGCATGGCGTAGAGGTCGTGGCATGCCACGCCGCTTTTATCAATATAACTCATTGTGCGCGCAACAGCAACGCCCTCATCTATGTCGGGATTAAATCTCTCCCTTCTCTTCTTAAGCTCTTTGTGCGTATCCCTGTGGATCACAGATATGTTCTCGGACAGCGCGTTTAAGTGGCCGTTCTGCCCCTCTGCATCCGCATCCTGCGGGCTGTACATGTAGCTGTATTCAGGCTCCTCGCCGAATACCCTTATGGCCCTCTCGTAATTTCTTCTCCTTCTGATTCCCAATACAAAATGGTCGATGAATTCCGGCTTAGGTTTTTTCAGCCTTTCTGCAATCTCTGCGAGCTTGCTTTCCACATAGTCTATGATCTCTTTCCAAGGTCTTGTGCTGCTGGCAATTCCATAATCGGTTGTCATTGCGACTATGCCGTTCTCATAGAAAATGATTCTATAGTCCCGTTTCTGGTCATGGTAGCGGAATGGCATGAAGGTGAAGTGGTCGGCGGGTATAGGCCTGCCGATGCCCTTGACCTTTTCCATGAAGGTGAACATCTCCTCCTTGTCGAATCTTCTTGTGCTTCCGTTGGAAAGGGCTGTCAGAAAAGCAAGCTCTTCTTTCTTGTAGGGTGACATAAAGAATCTTTATGGAATAAGCTTTAAATAGCTGCATGGAGATCCTTTCGCAAGATGGAGGCAGCCCGCTCATTTAACCTTATCTTTTTATTATGGCTTGCTAATTATCTCCTATGAAAGGACAGTCTGCTTTGGAGTATATGATGATACTGGGCATGGTTCTTCTCATGCTTATACCTCTGGCTGCATACACATGGAACCAGAGCGATCAAACAACGAAGTCAAGGCAGGCTGAGATAGCTGTCAGTTCTATTGCCGCAGCGGCTGATAGCATATGGGCGCAGGGGCCTGGCGCAAAGACTACAATAAATGTGCTTTTTCCAAACGGTTATGACTCAACAAAGAGCCTTCTAGCAAACAGGACAATAGTATTAAGGTTTTCTAGCTCTTCCGGCGATCAGGACGCTGTTGCGATAACAAAGGCAAACATAACAGGATCTCTTCCTTCCAGCAATGGATACAGGCAGCTTGTCCTTGAGGTTGTAGGCAGCTCAGTGAACGTGACAGTTGTCGGTGGTTGAATGAAAGCGCAGGCAGCCATGGAATTCACCGTCCTTGTAATCTTCACGCTGATATTCATTTTTGCATTTTACTCCAGCATCTTCGGAAGTCAGCTAAGGGCGCAGGATCAGCAGATACAGGGAAGGCTTGACATATTCTGCAGCGACTTTGCGGAAAAAATAAGCAATGCATATTACTACGGCAAAGGCTTCAGCCAGAATATCACCGTTTACAGCAACATCTACGGGGCCGGCTTCAATGTTACTGTATACAACTTCTCACTGGCATGCGAGAATACCAGATACTCCTCTATAAAAAGGATTCCGACAGGCAATGTAACTTATAACAGCGCATACCCTCCATTTGTTGTTCCGCAGAAGACAGTGCAGATAGAGAATGTCGGGGATAGGATAGTGATATCATGAAAGGCCAGCTCTTCTCAATAGATTTCATTGTAGCGCTTATGATATTCACAGGCCTGATGCTCTTCATGTTTTTCTACTGGACAAATGTGCCGAAGACAGCCCAGCTCGATCTTCAGAACAGGGCATATAGCTTGTCCAACTTTATTGTCACGCAGAGCTTTGGGAAGGAGAATGTTCTGGAATGCTCAAAGCTTTTTAATCTTGCATTCAGAAACTACACGCAGCTAAAGAGCGACCTCAATATAAACCCGTATGATTTTTACATAGAACTCTTCAGCCTAAGCGCAAACACATGCCCGGCCATAAGGCCTAAGCTGGATATTATGTTGGTTATGGACAGATCCGGAAGCATGAATGATGACAACAAGATGGATGATGCGAAGACCGCTGCTAACAGCTTTGTAGGCAGCACGAACGCTGCCTATGACCAGGCCGGATTAGTATCGTTTTCCACCACAGCGTCCTTGGATCAAACGCTGTTGAATATGACGGCTTCCAACAAGACTGCGCTGAAGAGCGTAATAGGAAACCTTACTGCAAACGGCTGGACTGACATAGGGGATGGCATAGGAAATGCAACTATGGAGTTTCTTTCCAACAGATCCAGGGGCGATTCGACAAAGGTACAGGTTCTTCTTTCCGACGGCAATCCAAATAGGCCTGTGAATACGGCTACAGCTTTGAAGCATTCAATAGATAAGGCAAGGGAGGCATGTTCCTACGGGATAAAGATATATACCATTTCATTGGGCGGTGATGCAAACAGGACACTGATGCAGGACATAGCAAACATTACCGGAGGCAAGGAGTACTATGCCCCGGCAGGAAATGACCTTCTCAATATTTTCAGTAACATAAGCCAGGACATAACAGTCGTATCTGCCTACGGCACAAAACCGCCTTCAACGGTCCCTGACATCTCCTCCGTTAGCAGGATTGTCCAGATAGGTACCCAGACGCTGCAGATGAACGTAAAGGTCTACGGACCTATACAGGTTGGTTGCTAATGAAAGGCTTTGTATTAACCATGGATGCAACACTGGCGGTTGTAGTTGCTATAGTTCTTTCTGCGATAGCGGTTACGCTTTATAACACCAGTAGCCTTCCTTCAGCGGAAAGTTCGCAGCTTTTTGCAGTAGGAAATGACATGCTGACAGTCCTTTTCAAATCTGGGAAGCTCCAGGCATATGTTGGCCAGAATCCAACAGCTGTAAATCCTCAGTTGGGGCAATATCTCCAGCTTCTTCCTGCCCAGTATTGCGGCAATGTGACGGTGACAACTTACAGCTATTCCGGCGGCAGCTTTACACTCCGGGACAACTTCAACAACATAACCGCAGGCTGCCCTAAGACAAGGGATCTTTTCAAATCGAAGAGGGTGTTTGCAGAGTTCGGTAAGCAACGCTTCGGGCTTGCCGAAATGGAGGTATGGTTGAGATGAAAGGCATCTTCTTTACGATGACTGTTGCCATAGTATTCCTGGGCATTATATCATATCTTGTGGTATTTTCTAATACAAACATTCAGAACTACCAGTCCATATCAGACAAAGTCTCGGCGCAGAGAACGTTCTACTACTGGAAATCTGTGGATTCCACACTGTCAAATGTGCTTAATGTTACAATTGGAAAGACAAACAATACCGCAGAGATAAACGATACGCTTCCTGCTCAATTTGACATAAACGACCAGCTAGAAGGCCTTGGAAAATTCATTGACAGTTATTATGCAGATCCAAGCATTGAAATATTTTTCCAGGATGATGCAGGGAACAGGATGGAGCTGACAGCTCTGCAGTCCAAGATAGTATTGCAGCCGTTTGGGATAAACTACACTTGGCAGGATTTCGGAAAGAATGTCGTGAAGATAGAGAGTTCGCCCGGCTCAGCAAATGCCATAACAAATGTCATGGAGGTCATAAGAATGAAGAATGTGCAGTTTAACTGCAACACAACCACGACCACTGGTCCCACCAGGTGCAACAAATGGAGCCCGGATAGCAGCGTGGGCAGCTGCTCAGGAATAGTTCACTGCCTGAACCTGAACCTTACATTCATAGATGTAAACGGCACTGCCTTCAATTACCCAGAGAACAAGTTTGATATAGACAGGAAAAGCACAACAAACCTTGATGTTAAAAATGGCACAAACGCATTCTCCATAACAATACAAGTGGGTGAGCTTAACACAGTATTAAATATAGACTTGCACAATGTCCAAACAGACACCAACAATAAGCTTATATTAAATACCACTGAATTTACTATAAACTATCCTGCAAAGCTTGCGGTTGTGACACCCTACAGCAGGAAGATAGACTGGTCGTGATTATGGCTGAACTAAAAAAGCTGATGATTGAAACTTCTGTTGACAGGCTGGTAGATCTTGTGAGAAGAAAGAGGTCTGTAACGCTTGACAGTGCTGCAAGCGGCATGGGAGTCAGCGTCGACCAGGTAGAGGACTGGGTGAGGATTCTTGAGGACCATGGATACGTCAAGCTCATCTACCCCCCGATAGGCGAGCCTAGGATAGTTATAGCGGATCTTCCAGACGAGTTCTTTGTTGAGAAGACTGCCGAATTCGAGAAACGAAAAGCCTTGCTGGAGCAACGTGCCCAGAAATTCGAGACCCTTGTTTCTGGTGTTTCCAGAAAGGTTGAAGTGGATGATGCGCACTTCAAGCAGGTGGAGAGCGAGCTGCGCAAGAAGCTTGAGGATGCGGAGAAGAGGCTTGCCAACTTGCAGAGGCTCGAATCATTAAAAACCAAGATAAAGCAGGAAACAGGCGAACTTGATTCAGCTGCCAAGAATGCCATAGATGAGTTTGACAGGGTGCAGGTCCTTGTTAAGGATCTGGACAAGAAGGTGAACGACTCCCTTTCAAGAATGGACAAATTCGGAAGGGACATGGACATGATAAATGGCGAAAAGACCATGATAGAGGGCGAGATAAAATCCCTTGACAGGGAAATCAAAATGGTTCAGAGGCTCGGAGAAAAGAGAATGGAAATACCGATGGTAAAGGACATAATGAGGCTTTTTGAGAGGCAGAAAGGGAAGATAAAGAAGATAGAAATAAAAAGAGATCACATTGGACAAAAGGCAAAGAAGATCAAACATGTTAAGGAGAAGAGGCTTCCAAAAATCAAGCATCTTATTAAGAGGCATAAAAAACACAAATTGCATGGGCGCAGAGCAATCCATAGGGAAAGAAAGAGGTAGGGTAAATGGACATCCTTGCCACATATACCATAGTAGCAGATAAAGTTCCCGGGATAATTACCATAAAGAAAAAATCCGAAGAATATGTTCCTATCTATGAAATAAGTCTTCCAAGAATATCCATAGGAACAGAGGCGGTTCTTGATGCAATAAAACTGAAGATGATTGAAAGCGTTAAGATCAGGATCTCAGAGATCCTAGATCCCAAGGCCGTCGAGGACATAAAGAAGCGTTTTATGGAAAGCGCGCTTGTGTTATTGGAAGAACAGCTTCCTAGAATCACAGATGCTGAGAAAGGGGCGCTGGCGGGATATCTTGTTCATGAGATGCTTGGCCTCGGCAAGATGGAAGTCTTGCTGAAGGATGACTTCCTAGAGGAGATTGTGATAAACAGCTCCAGCGAACCTCTCTGGGTCTTTCACAAGAAATTCGGCTGGCTTAAGTCGAATATCTATGTTCCTACAGAAGAGCAGATCTATAACTATTCCAGCATCATAGGAAGAAAGGTTGGAAGGCAGATAACGATGCTCAACCCTCTGATGGATGCCCACCTTACAACAGGCGACAGGGTCAACGCCACCATATTTCCGATTTCATCGAGGGGGAATACAATAACAATCAGGAAGTTCAGGCGAGAGCCATGGACAATGGTAAACTTCGTTGACCCCTCCAACAAGACGCTTTCAGTCGAGATTGCCTCGCTGATATGGCTGTGCATGCAATATGAGTTGAATATCCTTTTCTCGGGCGGCACTGCGTCCGGCAAGACCAGCATATTGAACTCTGCTCTGGCGTTCATTCCTCCGAACCAAAGAATAATATCCATAGAGGATACTAGGGAATTGAAGCTTCCAGATTTCCTGCACTGGATACCTCTCACAACCAGAACACCGAATCCCGAAGGGAAAGGGGAGGTCAACATGCTTGATCTTCTTGTAAATTCTTTGCGTATGAGGCCCGACAGAGTTATTCTCGGAGAGATAAGAAGGCAGAATGAGGCTGAAGTTCTTTTCGAGGCCATGCATACAGGCCACAGCGTTTATGCAACGCTCCACGCTGACAGGGCCGAACAGGTCATAACAAGGCTTACAAACCCTCCCATAGATCTTCCCCCCAGCTTGTTGGAATCTCTACACCTCGTGGTCGTGCAATTCAGGCACAGAAGGTTGGGAATCAGAAGGACCTTCCAGGTAGGCGAGGTTATTCCAACAGAAAAGGATGGAAGACTGGGAGTGAGAATAGACCTTCTTTACAGATGGTCTCCAAAACACGACTCTATGGAGAAGGTTAACAAGAGCAGAAGAATTTTCGATGAGGTGGGGCTTCATACAGGAATGAGCGATTCAGAGATAGAAAAGGACATGGATGAGAAGGGGAAGATACTGAATTGGATGCTCCAGCACCAGATAGTCACGGTCAACACAGTAGGCAAGGTAATTGCAGATTATTATCATGACAGGGATGCGCTTCTGAAAATTATTCACTCAAAGAAAGGTCCGCAGGAGATCCTTGGGGAAAACCTCATGAAAGAACTGAAAGAGAAGCAGGTGTTGTAAATCAAGCAGGTACCGTTTGTCCCAATACCCTTAAAGAAGGCATTGCGCTACAGCAAGAGATTTTATTCTATAGGATCGATATTCGAGAAGACATTTCCAGGCCTGAGGCTCGATCTCTTTCAGGCTGACATGGAAATACATCCGCGAGATTACAGCTCTCTGGCATTTTTTTCCTCATGGCTTTATTTTATAATTTTCACCCCTCTCACATTCCTGCTTGGCCTGATTGTAGGAGCCGGGACCGGACTGATGATACCGGTTTTAACTGGTGTGACAGTTTCGGTTTTTGTCTTTCTCTACCTCCTGTACTATCCAAAGTATAGGGGAGCCCAGAGGATGAAGGAGATAGAAAGGAACCTTATCGCGGCCCTGCAGCACATGCTTATAGAGGCAAAGGCTGGCGTTCCGTTGTTCAATACGATGCTGGGAATAAGCGAGGGGTACGGGGAGGTAAGCGAGGAGTTCAGGAGGGTTGTCACGCAGATTAATGCGGGAATATCCGAGACAGAAGCCCTTGACGATGCGTCAAGGAGGAACCCCTGCCTTCCGTTCAGAAGAGCATTATGGCAGATAGTCAATGCATTGAAGGCAGGCTCGGAAGTTTCCACCGCGCTCGAAGCAGTGGTTAATACGCTTGTCCAGGAGCAGATGACCAACATAAAGAAATACGGACAGGAGCTGAACCCCTATACAATGATGTACATGCTTATTGGGATAATCATGCCTTCAATGGGCATAACATTCCTGATAATACTCTCTTCGTTCTCTGGCATATCAATGCCCTCTGCAATATTTCCAATCATAATATTCGGAATGATACTTTTCCAGATATTCTTTATAGGGCTTGTTAAAACAAAGAGGCCGGTGCTAGATGTATGATTCCTGAAAAACATCGCATAGGGGAGGATCACCTTACTCCGAAGCCGAAATTCAAGTCAAGGCTTTACGAAAGGATAGCTTACTTTGTCCCGCAGAAACAGAAGAACAGGATAAAGGAGATGCTTGTGTTTGCAGGGATAGACCAGAAGCTGACTGATAAATTCACTGGATTCCTGATAAGTTTTTCATTCGGCATCGCTGTTATGGCCTCTTATCTTGCTTGGCTGTCTGGCTTCGGCTTGCTGTCCATGCCAATAGGAATTTCCATCGGCATACTCTTCTCTGTTATAATGCTAGTCATGCTGGTTCTGATTGCAGACTCAAGGGCGAAGGAGGTGGAAGTTGTTCTTCCAGACTCCCTCCAGTTGATCGCAGCAAACATAAGGGCTGGAATGACTATTGACAAGGCAATCTGGCTTGCTGCAAGGCCTGAGTTCGGCGTCTTGGAGGATGAGATAAGAAAGGTCGGAGCGGAAACGCTAAGCGGAGAATCTATAAGAAATGCCTTGGGAAAAATGACAACCCGCGTAAATTCAGTTTTGCTTAGGAGGGCAGTGAAGCTGTTGGTAGAGGGACTGGAGAGCGGAGGAGAGGTGGCCCATCTCCTGGAGCAGACATCAATTAATATAAGGATTATGCAGGGACTGAGGAAGGAGATGCATGCATCCGTGATGATGTATTCCCTTTTCATCATGTTTGCGGCTGTGCTAGGAGCCCCCCTTCTCTATGCTATAAGCCTTTATTTCGTCAGCACCATGTCGGTTCTCTGGGGTTCCCAGCTGACAACCGCGTCGCAGGCATTTTCAGGAGCAAGCTTTGTCAATTTTAGCCCTCCGACCATAACTCCGGGTGAACTGTTCTGGTTCTCCATAGCAGCAATGCTTGTAACCACATTCTTCGCCAGCCTGCTGATCGGCCTGATACAGACAGGAAAGGAAAGGAACGGCGTGAAGTACATCATACCCGTTGTTCTAGGGGCATTAGTCGTGTTCTTCGTAGCCAGACTGGTGGTTTCTTCCCTGTTCGGCGGCACCTTTGCAAGATAACCTTTATATGTCGGATTTGAGCAATAGAATCAACCTAAAAGGTGCAACAATGGCAAGAAAAGGACAAACAGCGATGGAATACCTAATGACCTACGGATGGGCAATACTCATTATAGTAGTCGTTGGTGCTGTTCTATTCGCATACGGAGTATTCTCGCCGGCAAAACTGATTCCGAAGGGAGCCTGCACATCTGGTAGTCTTTACATAGATGCAAAGGATTGGCTATTAACATCAGGCGGCCAGTTTACAATGCAAGTGCAGAACAGAGTGGGTGATACGATAAATATTGTCAATACAACTATTAACGATGGTACAGCCACCCAATCATCCCTTACCTCACAGAATGTATCTGCTGGAGCAAAGTCTGGAACCATTACCGTTAGCAGCTTAACATCTGGGAACACTGGAGACAGTCGAACCTTAGCAGTCAGTGTGGGTTATACAGTTCCAAGCGGTGCTGCAGGAACCAGAACATATTCCTGTACTTTGACAGGAAAGATTGGCGAGTAAGAATAGTTTTTGATTTCTCTTTCTTTTTATTTTTGACGACCCAGACTTCAGTATGCGATTCCTGGTACCACTATGATTTAAATTATTGATGCACAATTATTAGTCATGGGAGATTCCTTTCCTGTAGTATTGCTGAGAACTGATCCTGAGAAGAGGGAATCCGTTTACAGATCTTTGAGGGCTGTTAAAGGTGTGGTGAGCGAACCGATCTCGTTGGATGGCATACCAAACTTCCAATATGATACCGGTGTGGAGATAAGCGGCTTTAACAAAGTTGTATATGAAGAAGTCATGAAACTTGATGGGGTCATAGATGGGAAGCTAAAGATGGTAGGACCCCCACAAGGTCTCTTGCAAGGCACAGGAATTCTTCCGCCTCCACCAACAGAAAAGCCAGAAGAGAAATTAGAGATGACTCAGGCAGAGACTGATGCAGAGTTTGAGGAGTGGGCAAGGAAGCATGCAGAGAAAGACAAGAGGTTTAGATAATGTCATTCAAAGAGGTGCAGAAGCAGGTTGACGAATGGGCGCAGCAGTTCAAGGATCCTTATTTCAACCCCCTTGCAATAGTCTCGTTCTTGATGGAAGAGGTCGGAGAAGTCGCAAGAGAGGTAAATCAAAGGTTCGGGCCGAAAAAGAAGAAAGCAACTGAAGATACGAAAGAGCTCGGTGAAGAGATAGCTGATGTCATGTTCGGATTGATTTGTCTGGCGAATTCTCAAAAGATAGACCTAGATGAAAACTTCAAAAAGATGATGGATAAGCGTTACAATAGGGATGCACCTAGATATGAGAAAAAATAATCAAACGCTTCTATTCAGCATGTTAACCGAATAGAGCGCCTAAACCAGCCGCTGCTTCCTCAGCTTTCTTTGCGGTGTCCTCTTCCTTCTTCTCCTCTTTCTTTGCCTCTGCTGGTCCTGCTGTTGCCACAGGCATGGCTGCCTTGGATATTGCAGCATCGATATCGACTCCCTCCAAGCTTGCTACAAGTGCCTTGACTTTTGACTCTTCAACACTTGCACTTGCCGCATGGAGAACTTTCTTTACGTTCTCTTCGTCGATCTTCTGCTTTGTCGAATGCAACAGCAATGCGCTATATATTAACTCCATTTTTATCAACCTCTATACTGTAGGGAAGGCTTTTATTGCTTTGCCTCCTCCTGTTTTTGCTCAGTTTGCTGAGGCTGTTTTGCCTGCAGTTCTGCATCTAATGCCTTCGCCTGCATCTGAGCCTTCGTAAGTAGCATGTCAATCGTTCCCCTCACAGGGATTACTGCGTTGATTGCTAAGTTCAAAGCATGATGGTATGCTGAAACAATGTCAGCCATTACCTTTTCTTCATCTATCGACAGCGCATCCTTCGTATATATTACTCCCTTCTCCCATGC
>DATDXV010000008.1:0-47223 GCA_035289205.1 archaeon
GAATGCCATGTTTGCCCCCCATATGTTGTTATATCCGAACTTCGAAAGAAACCTTGGGAACAGATCTGCCCATATGCGGAAGTTCTTCCTCATCAGATAGCTTCCATCATAGCAGCTAAGCGGGCCCGATATGGCATCATACCCTTCAATGTTCTTGATTATCTTCTCTGTCCAGTCCGATGGCGACCTGCTGTCTGCATCGCAGAATGCGATGATGTCGCCTTTGGCTATATCTAGTGCCATGTCTCTGGCCTTTCCTATTCCGCTCTTGTCATCGTAAACCACTCTGTCTGCATACTTCTTTGCTATCTTTACTGTATTGTCTGTAGAATGGTTGTCTATTACTATTATTTCAGGTCTTATTTTCTGCTTGCTTAAGAGTATAAGGCATCCTTCTAGGAAGTTCTCCTCGTTCTTTGCGCATACTACTACTGATATGCTGCTCATAACATATTCCTTGTTTTTATTGGTGTCGCGGGTGAGATTTGAACTCACGACCCCCAGATCTCTCATCGCACATGCGTGCTAGACACTCATATTTGTGAATATGAGTCTGGTGCTCTACCAGGCTGAGCCACCGCGACGATTTCTTAGAATATGAAGGAGAGCTAATTTAATAAAGATGCTAAAACTTATTTATATCCAGCGCTAGGATATCTGTATGAGTTTTTTAAGAAGAAGCTATGATGAGTCATACTACGATGGCAGCTTATTGAGCAGGAACCCCTTTCTGAAGATTGACATAAGAAACAAGCTAGAGCTGATAAGCTCCTTTAAGCGGAGCGGAAGTTTGCTGGAGATAGGCTGCGGGGATGGGAAGCTGTTGACTAGCCTGAAAGGCAGATACGATGTCGCAGGCACAGATCTGTCAGAATACGCCATTCGAAAGGCCGCTGGATCAATCGACAAGAACAAGCTGAAGGTTTCTGACATAGAAAGAGAAGCCATAAGGGGCAAGTACGATATAATAGTAGCATTTGACGTACTCGAACACCTAAGGAGTCCAAAAGCCGCAATTGCGAAAATCAGGAAGTCATTGAAACAAGGCGGGATTCTCATTTTTTCCGTGCCCAACAACTACGGAATATTTGGAAACATCATGACAAGAATATTTAACTATTTAGACAGCACCCATGTGTCAACTCTTAAGAGAGAGGAGTGGATCCAGCTGGTTGAAGACTCCGGTATGACTATAGAAAAGACCATAAACCAAACCCCGTTCAGATTTTTTGAATCAGAAATAGCGAAGCATTTCTCATTCAACTTGGTGGTTGTCGCTAGAAGAGAATGACAACTAAAGGTGGTTTGGCGGGCCCAGTGGGATTCGAACCCACGGCTTGCAGCTGACTTCGCTCTCATAGCTTTCGCTCGATTCTTTTAAGACAAGCTTAAAAGGCTGCCACTCTACCAGGCTGAGTTATGGGCCCATGCCTATAGTTTGACAGCGGGGCTTTTAATGTTTATTCTTTAGAAAGAGCTTTCTGCAGCTTTTCCTTTAACTTGCCTTCTGGAACAAACCAGATGCCAAACGTCCCGTTGACATCAGAAACTTCAACGAGTCCCTTTCTCCCTTCCCTCTGCCTCTCTATGAAAATCTCGCTTTCATCCACCTCCAGGGTCAGCTCCTCGCCCTTGATGTTCTTGAAACCGTCCGCCCTCACCTTCCCTATCTCCAGAAGCCTTTCAGCAACGCCTCTGTCAATTTTTATAATAACAGGCATAGAAGCTATTGCATTCTGTGGATAAAAAGAATGGCGGTCGGGCCGGGAAATTCGCTGCTTCAGCAGTTTCGAACCCGGGTGTGTTGAAGGTTAACAGTAGTTAACCCTTCTCAGCCTCTCTGCATTAGTATTCGACAGAGCCGAATACTAACCACTATTAGCTGAATAGAGGACTTACCTCACAATCAAATACTACCCGACCATGTCTTAAATTTATGTTTATCATTTAAATAATAGCATTCTTAGCCGCATTTTATAGATCTAGTAGCTTTAATTTTTCATGTACACCTTCTCTAATTCTATTTTTCTTATGAACTATTCTTATATGGGGTAAGATGCAATTTTTAATAAAAAGCACGTTTTTTCTAGAAATACAGAACTCTGTTTCATGCCATCTCCCTTCAACTATTCTTCCATCTCTGAAAACAGATATTCCATATCTTTTGGTAACAGATACACCACATTTCATGAATTTCTCAATAATGCTTATTAATTTCTTATTTTTCTTGTCATCTGTTATCCTTATAACATATTGGGGAGATTGCATTCTTTTGATTCTTACATCTCCGTCTCCATCTATTACTCCTGCTAGATAAGCGCCAAAATTTGCTTCATAATTAGATACCCAAGCAGGAATTCCTGTTTTTGCTATACCCTCTTTTCCAAACCTTTTAAGTAACTTATTCACAGACGTATGTATGTCAATTGTTCCATCTCTTAGAGTATGTATGGTTAAATCTCTACCGTATACTTCCCTTAGTGTTTTTCGGAACTCTTTTAACATCGGTATTGATTTGATACCAACATGTACTCCTATGTCTGTTCTTTTATAGATTTTATTTCTTTTCATAGTATTGTAAGTAGTTAGCTTTCCGTCGGTTTGTAGCACGCCTAAGAAATATGCTAATCTTTGATAATCCATATTTTAGAATGCCTTTTCCTTGGCTTATACCCAATTAACTCTCGGAAGTGAAAATAGGCAACCTCTGCTTCCTATGGAAATAATCCTAATAGAAGAGAGATGTATTAAAAGCTTTAAGAAACTGTTGGTGCGTTCATGATTTTTTCTCCTCTTCTACAAGGAAGACTGAAACGAATATGCCGGCCGCATCCTCATACATGGGTCTGCCTGCAGACATGCCAAATGACTTAGCATCAGGGGCCCAGAAGGATCCGACGGAAGCTTCGCCATTGTCATCAAAATTGATGGGACCCTGGTAAAACTCTACATCGGGCCTTGCCATGAGACCGGGCTTGACAAGGGAGTCGACTGTCCTAAAACCAGTATTTGTATCGTGCCACTCTCCGTAAACATCCAACTTGCCTCCAGAAGCGTTTATCCTTAGCCTTGTAGCTACCTTGTCTTTCCTGAATAAAGCATCTATGTCTATCCAATAGTGAGTCGCCACATCCGGCAACTCGCTTTTTCTGCAGAATATCCTGTCATGAGCAACCTGCGGCGGAACCAGCCCTACAGTCATGCCAGACTCGATTGTGATTATCTCCGCCAGCTTCAGCCTGTTCCAGAAATCCAGTCTGGAGAAATAGCTCATGTCTCGTCTTGCCCTGAATCTTTGCGGTATATCCTTTTCGGAACGGGGAGCGTATAAGCCTGGCTTGGTTGGAGCGGGTATGGAACTGTTGTGTATCTTTTCCCCAATGCAATAGGCAGGCTCGAAATGAGTCTCTACATCGCTTGCCATAAAAAACTTAGGCTTCCAATCTTTTTAAACGCTTACAGATTTTGGTGTTTCCTGTTAACCAAACCGCCCTGATACAGAGTCCACCCGGCTTTCTTATTTCTGAGAAATATCTTCTCCATGCCTCTGAACTCCCTTATGCTACCATGTCAGCTGTTGACATATTTCCATCCTGGCATCTCTTTTGCAGAAAATGCTTTAGGTCCCCTCCAAGGAGCGCTTTTAGGAGGACTCTGCAAAGCCTTCTTGACAAAGCTTAGCATCTCCTTATAGTTCTTCGGGTTCCAGAAACCGCGATAAGACATAGACCACACAGGCAGTTTCTTGAACCATACAATTTCCAAGCCCTGGAACGGTTCCCCTCCAACATACTGATCAACGTATGTCCAGTCTCCTTTGTTGATTACTATGGTCTTAAGCCCTGGTCTGGGAGCAGATTCTTTTGCATCCCTGTCTGCCCAGCCTTCAATAGAATTAAGAAACTTTAGCAAGTCCTTGACTGTAAAAGACATAAGAAACATTGGTTTAGTATAATTAAAAAGGTGTCTCCAGCGTCCTGATCTTCCCGTCTTTTCGACAGTACAAACCAGATCGATGCGCCGATTCACTTCCGTGTTCGTTCCACGTCAATAGCTATTAAAACCACAGACCGAATGGGAACGGGTCTTACCGAGCGCTCTTTGACCGGAGACATTTATTATCATAACTGCAATCTATTTAAAGATAATTGGTCCCCGCTGGGTGATTTGAACACCCGACCTATCGGTGATTGCGGAGCGTTGCTAAATGATAAACACTAAGCGTGCTCATCTACAGCCGATCGCTCTACCAGTCTTTTAGCTACAGACTCCCACTAGAGTCTATAAGAGCTAAGCGGGGTTGATAGAATTAGTCTAACAAACGTATATAAATCGTCTTACCTTGAGACCTTTACCCTTATGGTGTTCTCCCCCTGGGGTCCATAGAGAACAACAATGTTAGAATGCCTGGAAATAGCAAGCGTCCCCTCCCTTCCTCTTACCTCGCTCTTCGGCAAATGAAGATCTCCGACAATATCAGCAACAACCTTTACGTTGTAATGCAGCACTCTTGTCTCGTGTTTGCCCATCTTTCCAACCCTCCATACGAGCTCAGTTCCATGATTCAGCTTTCTTATTGTAGGCTTGAGCGTTCCGAACTTCCCTGTCAGCGCAAACTGCGATGGTACAATGTCCTTGACAATGACAGAGTCCCTGTCCCTTGCCCTGTTTGCAACCGTTATTGACATTGACACCTCATCGCCCTTCCTCAGCTCGTGCTTGTTTGCATGCTTCGTTACAAGCAGCGCTGTATAGTTGAGATACCATACGATCCCCCCCGCGATTATTGCAATAAGCAAGAATGAATAGAGCAAATTCAGTTCGGAGTATCTGATTTCTGCAGCTTCTCCAGGTGAGAGACCCACGCTCCATACCGCTTCCCTTCCGCTAAGGCTTGTTGGATCAGGGCCGGAGTAAAGCACAAGCGGGTTCTTTGATATAATGGATTTCAGCTGCGCGTCTGCCTCAACATTACCTGTGTTCTTTGCGCTCAAAACAACAAAATCAGCCAGTATTATGGAAGATACCTTTTTGTCATAATCAAACTCCTCTATCCTGGGTATCGTGAATAATTTCGTGTCCTCATATATTACCTTTCCGCTTGCATCCGCAACCTGCACAAGCAGGGAATAATCCGCGGGCTTGACGCCTGCCAGGTCAAAGCTCTGGGAGAACTCCTTCGTGTCAAAGGGCTGCATCTCGCCATATGCAAGAGTTTTCCCATCAATGCCTATGGAGAGCTTAAGGATTGTGTTTACATTTCTCGTCCCGACATTCTCCACAGTGCCGCCCACAGTGATCTCGTTCAGGCATGTTATGCAGCTGACAGAAAGGTTTGTCACAATGACGGATGTGACCTGCAGGATGTTGGCAGCGAACTGCGTTTTGGCAACAGCGCCGTCGCTTGACCTTGTTATGGAGAAGTCATAATTATACACGCCGGGCCTGGCGTCCTTTCCAGGCAGGAAGGACACTTTGGGTGTTGCAATCTGCCCCTGCGCAACCTTTACAGCGCTTGAGTCTATTGTGATCCAGGCAGAGGGAACCCCAACCGCGGAGATGGAGAACCAGTCCTCCTTTCCTGCATTGGTTATCTTCATATCAAGCGTGTAGCTCCTTCCCGCAAGGAACTCCTTCGCCCCCTCAACGGAGATAGAAAAGTCTGCAGCAGCTACGGGCTGGATAACGAGCAAGAGCGGTATTAGTAATAGCAGATACTTTTTCATGTTATCTTCTTTATTTTAAGAAGAGCTGGCTTATATACTTTCCTATAAGACTTTGCCCCATCCGATAAGATGCCATCTCTCCCCGTACTTCCTGGAAAGCACGATCTTCTCCCCTTTCCCTATGCATATGGGTATTCTTAGGTCAAACGAAACAACGCCCTTCTTAAAGCCTGTTGCTGTCCCGACAGTCTTCGCTATCCCTGCGTTCAAAAGAAGCAGTTCCCCGTTCTTGACGCTCTCTATTCTCTGCTCTCCAATCTTGTCAAAAAGAGTTATTTGGGCGCTTAGGGAGTTCAAAACAGGCGGCAGTTCCCTTCCTGCAAGGTTTCCTCCTATGGAATCAGCTTTTGTGTTGGAGGGGTCCAGCGTTGTTTTGATGCCAAGCAGCCCTCCCGGTCCTGCTTCATCAAGATCCTTTCCAGCCTTCTGTATTCCAATAACCTTTGTTTTGAGGGGAACGGTCTTGCTTCCGATCCTGATGCCGGGCCTTATTTCTATTTCATCATTGATCTTAAGCATGCCCTGGACAAGCGATCCGCCCAGGATCCCCCCGTTCATCCCCTCAGGCTCTGTCCCGGGCCTGTTTATGTCAAATGATCTTAGAACCATTAACCTGGCAGAAAGACTGGGATCCCTCTTTGGCGTTTTTATGATTTCTTCTATCGCCTCCAGCAGCTTGTCTATATTTACCCCCTGCTTTGATGACACAGGGACTATAGGAGCATTTTCAGCAACGCTTCCCTTAAGGAACTCTTTTATCTGCCTGTAATTATTCAATGCCTGCTCCTTTGCAACAAGGTCTACCTTTGTCTGCGCTATGACGATGTTCTTTATCCCGACTATGTCTAAAACCTTTAGGTGCTCCCTTGTCTGCGTCTGGGGGCATTCCTGGTTCGCAGCTATCACAAACAGGACCCCGTCCATCAGGGCTGCGCCGGAGATGACTGTTGCCATTAATGTTTCGTGCCCCGGGGCGTCAACAAACGAAACAGTTCTTACAGCTTCGCACTTCTCGAAGTCCTTCTTGCATTTCTCTGTCAAGGACAAACTAGAGCATTTTGTGCATTTGTAGATAGTTGCGTCAGCATATCCTATCTTTATTGTAATGCCCCTCTTCAATTCTTCGGAGTGCTGCATCGGCATTTTTCCCGTTATTGCCTGGACTAAAGTGGATTTTCCGTGGTCAACGTTTTCGGTCAGACAAAAAGAATTTGTCTAATGTCCGAGCGTCCCTATATTGACCTCTGGAATCAGTCTGGGGTCAGTCATATCTCTATGAAGAACTGGGAATCTTATAAAGGCAATCTATTCAACTTTTCTTATTGTTATTTTATTCCAGTTATCAAGTATGTGATGAGCATCGAATCCAATGCTTTCTAAATTAAAATCAGTAAACAACGGATCGGGTTCCCAATCTCCAGACCCCTTGTATTCCTCATAGCGCCTTTCACTTTCGTTATTATATTCTTCCTCCCAGGCTCTCTTCTCTTCCTCTTCAAATGTTTTGCACATCTCCCTTTCTCTGAAACTGATCCTTGAAATCTCGACTTTATTGTCTTGCATATCGAAAGATACTAACGTAGCTGCTTCCACAGTTTCGTCATTCATAGTGTCTTTGACTCTTCCAAACAACCTTCCCTCATAGGAATCTGCAATCCTCCTCACCAAGAAGGTATATTCTATTCCATTAAGGCGGTCTAGCTCGAATGACACAAGCGAAGGAGCCTGTCCCTCATTAACTATTCTCTTGGCTGCTTCTATGTAATTGCCTTGGTGAAGCAATTTTACAATTTCGCAGAAATCATCCGCCCCATAGATCCCTATTGCAGAATGGTTTATTTCGACATAGACTGGCATCTTATCTATGCATTCCCTTGTAAGTTCCCTGATCTTCTGCTTCTCGGTTTCAGAGAACGCATCCAGTTTCTGCTGCATAATTTGGATTACATACTAAAGGATTTAAACGTATCAAGAAAAGCCATCTATGAATTCCCTTGCCTTTTCCAGATTCTTCAGGTGATACCGCCCTCTGGATTCTATTATCCCATCGCTCTCCAGTCTCCACATAGCATGTGCAAAGATCTCCCATCCCACTATCTTTGCTACGCCCTCTAGATCGCTTACGGAGTAGCCTCTTACTGGATTTCTGAGCATATAGGTCACTATAGTTTTGCTTGCATCTAATTCTCTTTTGTCTGTCAAATCGCCACCTTATTTCACATAGAAAGAGAGCACTGTTGCCCTTCTGTCTGTGGGATCATGTTGCATGTCTTCCTCGGGTTTTTTAATGAGCCTGCCTTCATATCTGAACAGATCTGATGACATTCTCTGAAATGCAAGCAGATATGGTCTCTCCAAGGAGAACTCCATGAAAGATATGTCCGGGTTCCTTTCCATTGTATTGTGCGTCCTGTGGACTATGTCTCTCTCTTTCATTTCTTTAATGGCTCTGCGTATTCTCTCTATCTCCACTTCGCCATGCCCCTGTCCTGCATAAACCTTTATGTGCGAGATGCGGGAGCTTTCTGGCTCAAGTTCTCTTGTGGCAATCTTTAGAACAGCGTTCTCAAATCTAGCGGATCTGTATGCTGGCATGGAAGTTCTTTGTTTGTAAAGAATTTAAACAGATATGCATCTGCGTCAGATGACGAATTTATTTATTGGCTTCCTCTTTCTTTTCCTTCGGCTGTATTCCCAAGATGGTTGCGATGTCCCCCTCCCCCTCAATGATCTTGCAGTTTATTTGTTTGGTTGTCGCAGAAACAGTATTGCCAGAGATGTTTTTCCTTTTTCTCATCCCTTTCTTTGTTGAATTGAATCCAGGCCCTTTAGATAGAAGTATTCTCCTTCTTGCTCCGCCAGGAAGGTCGAATCTCATCGGGAAACCTTCCTTGTCAGATCCCCCTGTGAGTTGAAGCTTGAAGCCTCCCAACCCGACAAGGTTCCCGTCAAACTGGTCGCCTATCTTCATTCCAACAAGGCTAGGCGCTTCCATATCCTTCTGGAAAGACTTTCGTGTCTTCGGCTCATTAATAACTATGTAAGTCATAGCTTCTATTCAGAACCAATGTATTTAAAGTTTAGCTGGACATAATATCTTATGGATCGTCTAGCGCGTATCCAGGGCATAATAGAGGGAATGAAAACCAGTCCATTCGGATTCCTCTACTTGCCTCCCGCAAATGGCGTTGATTCGCTTATAAAATATCTTGCCTGCGCAAATGGAGAATCCTGCAGAACAGTTGTTATAAAGAGATTCGATATAGAGAGGTTAGAGGCACGAGAATTCCTGGAAGAGTTCGCATGCATTGAGTGCACTTATCATGAGCTAAGAAAAGACGACTCTCAAAATATACAGAAAGGCTAGAAATAAAGGCTGGTGCAGGATATAGATTGTAAGGGAGTTCCTTCCGAGAAGTGAGATGCTCTTTACAAATGTTCTCTTTGACATATCCCTTATCTTGAATGCTCTTCTGCTGCCTTTGTAAAACTTCTCTCCGAATCCCATTCCCATGAGGAAGAATCCGAACCAGGGGAGCAGCGGCTCATAATCCAGAGAGCTCAAGTCCGCAGGTATGAAACCCAGCCAGAACAGCCATGGGAATTCAAATCTCATTGTATGGAGCATGGCTCCTGCTACGACTATTGCCAGTCCTATGATTATGTTTTTCCTGCCGAACCTGTAGAATATGTGCGACAGGATGATTGACAGGCCTATGAGATGGAGTATGCCGAACCAAACCGCATATTGCGGAATGAGGAAGAGCGTCGCCAGTGTTATGAGCATCCCCAGGGAGAATACGGTCAGCCCTCTTGCAAACACGCGCTTTGTGTCTTTCCTTCTTGTATGGCTTATGTAAAGCGACAGGCCCGCTATAAACACAAAACTCCCGGCAACCAGATGGGGGAACAGGAACCAGTAGAGCCATCCTCCCTGGAACTTGAAGATGTTGAGGAAGTGGAGTGTGAATGACCAGTTGAAGATCAGCATCCCTATGACTGCAAGGCCTCTCCAAAAGTCAATCTCCCAGAATCTTTGCATTCAGATAGTAGTGTTAGTTTGATTTAAATCCTTTAATACAAATCTACATCTATGCCGCCAACCGCAGAGATAACATTTTATCGGGGCTTTGACATGCCTGTGACAAGACTTGAGGAAACGCCCGATCCTGTTGAAGAAATTGCAAGGAACTTCCTGAAGTATCTGAAAGGAAGGGGCATAGATTATACTGTAGAAGAACGAGATCTGAAGGAGGGGAGGCTTGTTATAAAGGGTGAGAGTCTGAAGGAACTTGACGTAGAAGGTGCGATGAACTCTGCCAAGCGCATTTACGCTAATTTCTGGGGCAAGAATGTCGGGACGCAAATAGAATTCAAAAAAGACTAGAATCTAGAACCTGTTTCAATCTCTTCTCTTATTCTTAAGAAGGATTCTGTATCTTGCATGGAATCTTCTTGATCTCTTTCCTGACAAACTACTTCCTCTTTATCGGAGCATCTATCAAGAAACCTTTCATGCTCATCTTTTGCAGGACCAAACTCTATTATGGGCTCTGCATCTCTGAGGAAAACATCTGGTTTCCTATCTTTAATATGTCTTGAGGATATTGCGTTTTTTACCGCATTTCTTAATCTGCTGTAAGATTTGAATTCATTAGATTCCCAGAGATCTCGATAAGAAGTGAATTGCTTGCTCTTGTTTTCATCTGATTTGGCAGTCTTCACATCTTGAGGAGCATATGTTCCATATTTCTGAAGTTCCCTTACCAGTGGTCTAATAGCAGAGACGGCTTTTGGAGAAATTCCTTGTAAAGCTCTTAGAGAAGTCTCACCAGAAACTATCTGGTCTGCAATGTTAAGATAGCCAACATCCATCATAATTATCTATCATTCGATGTGTAAATTATACATATAAAGTTTAGTAAAGATATCCCCACGTCTGCAGAAGGTCAGAATCCTTGAGCCATCTCTCCCCGATGTCGTCCCTGTAGAACAGATTCGGTATCATTATGTTCCTTACGCGGTTGTATGCCTGCTTCCTTGCCTCGCTCATCGTAGGACCGCTTCCCGTTATAACAAGCACATAACCCACGGATCCCGCAACAACCCAGTCCTCTTCTACCATTTTTGTATCTCCAAGATGAATGCCTTCAAAGTTGGGTTTCTTGAAGAGAATGGTTGCGCCCTCGGAGAATTTTCTGAATGTATCGGGATCGTTGAAGGGAAAGGGCGGCACGGCTATGACAACACATATTTGATATCCTTTCTTGACTTGAAGATCAAAACTCTCCCCCTTCGCCATAGCAATCAGGAGATCGCTCATTTTGCTTGTTATCCCTTCCATCTGGAGACTGATCGTTGGCACTCCAAATCTGCACGTCATTTCGAGTGGATAGATGCCACGAGCATTAACAATACAATTAATATCGAAATATCCTACGTAGCCTTCCTGAGCCAAGAATGGTTTCATTTTTTCTAATGTTGTCTTATAAAATGTATTTGGTTGGCAAAAATAGGCTGATGTCCCCATCTCGCCCGTTAATGCTCCTATGTCTCCTGGAAAAAGTCTTTTGTGTTCAAAATTAACGCAAACTGGTGTTATAAAATCCTTGCCATTGAAGAAAGCTCCGCATGCCACCTCGACCCCTGCAGCGTGCTTCTGCAACTGGAATTTCTTTATCTTAGATGCCCAGTTTTTCTTATAGTGCTGCAGGACCTGCAATACATCTTTACCATCGTCTTCCTGACCGACAAAGAGCAGCTCCTTTTCATTCGCAGCCTTGCCGCTTGGTTTCAGCACGTACCTACCAGAATTCTTCTCAACAAATTTTATTGCTTCATCAAAGTTATCAAAATCCCAGTGAGGAAGGATGTTCATCCCTGCCTTTTCCATCATCTCCTGCCCGAATTCCCTATCATCTTCCAACCTATCTGTATTGGCAGTCCCACCGACTACCAATTTGCCTTTCTTTCTTAGCTTGTCTGCCTCTGTCCCAAAACCTAAGCAGTCATCGAAGATAACAATGTCTGCCCAGTCAGCATCCTTCTTCCAGTCATCAGATTTCTCTATAAATCCATCTCCCACATCGTTGTCATCCTTGGAAAGGATGTTCATCTTAACGTCATGTCCTTCCTTTTTTATCTGCCAAGCTAAGTCAATTGCCAAAGCTTCGTTTGACACAAAAAGAAATTTTATTTTTTTCCCGTTTGAATTTCCATTATCTTTAATCATTTTCACCATCAAAAACAAAAGTTTTCTATTACTAAGACTGATTTAATGAAATAAATAGCTTTGCATGGAAGAATTTACAGAATTTATTCCTCTCCGAGAATCTTTTTTGCGAGCTTTACTTCGTCCCATCTCTCTAGATCTTCCAGAACCTTCAGGTCATTTCTGCTTATGATTGTATAGAGCTCATCATCTTCAAAGATATGCCTGCCCACTGTAGGCCCTGAGATAGAAACCGCTACCTTCTCCCCTTTCTCTGCCTTCTCCTTCGTAACACCTTCTGTTTGTATCGCCTTCACCTCTCCGATTTCTTTTCCCCCCTTCTGCAGCATTGCTCCGGAAATTAGAATTCCGTCAAGGACTTCAACTCCAACTATTGCAGGATCATTGTTCCTGAAGACATTGCCTGGAATTATCACAATCTTCGCTGGCCTCTGTATGGAATTGAGTTTTTCTACAATCAGCTTCTCCTTCTCCCCCTTCACATAAGAGTCATACTCTTCGAAAAGCCTGTAAATGATGTTGTTAGAAATAAGCTTGATTTTCTTGTCCTTGCACTCGTTCACAATGCCCTCCTCCACAGGAGAGTTGAAGACAATAAGAGCTCTGTTCAAAGAATCCGTGCTTGTTTCAGTTTCTGTCATGTCCCTTCTTGTTATTAAACCGACGCTTGCCTTTTTGATCGGGATGCTCCTTTCTTTCAGCATGCCTATTATTGCCTCCAGGCTTCCAAGCGTATCTGCCTTGACAACGACTCCCTCTCCGCCCTGCTCAATCTCTATGCTTTCCACCTCGCTCTGGACCTCTCTCTTTGCCCCTTCCACCTTTTCCTCCCTGTCAACCGTTATGATCGGGCTTCCTGCAACAGCCCCTTCAACATTGAGCGCGGATATCTTGACGCCAGCTGCAGCGGAAACAGCGTCAACGCTCTTGAACTGTTTTTCTATCCTAAGCTCTTTGAGCGGAGGCGGTTTCAATAAAGCTTTGATTTTTGTAACAATAGGGTTTCTTCCTCCTATTATTAGCCAGTCCCCTTTCTTGACCTCTCCATCATAAAGAATCACATCAATTGTTGTTCCCAGCCCTCTCACATCCTTTACTTCCAGAATTGACCCTCTTCCCTCACCGGGCTTAATTTCCAGATCTTTCTTAAGAAACGACTGAGCAAGGCCAGTTAGCATGGCTAGAAGTTCCTGTATGCCCTCACCTGTTACAGAAGAGCAGGGAATGACAGCAATTGTGTTCTTGAAGTCAGAAACCCTGTCATATCTGTCTGCATTGAAGCCCCTCTCCGAGAGCTGCGCAACTATCGTGTAGAGTCTCTTGTCGAATTCGTCCTTGATCCTCTCCTGCTGTTTTTCATAAGACTCAATAGACAAGCCGTTCTCGTATGCCCTCCATCCTGCTATCCTGTCAATCTTTGTTGCTGCTACGACAAATGGGGTCTTGAACTCCCTCAGTATTCTTATTGATTCTTCGGTCTGTTCTTGTATGCCTTCGTTGATATCTATGACAAGGATCGCCAAGTCTGCGATAGAAGATCCTCGTTTTCTTATAGCTGTGAAAGCTGCATGGCCAGGCGTGTCAAGTATAAGCAGGCCAGGAACCTCAATCTTCAGGTTCATCTTCTTTATGATTGCATCGCATGTTTTGCTTATTGTTTCAGCAGGAATCTCTGAGGCCCCAAAATGCTGGGTTATTGCTCCAGCTTCTTTGTCTGCCACAGTCGTGCCTCTGATCCTGTCTAGCAGAGAGGTCTTGCCAGCATCTATGTGACCAACTGTTACAATTATCGGCTGTCGTATCATATCCATCGTGATAGATTCGGCGGGGGAGTTTAAAAATCTGCGTAGCTTATTCTATGCATGGAAGAGGAAATCATACTCGTGGATGAGCATGACAAACCTGTCGGGTTCATGGAGAAGATAGCTGCGCATAAGAACGGCGGAAAGCTCCATAGGGCGTTTTCAATATTTGTTTTCAACTCCAAAGGCCAGCTGCTCCTGCAGCTGAGGTCTGTCAAGAAGCACCATTTCGGCGGGTTATGGACGAATACCTGCTGCAGTCATCCTAGGAAAGGAGAGAAGCTGGAGGAGGCTGTTCACAGGAAGCTCATGCAGGAGTGCGGATTTGACACGGAGCTCAAAGAGATCTTCAGTTTCATCTACAAGGCTCATGACAAGAAGAGCGGTCTGACAGAGCATGAGTTCGATCATGTTTTCATTGGAAAATTCGATGGAAAACCTAATCAGAACCCCGAAGAGATTGACGAGCTGAAGTGGGTTGATACGAAAGATCTTCAGAGTGATGTCAAGAAGAACCCAGGCAACTACACATTATGGTTCAGGCTTGCTCTTGATGCCGTTTTGGAGATACATCCAGCAATTTAATACTCGACTTTAAACCTCTCACTATCTTGCATTTCCCATATATCTTGGTCAGCTCTTTGATTATTTCTCTGTTTGCTTTGTTTTTTTCTGGAGGAGATTTTGTGTGTATTTCTAGAATATCATCAACTTTATTGATAGAGAACTTTGATTGGTTTGTTTTTACCTTGGCTTTGATCAGCATACAATCAGAGTTTCTTTTGCATTCTAGGATTCATTTCAATATCGGAACTCGGTTCCCATATTTCTTCAAAACCCATGTCTTCAAGTTTTTGTCTCCAGTTAGAATTTTCAACTCTTGTTGTTCTTACGGTTTTTACGCCTTGTGACCTCATACAAGCGACAGCATTTTCAACAAGTTGGGTAGCAATACATCTACCTCTATATTTCGGTCTTACGGCTATGTCTACAAGTGTACCAAAAGAATCATCTATAGAATAAACCTGAACACCGATAGTTCTATTACTTTCAACTGCTACAGTCCAGTGCTGTTTAGGCTTCTTTGTATTTAAGGCTCTGAAATACCATGTTGGCGTTAAATCATGATTTATACCATCATTTCTATACACAGCAGCAACTAAAGTTGCTACTCTTAGTTTGTCTGATGGTTCATGGCTTCTGTAAGTGACGACCATAAGCTATCTTGTCTGCGACCCCTTTTAAGGCTTGCCTTAGAATACGTCAAAAGGCGAACTGATAATATCCTATAAATAAGTTTGCTATGTAGTATTGGTATTATGAAGCATAACATTGAGCAGATTCTAAAGGAGAAGGCTCCATTGATAGATAAGGCCATAGAAAAATACATACCCAGGAAATTTGACAAGGACAAAATGGTATTTGTATGTGGTAAACCTAGGTACGAATACACAGTTGAAGCTGCAACCAAAATGGTCTCCGAGCCTATTTGGGATCTCTTGGATAGGGGAGGTAAAAGATGGAGGCCAACTCTGTTTCTTCTAATTGTAGAGGCACTTAAGGGAGATGCAAATAAGGTTTTCGACTTCGTTGCAATACCCGAAGTTGTCCACAACGGCACGCTTATTATAGATGACATAGAGGACAGGAGCGAAGAGAGAAGGGGAAAGCCCTGTACTTATAAGATATTTGGACTCGATGTTGCTGTAAATGCAGGCAATGCTGCCTACTATCTGCCACTGCTGCCTCTAATAAAAAGAAGAAAAGAGTTCGGAGACAAAGCTATAGCGGACGTTTATGAAGTCTACATTCAAGAAATGATAAATATATCTTTCGGCCAGGGTACGGACATAGCATGGCACAATGCTCTCTGCAATGCTAATAACATAAGTGAAAATGAATATTTGCAGATGACTGCTTACAAGACTGGGACGCTTGCCAGGATGTCTGCAAAGATAGCAGCAATACTCTCCGGAGCTTCCAAAGAACAAGTTGAGGCAATAGGAAAGTTGGCAGAGACCATAGGCGTGGCTTTCCAGATACAGGATGACATATTGAATCTTATAGGAGAAGAATTTGTAGCAAGAAAAGGTGGCGCAGGGGAAGATATAACAGAAGGAAAGAGAACTTTAATGGTTATACACACTCTTAGAGAATGCAATCCAAATGATGCGAAGAGACTTATAGAAATTCTGGACATGCACACATTGGATCAGAAGCTAAGAGATGAAGCAATTGCAATAATGAAAAAACATGGTGCAATGGATTACGGAAAAGAATTCGCAAGAAAGATACTGAAAGAAGCATGGAAAGAGGTTGATGAAACCTTCCCACTGAGCGAAGCAAAGGAAAAGATAAAGGCCTTTGCAGATTATCTTGTTGAAAGAGATATATAATACTCTAGACAATCTCCTTCTATGATAACCGAAGGAAAGATCAAGATCAACCTTTATGGAAAAAAATCTGTGTTCTACAACCCCGAAGCCGAGCTTGTAAGAGACATAGATATTGCTGCTCTGCAGGTCTTTCAGGGAATGTTTGAAGGCAAACTGCATGTTTTTGACGCAATGGCAGCGAGCGGTGTAAGAGGCATACGCTATTCAAAGGAGGTTGCGGGCCTGGGGAGGATTACGCTCTGCGACAAGAATCCCGTTGCTGTTGGGGTTATAAAGAAAAATATAAAACTGAACAAGGCAACAAAGTGCAGGGTTCTGAAGTCCGACGCATCCGTTCTTATGCGCAATGAAATCTTCAGCTTTATAGACATAGATCCCTTCGGTTCTCCTGCCACCCTTATGGACAGCGCAGCACGTTCCATCTATCACCAAGGAGCTCTCTCTGTCTCTGCAACAGATGCGGGAACCCTGGGGGGTATTTTTCCGGATGCAACATTCAGGAAATATGGCATCAGGGCATACAGGACAGAGTTCTACCCCGAAGTGTCTGTAAGGACACTAATCAGCTTCATAATGCTTACTATGTCCCGCTATGACAGAGCTTTCTTCCCCCTGATGAGCTTCATCACAAAGCACTATGTTTCTGTTTTCGGAAAGGTAGAGCATGCCGGGAAGCTTGAAGATCTCCTAAGCAGCTTTGGATATGTCATGTACTGTCAGAAATGCGGCAACAGGCAGCTTGGCAGGCCAGTCCAAAGATGCAATTGCTCAAATGATTTTGAGATATCGGGGCCTTTGTATCTTGGAGCTATAGAAAACAGGAAATTCTGTGAAGATTTATTGGAGGAGCTCTCTAAGAGAGATTTCACAAAAATCAGGGAAGAGAGAAGACTTGTTATGCTTCTAAGAGACGAAACAGAACTGCCCCCCTTCTATTATCATATGCATGACTCTCCTGCGTTTTTCGGGAAGAAACTGCCTAGCTTTGAAGATCTCCTAGATGTATTGAAGGAAAGCGGTTTCAAGGCAGGAAGAACTCATTTTTCCCCTTTGGGAATAAAGACAAATGCAACAGTAGAACAGATAGTTCGTATATTGGGATAAGATTTTCACTTGGCCTTTAGTTTCAGCAATCTCGTCTGCACTCTGTTGTAAATAGGGCACTTCCCTACTTGGATCCAGAAGCAGCGGTTTCCCAAACAATCGTTCGTTCCCTCATAGTAATAGCATGTCTTGACCGTGTCCACTTTTCTGATAACAGTTGGTCTGAGTGGATATAATTTCCTGAATATCGGTTGCACGGGTTTCAGCATCTTTAGCGGCTTCATCTAATCACTTGTAAGTAATAATCTTACTAGTCTAACCCTATTTAAAGTTTATTACTGTATGATAAATCTAAAAGTGATAGCAATACTTCTCCATTTCTATCCTGGAATTGTGTATTTCTATACCATCCTTTCTGAGCCTTCTGATCTTCTCCCTCTCCCCCTTTGCATACCCTCCGATCCTTCCGCAATGCCCCACAACTTTATAGCAGGGATACTTGTTTGGATAGGGATTTTGATGAAGAAGAACACCAACAGCTCTTGGATGCATTTTGAGTTTCTTAGCAACGATCTTATATGATGTTATCTTCCCTCTTGGTATACTTGCCAGAAGCTTCTGCAGCTGTTTCATCTTATTGTTTTTCATGTTTCTCCCTTGCAATATCTACTATGGTTTTGAAATCATAAATATCGCACTGGAAGACCCTTTTCTTGTCAAATCTCTCCGGCAATTCTATCTTTATCCTAGAATCCTTCAGGGCGGCCCTTAAGGTCTTCTTCTTGTGCTGGAACAGAGAGCTTATAATTCTCCAAAAGAATTCGTCTGTTTCAAACTCAGGTTTCTTCCTCTCGAGTTTCACAAGTGCACATGAAACCTTTGGTTTCGGAGAGAACAGAGAGGGCGGAAGCGTTTTCAGATAGGTTGGCTTCGCATGGTAGTTGATTGCCACAGTCAATCTGGAATAATCCCTGTTCCCAGCCTTCTGGAAGAACCTGTCAGCAAATTCCTTCTGATATATCAGGATAGCAGACTCCCAAGAGCTCTCAAACAGCTTGAATGTCAGCGGGCTTGAGATATGGAACGGTATGTTTGCAATCATCTTGTTGAATTCGGGCCATTCCACCTTCAGGGCGTCTCCAGTGATTATCTGAACATTGTCCATGCTTAGTTCTGAGGCAAGCTTCCTGTCCGCCTCAATTGCATAAACCTTCCCTGCATTCTTTGCAATCTTCTCTGTGATTATCCCCCTGCCGGGCCCTATTTCTAAGACCACATCTTCCATGCTTAGCTCTGCAGCAGAAACCATATCTTCTACAACTTTCTTGCTCTTAAGAAAGACCTGCGAGTTCTTCATCCTTACCATTGCTTCATAGGCGGAGACATCAGGAACAACCTATGCCTGTCCCTCTCCTCCAGTTCATCAAGCACCCTTTGGATCACAGCTTTTTTCATGTCAGGAAGGAACTTTACCCTTGTCTGCAGGTCTGCAAATGTTTTGAACTTCTCCTTCTTCCTCTCTTCAATTATGCTCCACAGGTGCTTCTTTCCTATTCCATGCATCATTTCCAGCTGGTGCAGCCTTGTTGAGATCGGCCTGGCGTTGTTGAAGAAATCCACGAATCTCTGCTCGTCCCCGTTTACAATCTTCTCAACCAGAAATGGCAGCTCGCTTCTGGCGAATGGCGTGAGGTCATTGGTAGCTATTCTTCTTTTGATATGATCAACCTTGTCCCTCTTATCATCTCCGATGTAAACCCTTTCTCCATTGGCTACAGTCGACTCCTTCTTCACAATAATCTCTAGCAGTGAGAAATACTTGTCCCCAAGGACCTGCGCAATGGGCTCCGGCCTTCCTATGGCATGGCCTCTTGGAAGGAAATCTAATACTATGGCATAATCGTCTTTGGGAAGCATATGGATCCTCCTTAGCTGTACTTCTTAGTAAGCGCTATTATTTTTTCTATTTCCTCTTCCTTGAGGGAAAATCGCTCCCCGGTGAAAATAAGTCTTATTTCGTCAGGAGTCTTCGGCAGGAGATTGACTATCTGCACTGCGGTTTCAGGGGACATTCTGATGATAGAAAACAGCTCCTCTATAAACTTCTTTGCGTCTGATTCGCTGAGTTTGGTAAATCTTTTCAAATGCTCCAATGCCAGCTTCTGCTCGTATATGAGCTCGCCTTTCTTCTCTCTTTCTGACATTATCTCTTTGGCTTCTGCCATCGAAACTGGTGTGGAATCTAGAACTTTCATGACTATCAATTCGCTTCCGCGGTTTTTAAAGCCTATCTATTAAGATGCTTCTTTCCCACGGTTTTTCCGCGCTGGACTATCTTGTGGAATCTTGCGCAGCTTGGGCACACATATAATTTATGGCTCAGCATGTGCATCTGCGATCTGTCAACCTGCTGAAGAATCACAGGGTCAGTTATCCTGAACCCCTTGTATTTTATGAATGTCTTGTATCTTGGGACCTGCCTTCCGCAGTATCCGCATGTTACTGTGGTCTCATGCCCCCTTGTTTTTGTATGTGAATACTTCCTTGTATATGGCGCTTGAGAAACCGGCATACTTATCAGTTAAGCAATTGCTGCTAATCCTATTTAAACATGTTGGTAATCGCTTCTGAGATCTTAATGGTGACAATTGTCTAGAAACAACTTCACTTCTTTCTCTTGATTTTGATGCCCTTGATCTCAGTCTTTCTCAGTACTTCAAATCCAGCTTTCATTTCATCCATGTTTTCGTCTAACCAACCAATCATCATGATCACGAATACTTGAGAAGCGACTGCAGCTTCTCCATTGAGGAATAGATATTGTTCAGGTTCACGCCTATTATCGGAACCTGGAAGTTCTTCTTCTTCATCTGCTCTTCAAGCTCTTCTATAAAAATCCCTTTTCCTGGTACAGCCCTGGTACCAGTATCAACCTGATAGACAGCAGAAGTAGGATCCATCTCAACGCCAAGAACGCCGACAATGCGGTAGTCACGGGTCATGTATTTTTCGATCTGTTTTAGGATTTGAAGAGAAAGAGAGCGACAATGAACCCGATAACCCTTTGTCTTGTCCCACGATTCCTTTGGTTTGAACTTCCATTCGGGAGAGCCGTTGAACTCGAATTCAGGGGATGGCATCTGAACGATCCCAACACCGGCTTCCGCAAGGAGCTCCACTATCTCTTTTACAACTCCAGGAAACTTCGCCTTGCCAATTGACATTGCATTCTGGTTCAGCAAGGCGTGTGAAACGAATATGATCTTTTTACTTCTTTCCATAAACAACACGAGGGGTGAAGGGTAGTTGTATAATTTATATATCGTAGGATGTATATAAAGTTTACCCGTTCCTAGTGGTAAAGTGTATATGCCATACGTCAAAGGACGTACGGAAGGTTTTTATAGCTTCAAGCCAATATGGGCTGTTTATTAATTCCGGGGATAAAAAGTACTAAAGTAGAAAGACTTTTAAAGGGTAGACCTGTAAGACTTACTACCTTGAAGGTGTAGAAAATTGTTGAGTTTTGTTGAATCGAATGGAGATAGTTTAGGTCCAATGGGATTTGGAAAGAAAGACATAAAGAAGATAGCCGAAGCTCCTTTTGAAGAATTGTCTGAAAGGCTCTTGGATAGAACATTTGCAGATTCGAATCAGAATGGAGAATATTTCAGAAGGGAGGATTCTTCTTTGAGGACTAGCAGGCAAGAAAGAAGTGATCCTGCTAAAGTGCCCCATTTGTTGGCAAATTTGCATTCTTACTGGGGAGATGAATTTGTAGATCTGATAAAGGCAATGGGAGGAAGCTTAGAGATATTCTCATTCGATTTTAGGAATGATATTGCTGCTGGAAATTTTCCCATGGATGTCTTGGAGAGGACAAATCTTGATGTCAAGAAGAACTTTAATCATGCTTTGGATGCTCACATAAGGAATGCCATATATTTTGCCCAGATATCGGAAGATTACGACATACTCTGTGACTTGCCAGCAGATTCACCGTTGATTCCATTTGACAATAAAGAACTGATAAACGACTATCGTGCTATTGGTCAAAGAAGGCTGCAGGCCTTCCAGGAAGCAATCAAAAGAAACGGAGGCAAGGAATCTCCGAAAGACAACACAGTAATAGAACTTTTCTTAAGAGTTTTCAAGAAAGACGGAGTACCATACGCTCTAAAAAGTGCTTCAAAATTAACAAACAGCGGCATTGTAGTTAGGAATTATGATGAAGGCGAGAAACTGATTTACATAGAAAACCGCCCTTCACCAGAAGAGCCGGGTTTCTTGGATTTTGAAGGAAAGAAACAAAAAAGGATAGCTACAGACACAGCAACAGTGGGGACAATAAGAAGAACATACTACAGAGACGAAAGGACCACAACAGAAGTTCCGCAAAGGCACGCTGAATTCTCAGCTTATCTTATAACAGGATGGCGTTCTTTGAACCAGTATGTCTCTAATCATTTTAGAACCATAAGAGAGGCCAACGCTCCTTTAACAAAGGAAAAAATTGATGAAGAATTAGGGAAATATTCTACTGCTGCTTGACTTTGTTCCACCAGAATTCGAAATTCTCTTTCAGAGGCCTTACGAGAACAGGATTGTCTATAACAAGGAGCTCGTATTTGTAGGAGCTTTCATTCCCAGGAACTCCGGTTTCTGCACCCTTTCCAGAAATAGGGTTCTTCCTCACGATCGCAGCCGTTTTGTCATCAACAATATGGGCCCTGAGATCGCCTTCGTATCCTACCTTGACCTCAGCCCCGCACTTCTGCGCTTCTTTTATGTTTTTTATGATCTGCTGGTTTTTCCCAGGACCCTTCACCAGAATCCTGCATCTTATGCCTCTTTTTGTAAGGCTTTTTATCACATTCTTTGCGTCATCAAGCCATGAAAGGTCCCCTGAAAATATAAGTATTTCTTTCTTAGCGCTAGATTTTATGTCATCAAACATCTTGTTTATCGCGCTCTTCCTTTCTATGGACCATATTTCCATGGTGTCTTCCGCAATAACCACACTTGTTTCTGTGGATGCGATTTCCTCTATTATGCCCTTTGCCTTGTCTCTGATCTCCTGAAGCTGGTTGTTTTTCAGGCTCTCCTGGTATTCTATGAAGTTTCCTATTGCCCTCTTTGCTTCGATAGGTTTGAATTTCTTTGGTCTGCTCTTGCCCACAAGAACAAGACCCTTCTTCCTCAATTCCATGATTGTGTCATAAACTCTAGGAAGAGGAATTCCACCTAATCTCGAAACCTTTTCAGCTGTAAGAACACCGTATTTGATCAAAGTCATGTAGGCCTTCGCTTCGTACTCTGTTAGACCTATTGACTTCAATAACATTTCTGTTTTTTGTTCAGTCATTTTTAACCCATTAATAATTTAACTCTCCTGTCCGGAAAACAATCAGAGTTTGTTGGCGGAGTATTTAAGCATTTAGGTATCAGAGCTCTAGATCAATTTTTATTGTTTAAAAAGTGTGGCTTCAAAATACCTTTATGGATGAAGCTACGCCAACTATAGCTACCAGCATTAGGGAAGCTAAGGAATATCTAGATGGGATCGAAGGCAATGTCGCTGTCATATCGCACAGAGACCCTGATGGCCTCTCTTCTATGCGGATTGCAGATTCTATGCTAAGCCATAGGAATAACAGGCCAAAAATCTGCAAGGCAGTGGATTATGGGGAATTGGATGATGTATATAGAGAGCTCTTAGGCGTTGCAGAGAAGGAGAAGATAGATTATTTTGTATTCCTGGATCTCAATATATACGACCAATTCTTCATGGGTCCTGACTACCCTCTACTGCGTTTGCAGGAAACTTCTGACATTGTCATAATAGATCATCATACAAGACCGGCAATAGTCAGTCCTGAGGATCTTGGAGCCTTCATTATAAATCCCTTTTTCTTTAAGGACAATGCTATAGTCGCTGGCAAATATCCGGCTTCTATGACAACATACAACATAGCCTTGGAATGCGATGGAAAGTTCAAAGATGAACTAGACTGGATTGCTGCTGTTGGCCTTGCTGGAGATGTTGGATTGACAAAAGCAAGTGAATCTGGCTGGGAGTCATTTGTAAAGGGCCTGAGATATCCCCTTTCTGAGATTGAGCTGATTGCACAGACAATAAAATTGACCCGAAACTACCCTCTTGCACAAGAAAGCATTATGACAGCAAGGAAGCCCCATGATATTCTGAAGAATGATGTTCTGCGAAAGGCAAAGGAGGAGGCAGAGGACAAAATAATGAAAGTTGTTTCTGAGTTCGAAAAGGCTGAGAAGGTAGAGCCAGGTTTGAGAATATATCATTCTGGCGATATAGACTCCATGGCTGTCGCAGATGCTCTTTGGTCAGCTCACCCGGAGAAGACACTTCTTGTGTATTCCAATGAAGGACAAAGGCATAGATGGAGCGTCAGAAGCGGTGAAATAGACGCCGGACAGTGGATTACAAACAGCTTTGGCAAGCTAGCTTTCAGCGCGGGAGGACACGGCCCCGCGGGTGGGGCTTCAACAAAGAAGGAAAACGAGAAACCATGCATTGAAAGTGCAACAAACCTCTACAGGATAATGATAGAGCAGTCGAAGAAATAGCTACTCGTATTCTCTCCATACATGGCTGCACTTGGAGCATTTGTAGAATCTGGTTGCAGGCTCGTCCGCAGCCCTTGTCTGTTGCATCCACCAAAACGCCTCGTTGTGCTCGCACTTCGGGCACTGGGCAATTGTCTTCGGAAGAATCTCAATGCTGGACTTCTTGTCAACAACAATAACCTCGCTTGCGGTCTTGTTCGTGGGAACAGTCATCTTGAAGGCCCCCCTGCTTTTCAGGCTCTTTCTCTTCCCGCATCTTCTGCACTCTAGAACGTTCTTGCTGCCAGCCTTCTTCGGCATCAGTGACCCGCCGCACTTGTCGCAGAACTCCATAAGAATTACCTAATCTATAACACAGTGGCATTATTTAAGATTATCCCACGGAGGTAAATTCCGTAAATATTATCTTTATCCAGCCGATCAGAGGCAGTCTCACTAAAGACTTGCCGTGTATGTCTTCCTTGCTTATTGTCCAAGGATCTGGACCAGGGTTGTTATCCCCCTTTGTTTTGATTGTTGAATTCGTTATTTCATATATTCTGTGGATTATCGGGTATCTCCTTACAGGAACATCAAAAACAACTATGTCGCCCACTTTGTATTCAGGGAATCCAGCCACGACAACCATGTCGCCCTTGTACATGACAGGCTCCATGCTTTCGGAGAATACAGCAACAATTGGCGTGTCTGTATTCAATGCATATCCCAAGAACCAATTTAATGCAATAGCAAGAATGAAGCCGAAGATTACATACAATATGCTACCTATCCACCCCATCTTTACCTTGTTCCAGTGCTCCCTTGCTTTGTCTATCATTACAAAATCTCTCCATAAGATACTATTTAAGCCCTTCCTACTGATTCGCCAAAGGTAATCCCTGTTGCAATGAGATGTGCAATTCTCAGGGGTTCAGGCACCATGCTTCTCGTTGAGCTTTTCTTTATGATTTCCGCTGCAGTTTCCTTGCTTATGCCTGAGCATTGATAGTAAACCTTTTTGCCTTTGATGCTGGTGTCATAGACACTTCCTGCATCAGCAACTGCTCTGAACTTCTCTTCTGCTTTTGGCAGTTTTTCTATTGCTCCTAGAAACAATTGCATGTCAGGACTCTTTCTCAGATAGACTATGACAGGAAGTTCGGTTTTTTCATGAATTGTCTTTATGTTAACTGTGTTGAAACCTCCGAATGTTATTCCATCTAACATGATGACCCTTAGCTGATCTTTGTGCTTTGTTTTGTTTGTAATCTTGACTATTGTATCTTCTGCATCTTCTCCATCTATCTCTATCTCTGACTTCAGAAGCCCATCCATGAATGAGCCCCCTCTGAATACCACGCCTATCAGAACAGTTTTGCCCTTCGACTTTGATTCAAATGGTCCGTCATCAAAAGCAAGAATGCGTATCTCATTCTTTATTGTTTTCAGCATAAGGTATTTGGAGCTCCAATCCGTTTAAATCCTTTAGCTTCCAAGCTCTTTTATGGGAAATAGAATTACGATGAGATTTGCTACAAACCATAGAGCCTTTGACTATGACTGGGAAGGCCTTCCTATAAAAGACAAGATGAACGCCAATATCTGGCTGACCAGATATCATAATCATCTGAAAAACGGCGATGCTCTAGACGAATATAGAAGAAAAGAATTAATTGAAAGATACAAGAAAATGTTTGAAGGAGATTCCAAGAGACGGGAATGCTGTATGGATGTCAGATATGTAGATATGTCGGGATCAAATATACAATACAGCATTGTTCATGCTGAGGTAGAGTTTCCTGCACAACATGCAGGAGAAGCGCTTTCGGCTTTAGGCTTGTCTGGAGTTGAGATTGAAGAGCTGGCTGAAACTCACCACATTCAGGCAGAGGGATTCTTGGATGGCATCAGAAAAATCAAGCTAAGCCCAGATGACTTTACTGCAGCAGACTTCCCTTTTGCAACTGGCACTAAAGGCACTTTGGAGAAATTTGCTGTTTTGGTTTTGGATAATGCAAAGGGGTTTTTGGATGCCAGAGAAACGAGCTTTGGACTCTATCATGTAATAAATCAAAAGGCTACTTCTTCAAAGCCCGCTTGAACTCTTCCTGGAATTCGTCGCAGAACTCTTCTATCTTTATAGCAGCATTTTCCAAGGCTTTCTTCGGATTAGAGCCTGTGACAATAACCTTAGGATCTTCCATGAAGGGATGCTCCCTTATCATAGCTCCCTGAGCCCCCTCATCCCAAACGCTATCAGCGATCAATTGCGGGAATGTGTTTCCTATGCCTTTAACCTCTATCTTCAATTTACCTTTGTCTTTCTCGAGAACTTCAATATTCATAGGAAACAGTTGCTGGTTGGTGTTTATATTGCTTTGCGTTAAGAGATAGACTCCAGACCAAGCTGATCTAATCTGGCATCTAAAATCTGCTTTGCCAATTCCCCGCTCTCATTTGCTATCAAGTATGCTTCTTCTATGCTCCTTTTTACTGCTTCCGAATTCTCTTCTTTTGTGAATCGTATTGCTCTTTCAACATACTTGTCTATGGCTTCCATATTGTTATTATACAGTTCCAGTCTCTCCTGGGCGGAAAGAATAGGCATCTCTTCTTCATGGTATTCTGTGTTTTCAGCTTCCATTTCAACCTGCATCTCTTCAAATCTTGTTGTGTTCATCATTATCATCTCAAACGATTTCTATCCCAATGGGTCTGGCAATCATGTTTGCCTCTTCTATATACTCATCTGCTTTGCTGTGCTTCATTGCAGCATCAGACTCCCTTCCCTGTTCCTTTAGCCTGTCTCCCTCTTCACGCACAGAGGTCGCAAGAGCGACATAGACATAGATATCGCTAAGCTCTGATCCGTATTTACCGAAGTCTCTGTCAAGCGCTCCTGTAGGTATTCTGCTTGCGAGCTGTCTTTCCGTAAGTTTCAGATGTCCATTGTTTTCTGGCATATTCATCATAGAAAGTAGAGTATGCGGGAGTATTTAAATTTAACTCTTTTAGCCGAGTTAAAAGTCCTAGAGATTTAGCACTCTTTGGCCATGTCCTGCCATGTCTTCTGCTCGCTTCCCAGAGCTTCATTCATCTCGTCAATATTGATTATTGGCTTCTTGAAGCTTTCCCTATCTTCTATAGCAATCCGCGGGCAAGCTGTGTTAACATAGAGATCTATGGGGATTCCCTCTAGCTTGCTTGCAGTTATCTCATCAAATGCAAGGATGTAGGCCTTCTTACCTGATTTAATCATTCTATCCCTGAGTTTTTCAGCAAAGGCTATGTTTTCTTGTCCTGGTTTAACGCTGACAAGTATTCCAACAACCTTTGCATCCTTTGCCAATGCTATAGCAGCATATCTCTGCCTAAGGAATTTGTCTCTTGAGTTTTTTATCTCATTCATAGATCCATATTCCACATCAATCGCGAAGAACGGCTTGTCTGTCTTCAGCGCAAGTCCGAGAGGATGGAATATTCCTGAACCAATTGCCAGGAAACAGTCAATATTATTTTCTGTTTTTGTCGCGGCAACTGTATCGCACCCCAGAATCTGGCCTTCATGTGCAGTAAGAACGCCCTTATCCATGATAACTTTCTTCCCCTTAGATTCCAAAAACCTCTTTGCCAACTCCAAGCTATCCAAGAACTGGACGCTTGATACCAGTCCGAATGAATTGAATTTCTCTATCTTAGAGAAGTTTTTCTTAATTATTGGAGTTGCATCTATCTTCTCCCTGTGTTCCCTGTACTCAACAGGCATCTTTGCTTTCAGTGTTTTTGGATGCATGTAAACGCTGTGTCCGTAATGGATTATCTTATCGCATTTCAAAGCTTCCGCATCAGCAGGTCTTATGTCGCATGCTCCATAGCAGTTCTCCCCGGAGATAACAACGTCTCCGCCTATCTCATCTGCAAGCTTCAAAACATTTCTCTTTAATCCTCCAGGAACCTGAAGAAAAATTCTTGCCATGCCTATTCTTTTCGAATCGAACCTTTTAAAGCGCTATTATTTTATGAATGTCTGTGTTATGGTAGTTAGCACATTGAGATAGTTTGTTGATTCTAAGTACTGCAGAGCTGCGAAAATAGAGGGGAGCGCAACAAGAATTATAATGATGCCAAGTATCACAAAGATGCCCTTCTTTATTCCCTCCTGCCTGAACCCGAAATAAGCCCCTATGAGAAGCCCTCCTATATGCGCCACATAGGCTATGTCGGTTTGCAGGCCTGTTGTTGCTGTTAGGAAAAACTGCACGAAATTTAAGAATGCATAGACAACAGCAACAGATATCAGCGGCACCGGAATAAGGTAGGGATAAAGCACAGGCTCAACTGGCTTGATGAACATTGCAGCCCCCATGATGCCAAATATGGCTGCAGATGCGCCTATCGTTGGTATGTCTACGGGCATTATCCCCGTTGCGGCAGCGCCCATGACAAACAAGTTGCCAGCTATTCCAGATGCGATGAAGATCAATAAGACCTTCTTCCAGCCTATGTCTGGCTCTATTGCTTTTGAAAAGAAGAACAGCGCTATGAGATTAAGTATAAGATGCTCTGGCCCTGCATGCAGGAATATGGAAGTAAGGAGCGTCCACCACTTCCCTTCCAGCAGGTTATTTAGCGAAAACCCGTAGTCCCTGAAGAGGTCTTCTATGTAATCCGTTCCGTATCTGTAGTTGTAGTACGATTCAAGGAAAAAAACCGCTATCATGACGGCTATAAGAAAATATGTCAGCTTTGCTTCCTTTTCATAATAAAAGGGAAGATTCATTGTCTCTACCCAAAGCCTTCACGGGCGTTCTCAGTTTCAGCCACCCATTCCCTTACCTTTTCGATCGCATCCTTGTTTACTGACAATGACTTGATGCCTGCCTTAACAAGGAACTCCACAGCATCCCTCCTGTTGGAGGGCAGCTCGCCGCAGATTGAAGTTTCCACGCCATACTTGTTGCATGTTTCTATCACGTGCTTGAACTGGAATTTCATCCCAGGATGCATCTCATCATAAAGACTAATTAGCTTGTCATTCCCCCTGTCCACTCCTGTGGTCAGCTGCGTAAGGTCGTTGCTTCCAAAACTGACGAAGCTTATTCCCTCTTCGCAGAACTCTTCGATGGAAAGCGCGGCTGCAGGGGTTTCGCACATTATTCCAATCTTTACTTCTGACTGAAGCCCGAAGTTTCTTGCCAGCTCTTTGGCTTTCCTTAATTCATCTGCCTTTATGATGAATGGAAGCATGAGCTCAACATTAGTCAGGCCTTCTGAATGGAGCTGCTTGAACGCCTCTATCTGCGCTTTGAAAAGATCAATCTCTTCCAGATCCCTTCTTATTCCATGGAAGCCCAGCATTGGGTTCGCTTCTGTAGTCTCATTCTCCCCTCCCTGAAGATCTCTGAATTCGTCCGTTCTTATATCCAAAGTTCTCACCCACACAGGCTTGGGATAGAACGCCTTTGCAACCTGCCTGACGCCTTCAAAGATTATTTTGGTCAGCTCTTCTGGCTGCCCCTTCCTTATCCATTCCGCCGGATGTACGCCGCTCTTTGTTACCAAGTGTTCCAATCTCAAAAGACCCACGCCATCTGCCAATGGAGCAACTGATTCTGCGATCTCCGGAAATGCGACGTTGGCCTTTACCTCTGTTCTTGTACGCTCTGCAGGAGCATGATGTATCTCTTCCTTCTGGACTTCCACCCCCCCGCTATAGACAATCCCATGAGTCGCATCCACTGTGACATACATACCGTCTTCTAAAGTTTGTGTTGCGTTTCCTGTTCCCACAATGCAGGGTATGCCAAGTTCACGGCTTACAATACTGGCGTGACTCGTGGCTCCGCCCTGGTCTGTTACGATAGCAGCAGCCTTCTCCATGCTTACCACCATGCCGGGCTCTGTCATCTTGGCAACAAGGATGTCCCCTTTGGCAACCTTGTCGATCTCGTTAATATCGCGAATAATCTTTACGTTGCCTCTGGCAACACCCGGACTGGCTCCATACCCCTTTAGGATCTCCTTTCCGACCTCTCCTAGCTCCTCTTCCACCCTTTTCTCAAGTACTGTGACCGCCCTGGTCTGGACTATGTAGATTTTTTCGTTCTCTACAGCCCATTCAATATCCTGCGGCCTGCCTTCGTAGAATTTCTCTATGTTTTTCGCATAGCTCGCAATCCCGAGTATTTCCATGTCAGTCAGTATCTGGATATCGCTTTTCTCTTCGGGCACATCGTCTATTACGGTCTTCCCAGTCTCAATGTCCCTTATCCTTCTTATCCTCTTCTTCCCGACTCTTTTGTCAAGAACTCTCCCTGTATTCTTGTCAACCTCATAATGATCCGGATCATCCTCGCCCTGCACAATTGTCTCGCCCAATCCCCATACCGACTCTATAACAATCTTGTGCGCCCCATCCTGCGGGTCCGTAGGATCAATGGTGAATGTTACCCCGCTCTTCTCGCTGTTAATCATCCTCTGAACCACGACGCAGATTACTGTCTCCTGCGGCTGGTCATGGGAATGCCTGTAGATTATGATCCTCTCGCTGTAGAGCGATGCCCAGCATTTCTTAACGGATTCCATAAGTTCTTTCTCCCCTCGTACATTCAGGAAGGTTTCATACTGCCCTGCTGCGGAGGCCTTGGCCATATCCTCCAGGACGCCCGAACTCCTGACGCTGACAAAGGGCTCCTCCATCTTTGTCACGCCGCTGATAAGGCGGATGGAATTGAATTTCATCTCATCATATGCATTCACTATTGCCTGCTTCACAGAGTTGGGTATCTCCCCCTTCACTATGAGATTCCTTATTTCATTTGCAGCGTTCTTGACAGAGTTCGGGTCCTCATAAATTATCTGCCTCAGTATGGTGGATATCCTAGCTCTGATGTTGTTGAATTCCAAGAACCTTACGAACGCGTCTGTTGTAATGAAGAAAGCTTCAGGAACAGGAAAGCCCCCCCGCATCATCTCTGCCAGATGCAATCCCTTTCCTCCCAGCAGCTTTACGTCTGGCCTGTCTATGTCACTGATCCTCATTACTATGGGCATGGAATTTATTAGATTGATTAAAGATAAAGCTTTTTATAGGTTGGTTTAGCTAGAAGTAGCATGATGCCAGATACAGAAAGAATGCCTGGTGGACAGCAAGAGTTTGATGTCCAGAGGGAGAGATATCATAACAGGACAATAGACTACATGGGTCCTGTAGACATGTTTTTCAGCTGGTGGATTGCGCATTCTCTGGCAAAGGAGTTGAAAATGGATGTTATACCAGAGCATGCCAGAGGGTTTGATGGCGGATATAGGATTGTTAAGAGGGATGAACGCTGAGTGTCGAGTATGCTAAAATGCTTATATACATATCTGGTTAGGTTATACTGATGAAAATTGGTAAGACCGAGCGGTACATGCTTGAGAAGATTGACAAGGAAGGCGCATTGTTGCTCGCCCTCATCGACCCAGACAAGCAGCCCTTTGAGAAGGGAGCCATGGTTGCGGAAGCTGCTTGCGAAGCTGGAGCGGACGTAATACTTGTAGGAGGGTCGATTGGGGCCCAGGGCTTGATTCTGGACAAGACCACAAAGATGATCAGGGAGAGGGTAAATATTCCAATAGTACTCTTTCCGGGCAATGTAGGCACGATAACACCCTATGCAGACGCAACTTATTTCATGTATGTGATGAACTCAAGGGAGATCTATTGGATGTCCACTGTCCAGATCCAGGGAGCTCCTGTTGTCAAGAGGATGGGCATAGAGCCCATAGCGACAGGGTATATTGTAGTTGAGCCGGGCAGGGCAGTGGGTTGGATATCCAATGCCAACCTGATCCCAAGGGAGAGGCCTGACCTTGCGGCTGCAACTGCATTAGCAGCGCAGTACATGGGCGCGAAGTTCGTTGTCACAGACTCTGGCTCAGGCGCGCCAACCCCTGTTTCTCCGGAATTTGTGGCTGCTGTCAAGTCCCAATTGGATGTTCCTTATTTCTATGCCGGCGGCTGCAGGACCGCTGAGCAGGCAAGGGGACTGATAAAGGCGGGCGCTGACGGAATCCAGATAGGAACAGCCTTTGAGATAGAAGACGAAACCAAGGTAAAGGAGAAGGTGTCTTCAATGGTTAAGGCGATAAAGGATGCAGCAAAGGAGAGAAGGAAGACAACTCTGGACGCAGCAAGGGAGAGAATGAAATTTGCCATTCCTCAGTTCCAGATGCCCAAATTCGATTTCAGGAAGTGGAGAGAGATAAAGAACCTTATTGGGGAGAGGATAGAGGAGTATAAGCACAAAAAGGAAGAGCCGAAAAAAGAGGAGCCTAGGAAAGAAATGAAGAGGGAGATAAGGAAGGAAGCCCCTCCTATGAAGATCATGAAGAAGAGGCGCTAAACCCTGTTTCTTTTGTAATTGTCCAGCCAGTTTATGAAATCATTCTTCTCTATGTTTAACGCAGCCCTTTCAAACTCGTCCGCCTTCACCATCCCGAAGAAGTACTTCTGCTTTATTTCTACATTGACAACATGGATTATTTCATTGTCCTTGAGCAGCTTCTTTCCATCCTCGTCCAGCTCCCCTATTATGGCCTTTGGACCCAGCGTAATCAGGTACCTTAGTATGGGCTTTGAAGGCCTGTACTTCTTTATCCATACTATTTTATCCCTCAGTCCAAACTCCTGATGCAGCTCTGATATTGTGTCTGTTTCAAACCTGTCAATGGATACAACAGGCAAGAGGCCCTTCTGCGTTATTTCCCTCAATTCGTCTTCCTTCTGGCGTTCTTCTTTTGTGGCACTCTCATAGTGCTTGTATTTGCTCAGCTCCAGCTGCAGCCTGTGGATAAGAATATCCCTGTTCACCACCTCCTTTTCCTTCAGAACCCTCTTTCTTGCCTCGTCATTTTTCTGCATCTGTTCCCGCTGGTACACTGATTTCTGCTCTTCAAGGCTCTTCGCCTTCGCTTCCAATTTACTTGTATACATCTTTAGAATATCATAGCTTTTTTGCAGATCCGCCAGCTTGGCCCTGAGGACATCCGCTTCCGGATTAGTACTTGTCTCAGCCTTCTGCTCCTGTTTGTTTTCTTGCCTTTCTGTTTCCTTTGAGAATATCATTTCAATTGCTTCAGAAATGTTCTTCGCTTCTTTCTTCAGGAGCATCTCTTTTATCCTTTCCGTCTCGGTTTCCAAGCCCAGAGACTGCAGTGCAAGTTCTATTTTGTTGAATCTGGAAGCAAGGGATTTGTAGCAGACAAGCGCAGCCGCCAAGGAGTCTTTTTCATGGGTATTTTTCGGTTGCCTCTCAAGTTTGTATGACTTCAGGACAGCTATCTTGTCCTTTACTGGAACATCCCTCTCTGGGGTAAAGAGCTTGCAATTAAATGCCGCAGCCATGTTCTTGCATGAGGAGGGGGCATTTGCTTTGTCTGTCGCGATAATCAGGGGCCTCCCTATTCTTATTATGGATTGTTTTATGCTTGATAAGCTAGCGTTCCTTTCGCTGAAAACACCTAAGACATTCCCCTGCAGGTCTATGACAGAATAAGCAGAATTCACTCCGGGATCAAAGCCGACTATGATAGGTTTTGCCATAACCTGAATTCTATGAGTAAGTATAAAACTCTTTAGATAACCTTTAATATCAGGCATGCCAAAGATAAGGCATGAAGGGCGTATCCGCAGTGATCGCGGCAGTGCTGCTGCTTATGATCACTGTTTCACTTGCCGCGGCAGCATATGTCTGGTTCAATTCCACGTTTGCTGCAACAACGGACATAGGGACAAAGCAGATCGAAAGGTCCTCCCAGGTATTTGGCACTGAGTTTAAGATAGAGTCTGTTTCCGCGGATTCCATATACATTCGGAACACGGGAACAGCCGACATTTCCAACATCACAGTCTTTGTAGAGGGAAAGCCTGCTAACACAACCTCTTCTGTTATAAAAGCGGGCGAGATAGGGAAAATAACAATAAGGAGCTTTGTGGATTACAACTCCTCGAAGACAATCAAGATTACCTCTGGAGTAGGTGTCGGTGCAGTCGCTTCCATAGGCCCTTCGCAGAACTATGACTCGCTTGTTGCACACTGGAGATTTGATGAAGGATCTGGAACAACTGCCGCAGACAGCAGCTCAAACAAGAACGACGGCGCGGTTAACGGTGCTACATGGACTAGCGGACTAAAGAACTCTGCCCTTAATTTCGACGGCGTTAATGACTACGTTAACATAGGAACGGGCACTGCGGCTATGAACAATTTCAACAGTGTCGGCTTCACCGTAGAGGCTTGGGTTTACATGAGGCAATCGGGTGTGAGATATCCGTCTGTATTCGACAAGTCTGTAGGAGATTTTACGGATGCATGCCTCAATCAGAAGGGAATAATGTTCATTGTGCCCAATGACCCGTCCGACGCCGTTTTTAGGAAATTTGTCTTTGGTGCGGGGGACGGCACATGCTATAATGCTATAAGATATGACGCCGGAGCGGGAATTTTCGACAGGTGGGTTTTCCTTTCCGCTACCTTCGACTCAAGTCAGCTCTCCCTCTACATCGACGGCAGTCTTGTCAGCACTACGCCTAGAACTGTCACAGGCAGTATCGATAACACTGCAACCGATCTGAATATGGGTAGATGGAGAACAGCCAACCTCTATTTCAATGGCATGATAGATGAGATGAGAGTCTGGAATAGGACTTTGAGCGCGAATGAGATAGCTGCGCACTATCTCAATGAGAAGCCTTGATTATTTGGAAGAGTAGTCTGTTTCCAGCAGCTCCCTTATCCTCTTTGCAATCTTCGGTCCTATCCCTTCTACCTTTTTCAACTCCTCTTCAGTTGCTGCAAATATCCTGTCAGGTGTCTTGAATTTTTCCAGAAGTGCCCTTGCCCTGACGTTGGAAATGTCAGGCAAACCTGTAATAAGGAATTCCTGCTTGCCTTGCATAGTTTCAGTCCCGTTTTTCGCCCTTATTGCCAATTCTCTTCTGTCATCTATCTGTTCCCTTCTAGCAATCCAGTAGACCAGACCGGCGGTGTCTGCAACATCCCTTGACCAGAGTATCGGCACGCCCGCATCTAGCGTTATGGAAGCAAGCGCGCCTCTGACTGTGTTGGGGTGGAGCCTTTCATACAGGTTCTCTCCGCCCTCTATGATAATGACCGGTTTCTCAAAATTTTCCTTCATGGCTTTTAACTGGGTGAAAAGCCTCTGGTCGATAATGCTCTGCGCGAAATCAGCGCCAGTCTTCTTCTCTATGACGATCCTGTCGGAGACAAGGAAGTCCCCTATGGGAAGCATCTTCTTCTGAACAGTGCAATCATACTGCCCGAAGTGCTCTATGATACCGCTCGGCACTTCTCTTGTGTCAACAAAAATAACGACTTTGGCAGGCATTCAACCATCTAGTTTTAAGTACCAAGAGATTTAAAGTTTATTAGGCCCATGAGGTTTCTGCAGTGTCAGGATCAGTCCTTCGGGATTTGGTTCAGTACGCGCTTCGGCGTTGTTCAAAGATGCTCTGACTTAGAATGGGCCGCTATGCAAACTTCTCTATGTTATTACTAGAATAAGAGCATGTGGAAGCTTTTTATCCTTTGGCCTGCAATATATTTTATGCTGCCCTTTGCAGCGGTTGCCGGTGTGCTGATTGCGGGCTTAGGCGTCCTAGCTTCATCAGAGATAGCTCTTGGCGCTTCCCTTCTGCTTCTGGCTGGAAGCGCGTTTTATTTTGCCAATGCGTCAGGCGCTATGCCAAAAATAAAGTCAGCTCTTGGCGCGGGATGGAGAGCGCTGAGCAGCGTTCTTAATGCACTCTTTGCCAAGCATGTTTACGACACCTATGACAACGAGGGAGCGGGAAGAGCGGGGGAAGAATTGGCTTGGGGCGTTGTGCCGGGAGCTGTAGCGGGAAAGGCTCTGAAGACTGGAAGGCTCTCAAAATTTATTGACGACCTTGCGAAGGCAAGATTCAATCAGATAGCAAGGTTCTTTGGCGGCGACGCAAGGCTCGCAGGGAAATATTTAGACGGTGTGGCGGCGGATGTGAAGCTCAACCAAGGCAGAGTTCTGTCGAGGGAAGAGGCTCTGGCTGAAGCTGCCAGCAGGATATCTAAGTCAAAGTGGTTTCTGGAGAAGGACGGGAAGCTCTTTGTAATGGAGCAGGGCGTTTATGTTAACGGCAAGGGCATGGGCTGGAAGAAGATCTGGGAAAGACGCGAAGCACAATTCGCAAGCATGGGCCTCAACACAGAGGAAGAAGCTCAGCAATTTCTATACCAGAAATTCAAGGGGAGCAAGCTGTATATGCATACTGATGGAGAAACTTCACTATTGAAAGACGGCAAGAAAACCGCTTACTATTATGCAGAAATCAATCCTCCGATAAATAAATATAAATATACGATATTCGTAACCAATCCAGATACCGGACAATTTATAACAAGCTTCTCAGCCAATAATCTGAATGATATCGTAAATCAGCGTTGGTGAAACTATGAAAGGTAAGAAAATGAATATGAAAACTTGGATGAAAGAGAATAAAGGGAAGCTGTTTAAAGAAGAGGATGCAAAACTGGTAGAAGAAATACTGTCTAAAGGAACGACATTTCATTGTTCTGTAATGCCAGAATGTTCCCATACATGGAAGGGCAAACCCAAAGAGGTTTATCTGACATGTCCCAAATGCGGGAAGAGTTTAATAAGTTTCCGTTTGAAGAGTATAGATAAAGATACGGTTGAAATTTGTGGAACAACAGATTGGGGTCAAGAAGACATGTAGATATTTTAAGGGCTATCTATAGTTTTTTGATTGCTAGAGTTTTGCATTTCTTTAAGGATAGCCTTCATTTTGTTTTCTTTTCTCTGCGCAGCATAATAGTAGCTCTCATCTCTTGTATCTTTAGTCTGTAGGAATATGATTTTGCCGACCTTGGCTCTTCCTACCCTACCTCTTCTCTGTATGCTTCTTATCTCGCTCGCTACAGATTCATAGAATATTGCCATATCGGCTGATGGTATGTGCAGGCCCTCTTCCCCGACCGGACTTGTTATCAGGCAGTTATGTATACCTGCATTGAAATCTCTTATTATCTCTACCTGTTCTTTCTGTGTTAGTCCCTTCTCTCCAGACTGGCCTATCAGAATAACAGGTCTGCATCCCTCTATCTTTGAGAGGATCTCATGCAGCTTCTCTATGTTGTCCCTGTAATGAGAGAAGAGTATGATTGTGTAGTTTTTGCTCTGTTTCAAGTTTTCAGAGACTATTTCTGCGATCTTTTCTATCTTCGGATGCTCTCCTTCGTGTTTCTCAATATAGCCTATTCCCATCTTCACATAGGAGTCATGCAAAAGCCGCTTCTCTGAAGCCATCTTTCCTTCCCTTAGCTTATTGAGATAAGTCCTAACAGCCCTCATGCTCTGCGTCTCCAGAAGCTCTAGGAGATGCCATATCTTTATCGCCTCTGTTGCCGTCATCAGGATATGGAAAAGTATCGGCCTTCTCTCAGTCTTCAGCGATGATATTGTTTTTCTCTGAAGCTCTATCATGTCCTTCTTCGTGCTTATGTGCACATCCCACTCCTTCAGCTTGTTGATCCTGTTCTTTATAGCAAGCTTGAAGCATGACTGCGCTTCTTTCAGAAGGAAGGGCAGTTCAACCTTCACCCATTCCATGTTCAGTTCTTTTATGTAGGGCTTCACGTCCTCGTCCGAATCCGTTCTGATCTCAACTGCCTCTATTCCAAGAGCTTTGCAGATATCATTTATCTTCGTTCTGTCGCTTCCAGGCGAAGCTGTGAGCCCTAGTATTCTGCTGTGCGGAATGCCCTTGTATGCCTCAGCCACATAGGTGTATGCATAGTCTCCAACAGACCTATGAGTCTCATCGAATACAAGGAGAGAGAAGTCATTGAGGTCTATCAGATGGTTCTTTATGTCGTTCTCTATCGTCTGCGGAGTAGCAACTATTATCTTGAATTTAGAGTATATCTCCCTTCTGTCCTGAGGCATCACCTGGCCTGTTACAAGAAATATGTCTTTAGAGGGAATGTCAAAGGCATTCTGGAAACTTTTTTGATGCTGGGCGCACAATGGCTTCGTTGGGGCCATTACAAGGATCTTCTTCTCGGGATAATCTTCCATTCTATGGGCAGCAAGCATTATGGCTATGTTTGTCTTTCCCAGTCCTGTTGGCAAAACACATAGGGTGTTCTTTCTTACAGCTGTCTCAAGGATATTTCTCTGATATTCTCTCTCTTCTATCGCATCTGGCTTGAGAAACGGGTGGGAAACGTACATAGAAGAGCTCTCCTCTATGCATATAGGATGCATGATAACATTTATATTGAAGTTCGTTTAACTATAGTAGTGCTTATATGCAATGCCAAATATGCGAAGTCTGCCTGAATTCTGCGCTTCTTTGTCCGAGTTGCCAGAATAAGCTAAACTCCGGGAAGATAACAGAAAAGGAAATAGATGTTCTAAAATATCTGCATTCCTTGGAGGAGAACATAAAGAGTTTGAAGGATGTCAGAATATGCAAAGTTATCGAGGGAAATACTCTGACTATTGTCACGAATGTTGGCGATGCTCCGAGAGTGGTTGGAAAAGGCGGAGCTGTTGTCAAAATGATTTCGAAGAACTTCGGAAAGAACGTAAGGGTTCTGGAAGCGGTTGGTGACCTGAAGGATTTTGTCCAGAATCTCGTATCTCCCCATCCTGTCTCTGGCATCAACACGCGCTATTCTCTTTCGGGGCAGACATACAAGGTAAGAATACCAAACACCCCCAATACTCCAATAAGGCCCGACGAGTTCTCTAATATCATCTCTTCAGTTTATGGACTGAAGGCTGAGCTTGTTTTTGAGTGAACTTGGCATACTTGTCCCAAGGAAACCTTAGCAGCAACGATCCCAATACAATGCCGTTTAGAGCTCCCACAATGACATCCAGCGCATAGTGCGCGCCGACAGCTATCCTGCTTATTCCTATCAAAACAGCAAATGCATAGAGCAGCATCCTGTCTCTTTTGAAATACTTGGAGAGTATGGTAGCTACAAGGAACGCCCTTTGCGCATGCCCTGAAGGAAAGCTGAGAGGTCCATTGGGTTCCAGCGACCAGATACTGGCATCAAAATATGCGGGCCTTTCTCTGATGAATATGTTCTTCAGCAGGAAGTTAATAGCTAGGTCAATCCATAGGGAAACGAACAGGATGAGCCCTTCCTTCTTGTTTCCCCTATGTATAAGCCAGAGGGAGACTATCATGAAAACTACGATTGTTCCGAGGTTGGTTATGACATTGAATATGTAAATGGCTGGAAACAGGGAGCTGAAAACGCTCTGCGACAGGGCCAGATCAAGTGCCATAAGGCCCTGTCCGTATAGCAAATATGTTGCCAGCAGCAGTATGTAAGCAACCATGGCGTAGGAAAATAGCTTCTCCATAACCCTCTTTTTGTTTTTCCCAATATAAAGCTTATAAGTATAGTGGAATATTCTGTATATGCGTAAGCTCATCTTAGCGTCCCTTACGTTATTCCTCTTAATGGTACCCGGGGTTTTTGCAGCCAAGAGCATAGTTTTCATAACAGACAATGATCTGGTCACAACAGCATGTCCGGGTCTTGACTGGCCTGATGAGGTGGCGTTCTGCAACAGAATACAGTCTTTGGGATATGATGTCAAGGTAGTTACAGATAGCCTTGTTGAAGCCAATAGTCCGGAGTTCCAGTCAAGGATTAGCGGTGCAACGGCGATTGTTTTTGCAAATCTTAGCCAGAAATACATAGAGTACAATAGCGATTCAAATTCTCCTTATGGAAAATTCATGGCAAATTTGATTCCATATACTGATAGCAAAAAACAACTCTCAATATTAAGCAGCACAATAATGAACGTTCCCATTTTTATTCCTCCATTCTACTATTTTGAGACTCCTTTGCCTTGGAAAACTACAGGTGAAAATGTCTGTTCCTCCGAATCAGATAGCTTCAGCACAAACAGAATTACATATATCTCCAACAAGACTACGAATCCGGTGGTTATCTACAGCGGCGGAAACAAGCACCATGCGAGGGTTGTGGAGGCGGGAGGCGGTTCTGTGATAGCGCAGTGCGGTTCCGCATTCAACTCAGTCGTCAACGTAACGCCCCTGCAGCGGGGGGTTTTCTGGGGATTCAATGACACCCAGTACTTTACAGATTCTGCATGGGATCTTTTCGACAGAGCTGTTTGGACTGTTATGGGGGATGCCGGATGGAAGGTATACCTTTCCGCGTTCCCGCAAACTGTAAATCCCGGAGACACAGGATTCATCATTATTGCCAACGTGACAGATGAGAGAGGACAGTATGTGAATACAGGACCTATCACCTTTGAAATGCAAGCAGGGAGCACAACAACCACCGGAGCTCTTTTCAAACATCCCTCTGGATTATGGATAAACAATACAACGATAACTCCAAGTCAAGACGCTGTTATAAGCATTAAGACCCCTGAAGCATTCACAACATCAAATTCTCAGAATGTTGACGTAGGGACTATGTCTGTAACGATAGACACAGAAACATACATCCCCAATTCCCCCTTTGAGCTAAAAATAACCACAGATGCTTCTCAACCAAGCGTGGGTGTTACAATTTTCGACTATAATACATTCAAAATACTTTTTGATAATTTCATAAGCTGTAGTTCAGGAATTTGCACTACAACAATTTCTAATTTCCCAGCAACAGGACCAGTTCTTATAAGTGCTGCGGCATCTGCTGGTGGAAAATTAAAGATGATTAGCCAGCCTACCTCTCTCAGCGGTACGGTCTTCTCAAACATAACTGTCTACAGACCGACGCAAACAGCGATACTAAATCTCACAACTACATGGCCTGCGGATTGGGCAAATCTTACAATAACAAAACCCGATAAAACAGTCATACCTTTGGGCAGCATGACAAAGATGAGCTCCACAAAGTTCAACACAACTTACGCATTTGCGGCAGGGGATCCGAACGGAACCTACAACCTGAGCGCGATGATAGGTTTCCAAGGATATGTTGCAAATATTACGGGTTCTATTCAAATGATAGCATGGGAGGCTGCAACATCTCTCAGTAAGTCATCTTTCTTGAAGAACGAAACAGTTAATGTAACGCTTGAAACATTCAACGCATGGTCAAGCATAGCATTCAACTACACTCTTGACATAATCAATCCGGAATCGAATAACATGCTCTCAACCAAGGGGAACATGACTGGGAATGCAACTCTCAAAACAACCTGGGCAATACCAAGCGGTGCAAAGGCCGGCACTTACAAGCTCAAAGCATTCATCAACGATACATATAACAGAACTTTCTACAAGGAAGTCTCATTCAGCGTCGATGAACTTCCAAATGTCACAAGCCCCAAGTTTGTGCTCTCCCCGACCTCCCTGAACTTTGTCACGCCGCTCACAAAGAAGATAGAGAAGGTATTGACAATAGAAAACAGCGGTGGAGGAACAATAGGGAGCATCATCATTACACCCTCGTCAGGAATAGCAACAATTATCTTCGTGAAGACAACTCTCACTTCTCTCACGGCGGGGCAGAAGAAGGATGTCAGTCTGGAGGTAAATGGGGCGAACGCGAAGGAGGGGAGCTATACAGGAACGCTAACTATAAGCAGCGATGCGGGAAACAAGACTGTTGACATAAGGATAGAGCTTATAGGGGACATAAGCGCGCTTGCTGACGAGAAGCTGGCAGAAGTTTCCAGTGTAAGGGACAGCGTGGCGGCTCTTGAAGAGTTGGGGAAGGACACATCTGATGTAAAGAACTCTCTGGACCAGGCAGAGAAGCTGTTTAAAGATGCAAAGACCTCTTATGCGGCAGGTGATTATGAGAATGCCAAATCCAATTATGAACAAGCTCTTGCTTCCTTGCAGGCTGCCAACGACAAGCTTTCAGAGCTTGAGCAGGCTGATGAACTAGAAGAAAAGCCGCAGGATACCGCTTCTCTGGTTTGGATAATGGCAGGCATTGTCATACTGGCGATCATAGCTGTGACAGCCTACAAATACAAGGACAGGATAATGGAGATGCTTGGAAAGAGGGGTGGCAGCGAGGAAGGCAAAGAGGAGTATTACTACCCCCCAGAAGAGGGCGGGGAAGAGTACAGAGTTGAGTATTACTAAGGGATATGCTTGCCGATAAATGCGAGTGCTGAATTCTTCATAGCTCAGGACAAATATAACAAAGCCAGGACAAGGGAGGAAAGGATTGAAGCTCTGGAGGAGATGATAAGGTTTGCTCCCAGACATAAAGGAGGAGAAGCACTTCGGGCTCAACTGAATTCTAGATTAGCAAAGTTAAAGGAGTCGAAGGGAGGAAAGGCTGCCTTCAAGAAAACCTCCATTTCAAAGGAAGGAGATGTTCAGGTTTGCATAGTAGGCTTGACGCAATCCGGAAAATCTACCCTTCTCTCCGAACTTACCAATGCAAAGCCAAATATATCTGACAGGCCTTTCACAACAACGAAACCGGAGGTTGGCATAGCAGAATGGGAGGGCGTAAAGTTCCAAGCAATAGAGATTCCTTCCATGTTTCGCAGCATAGACTTTTCCATTATGAGATCTTCTGATATAATAATAATTGTTGCAAGAAACAAAGCTGACAAGGAACAGGTTCTGCAGTTGCTGGATGCTAACAGAGTAAAGAAGCCATCAGTTGTCTACGGGGAGGGGAAACTTTTTGACAATATCTGGAAGGAACTTAGCCTGATAAGGGTTTATACAAAGGAGCCAGGAAAGACTGTGGAGAAGAGAGCTTTGGTTCTGAAAGACAATGCTACAGTAAGGGTCGCAGCGGAGAAGATACATAAGGATTTCTTGAAGTTCTTCAAATTCGCGCGTGTGTGGGGGAAGTCTGTTTCACATCGAGGGGAGAAGGTAGGACTGGGTCACAGACTGGATGATAAGGATGTAGTAGAGTTTCACTTGAGCAGCTAAATCTTCGGCTTCTCTATCCTTATTACATCCAGCTCTATGCATTTGCATTTCTTATTCAAAAGAGAACTTACAGCGGGATTTGTCCTTCCTTCATCACCGCTTACAACCTCTTTCACATAAAGCCCCCCTTCGCATTCCAGAACCAATTCAAATGTCTTGCTGTTTTTGTATTTCCATTTGACACTCTTGATAGTCCTCCTTCTCACAATGTCCGCCCTTCTATGAGCTACTCTGTTGGGTGTTCTTTGTTCTATTATTCTCTTGAGGCTTCTTAGAACCGAGAGTTCTTTCTTTGAGATAGGCTTATCGCATCTTACAAGCATTCTGTATGTTTTGTCAAGTTTCAGCTCCTTGACTCTTTTTACGTAGCTGCTGTCTACAATCCTTAGTCCCTTTACCTTTACCCTCTTATCTTTGTTTATCAGTTTCTCCGCGCTCTTCAGGTCAATCTTTCTCTTCAGTGGATCCTTTATCTCCAGAACGAATGGTCTGGAGGCTAGACACAATGCATCTTTGTCTTCTCTCCCTCCCCCATGAAATGTATGTCCAATTCCATGGGATGCTTTCATTACAGGCTTTGCAATTATCTCCTCTACAGATGTTTTGTGATATCTTCTCCATTTCGCTTGTGGCATATTTCTTGCAAGCTTGCTGTAATAGCCGAAGATGAACAGCGGGGTTATTTTCAAGCCAACCTTCTTTGCGTCCAGATCGAGGAACATGACAACATCCGGCCTTTTGAAGTCTGCCCTGATATTGAGCTTTGCTTCAACCAGCTTTCCCACTTCCCTGTTTATTTCGCCCTTTATAGGTTCGCAATACTCTATTCCTGTTCTCTCCCATAGCTTCTCCTCGTTTTCAAGGATCTTCTTTGGAGGCTTTGTGCCTACAAGAAATGTCGAGAAGTGAATCCCCTTCGCGCTTTTTACCGCCATTTCCGCAAACTTGTCTAATTTCTCCAGAGCGCCTTCGCATACCCAGCATCCAGATCTCTTTCCCTCCATCTTGATCTTTCTGAACTTGAAATCATGGAAGTTGGAGGGGTCAACATCAAGCTTCTCGCCTGAATCCAGGGCGAACGCAACAGCGCTCCTAAGCAAAGCGCCGCGCTCTTTGTTTGTGTAGCCAGAGAGGAGTTTTGAGAACTGGCGTCCTAAACATCTATCGCACACAGGTTTCTCCAGAACCCTTGCAACTTTGTCAAGCATTAGAAGACTATGCTTATTGTAGTATTTTAATGCGCCTAAACGCCCATCATGACCCTCATCACAATGAGCGCTAGCGTAAAGAGAATCGTGGCGCCTGCTGTGGACTTTGCTATCTCCATCCCGAGCTGGACACTGTCTGAGCCATAGGCCAGTATTGATATGTATCTTATCAGAACAAACGACAGCCCGATCATGTACACTCCAAGTATAAGCTGAAGGACAGGCGCGGGAAGATCTGGCTGCTGCACTGGCGTGTTCAATCCAAGCCCTGCCCCCGAGAATGCGCTGCTTGATTCTGTCGTGGAAATCACCCCCTTCACTATAAGCAGGAATAAAACAACAACAACCGCCGCCACAACTGGCGCAAATAGCACAGCTGTCAATTTCATCATGGAAAGGTTCCTCTGCAGCATATTCATCATGTTCCGCTCTATCCTCTTCAGCCTTGTCACATATTTTATCAGGACCGTGCATGTTGCGGCGGTGAATTTGACACCTCTTTTCATTGAGCTTGCAATAAGGGAAAGGACAGATCTTAACAGTGACGAGCTCTTCTCAAAGGGGCTTTCATCTCCTAGGAGGACGTCATCAAGCGAGAGGTTTCTCCTTCTTATCAGTATGGAGGCCTTCTCAAAGCTCTCTGACAGGGACTTGTTGGAGCGCATCTTCGCTATTTTCTCAAAGGTCTCCTCCACAGGTTTTCCTTCCATAAGGCCGCTGCGAAGGTAATAGAGGGCGTCAGGCACGGAGTTCTCCATGTTTGAGATTCTGTCCCTTTCGGATTTCTTGAACCATGTGGTGCCGTAATAATAGATGAATATGGCAGCTCCAAATCCCCAGATCATCGGCAGCGTGTTCAGCGTTTCCAGTATTATGCTGAATGTCTCGTTGTTTGAGACAAGGACATTGCTCAGGTTGATCAGATAGAAGATAGAAGGGATGGAGAGCAGGATCAGCGCTATCAGTGCTGTCGGAATCGCGGGCAGCATCACGCCGTTTGCAAGGTATATGTAACCCGAGGGAACGCTGCTCTTCACCTCGATCAATGAAAGCGTCGGGGGCCTCTTCCTCAGGACCCTTTGCGAATAAACATATACTGCCGCCAGGGATGCGAAAAGCGCCAGTGCAATGTGCTGTGTTGACGTCTGGTATCCGAAGAAGCTCATAAGGGGGAAGAGCGACACAATGATCAGGGGTATCATCACTCCGAAGCTGAATATGACAAGCGTAGGGGTATGTAGGCTGAATGCGTAATCTCTCATCTTGTCCACGAAGTCATTTAATGTGACAGAGACAGCCATGTCAAGCGTCTCGCGCTTTCTCACGGGGTCTTTCTCATGGAAGCTGGAGAGGATCAGGTATATTGACCTCTTCAGCCCCTCCGACCAGACGCCCCATTTCTCCGCGATCTCCTCCATGGATTTGGATATGCTAGAGCTCTTGCCAGACCATGTGTCTCTTAGCGCTCCTTTGAAATCATCAGCCAGAGCGCCCTCATTATACTGAGTTACAAACTCAACAGCCCTTTCAATATTTGGGTTTTGTTTTAAGATTGTTGACAGCTGCGCAATAAGCTGCGGTGCCGCCCCAAGGGCGGAGACAGCTCTGTCCCTTGCAGCGCTCTTCGGATACTCGCCTATCAGGTGGTTTGAAAGAAGCGATACAACAACGCCTATTATTATCAGGAGCATTATGTCCCATCCTATGAAAGCTCCGATCATGACAAAGATCAGGGATATTATTGTTGCAAGAACTGTTGCTCCCCTGGCAGCCCTCAAAACAGCCTGCGGTTCTATGTCCCACTTCAAGAAGTCAAGGGCTTCGACAAGCTCCTGGCTTGGCGCTGCCTTTTCTCCCAGGTTGAATCTCTCCAGGAACCTGCAAAGTTTCAGGTAGAAGCCCATCCGATCACGATCTGTTCCTTATGCTTTTCATTGCTTCCGCAAATCTCTTCTCCCCGCTCTTGCCTTTCTGGGACATGGCTTTTGTGAAGATGGAGTTTGCAGATATGATGCTGCTTGCGCCAAGCAGCTTTGGATTCCTTTTAGCAAGTCTCAGGAGTTCCTTCTTCAGCTTGATCCTGTATTTTATGTTCTTCTTTACCTCGCCTATCGTATAACCTTTAGTCTTTGCAGCCTTCTTTATAGCCTCTGACCTGGAAAGGTCTCCCATCACAAGCTTGTCTCTTCTCCTGTCGTATTTCATCAGTGTGTAGAATTTTGGCTCGTCCTTCCAGTCCTTCCTGACCTCTGTTATGTCAAGGACCCTCCTGTTCCTCTTTATAGCATCCCCCTCCCTGATGACCCCTGTGGTAACGATAATGACAGTTGCCTTGAAGCTTGTGCTCGGGACTCCTAAATCATTTGTGATTCTGTCCCAGACATCATATGGGCTCGATCCATGGATCGTTCCCAATACAACGTTCCCTACTGCTCCTACCCGCATTGCTTCAAAGAGAGTCTTTGCTTCTTGCCCTCTTACCTCGCCTAGCACAAGTATGCTTTCTCCCAGACGCAGAGAAGTTCTCAAAGCATCTTCAGCAGAAAGCTCATACCCCTTTGCGAACGCCTCTGTCCTCAAGTGCTCTATCTTGTATCCCATTGTCCTCAGCTGGTCAATGGGAACTTCTGGCGTGTCTTCTATGATTATTATCCTGTTGTTCTGATTTATCTCCAGAAGAAGGGAGGTCAGCATTGATGTCTTTCCAGATCCTCTCGGGCCCACGATCAGTATGGAGCTGTTTCCGTCCAGCAGGAAGCTCAATAGGCCCGCAGCTTCCGCATTAAGCATGTTGAACTTGATGAACTCAGGCAATGTCCATGGCTCGTTCTTCCTTCTTCTGAACGCGAATCCTATTCCGCTGTATGTTGCAGGCTCAGCTATCGCAGCTATTCTGACGCCCAGGTCTTCTAGCTCAGTGTGAAGGACGGGGCTTGACGCGTCAAAGGGCCTTCCGGAAAGCGTTCTGATTCTTGTGGAGAGCCTTTCTATATCCTCCTTGCTCATGAAGATATTCGTGATGCATTCCCCGAACCTGCTGTGGACAACGTGCACAAGCTTGGATCCGGAGTCAACATAGATATCCTGCAGCTCCTCATCCTGCAATAGCGGTTCTATTATGCCGTATCCTATTGTATGCCTTGTCAATACGCTTGCGAGCCGCTGCTTGTTCTTGTTGCCCTTGAGCAGCTCATTGATTGCCTGGTTTATCTCATTTCTTATCTCCATATGCGAGGTCCTGCTGAGATCTGTCT
>DATDXV010000009.1:0-17636 GCA_035289205.1 archaeon
ATTTCATTGCCATTGCCGAGCACTCGATATGCCATCCAGGAAATCCCGTTGACCATGGTGATTTCCATTCCATCTGTCGCTTCTGGTCTTTTGGGGAGAATTTCCAGAGAGCGAAGTCTGTCGGGTTTCTCTTTCCTTCCACAACTTCAACCCTTGCTCCAGCCCTCAAGCCTTCGATATTCAGGTTTGCCCATCTGCCGTAATCCTTGAATTTTGACGTGTCGAAGTAGATGCCATCGTCTATTCTGTATGTCAGGCTTTTCTTTTCCAAGGCTTTGATAAGCTCTATCTGCTCCTTGATATGGTCTGTTGCCTTGCACACAATATCTGGTTTTAGGGTGTTAAGTTTTTCTATGTCCTGAAAGAACGCTTTCGCGTAGAATTCAGATATTTCCCAAGCGGTTTTGCCTTCCTTCCTTGCGCTCTTCTCTACCTTGTCTTCGCCTGTGTCAGCATCAGATGTCAGGTGCCCTACGTCTGTGACGTTCATCACATGCTTCACCTTGAAGCCCCTGTAAAGAAGTGCTCTCTTCAAAATATCTTCGAAGATATAGGTTCTTAGGTTTCCTATGTGAGCATAGGAGTAAGCAGTGATTCCGCAAGTGTAAAGGTCTACCTGTTTGCCCTTGATGGGCTTGAACTCCATCAGCTTCCTTCCGCGCGTATTGAACAATTTCATTTGATCACAATTGGAGCAGGGAGGGAGAGTCGAACTCCCTTGGGCAGTTTTGCAGACTGCTACATGGCCGTTCTGTCATCCCTGCATATGAACATTTCCCTGTTACAAAATATAAAAGGAGTACTATTTTAAAGCCCCAAGCTTACTCTTCTTATGAAACTCCTAACCTTCCTCTCGGGCGGCATAGACTCGCCTGTGGCAGCCTACATTATGATGAAAAAGCATAGCGTGGATATGATTAATTTTCATAACTACGACTCAAATGAAACTGCAGCGAAGACAAAGCTGATCAAGCTTCTGGATGTCTTGAGGTCTCATCAGAAAAAAACAAAGCTGCTGTTTTTCCCCTTCAGAGAAATACAGATGCAGATTGTTGAGAAGATTGATCCAAAGTACAGGACAATCATCTACAGAAGGATAATGTTCAGGATTGCAGACAAGATTGCTAAGAAGTATGGATATGACAGATTCGTTACTGGAGAAGCCCTAGGACAAGTGGCTTCGCAGACCCTGCAGAACCTGTATGTCATAAACGAGGCTGCCAAGACGCAGGTTGTCAGGCCTCTGCTTGGCTTTGACAAAGCAGAGATAATCGGACTTGCCAAGAGGATCGGCACTTATGATATCTCGATAAGCGACTATGCTGAGTGCGTGCCTTATTCTGACACATGCACTTCCTTCGCAGCGAAGCATCCTACAACAGCTGCAAGGCTTGACGAGATCAAGGAGATGGAGAGATCTTTGAAGTTTGGCAAGCTAATTGATAAGGCAATGAGGAATCTTATGATTGTCTGATATAGGCATCGGACAATACAAATCATATTTATGCCAATATCTTCTTAACTATTCTCAAAAGTTCTTCAGCAAATTCTATAGCTTCTTTGGCTTCGTCTCCTGCAACTATATCATATTCTTCATAAACTATTTTGTTTCTCTTTTTTCTGTAATTATCAAACAGCCTGATCATCTTGCTTGAAATCTTATCACCGAATTCGGAATGGATAAATTCTATAACAGATAAATGCTTGTATTCTCCTTTAGGTCGATATCCTTTTGAAAACATCAGAGCTCTTCCAGCTTGGAGCATAGCACTGTAAGCTACAGCCAACGTCCAGTCATATTCTTCGCTCTTAAAAATAGCTTCGGCGCTTTTAAGGTTCTTCTCGCCGCGGTTTATAGTTTTCTTGATTAGATTATCATCTATTTTCAACGCTTCTATCATGCCTTTACTTAACAGCTCTTCTAAATTCATCTTCATCCCCAATTATCATTATTACAGGATTTTTAATTATGTCCGCAAGCAAATGATGGTTTTCCTTTATTCTTTTTTCAAACTCCTTTTCAGTCCATATTATATAATTTACTTCCCTTAGCATCTTTCTTTCAAAACCGCTTATTGCATCTATTATATCTGATTGTTTTATGACGCCGATAATTAATAGGTCTATGTCGCTCTTCTCTGTTTCTCTGCCGGATGCGAATGAGCCGTATACTAGCACATACTTTGTATTTTTGTTTTTTAACGCTTCTTTCAAATGCTTTCCCAAGCTTTCAGTTCTCATGAATATTGTCTTTAAAGGCTCATAAAGTGGAGATGTTTTATTGATTTCATAAAATATCATATTTCCTTTTTCTTCTCGTTTAATTATGCCCACATCCATCAGGTTTTTTAGCTCTCTTCTAACAGCGTTCGTATTTTCCTTGGTTAATCTAGCTATCTCTCTTAAATAGAAGTTTTTTTCAGAGTAGAACAGAAATAGCTCCAGCATCTTTATTCTCGACTTCGATCCTATTATCTTTTCAAGCATATACAAATAATGTATACAAAGGTATATAAATGTTGTTCGTTACTCCGATAAATGCATGTTCTTTCGCAGCGAAGCATCCTACAACAGCTGCAAGGCTTGACGAGATCAAGGAGATGGAGAAGAGTTTGAAGGTCGATAAATTGATTCAGAAAGCAATGAAGAATATTCTGACTCTGTAGAAGCTTTAAAAGCTTTCAGAGATTAGCAATTCTATGGTGCAAGAACTCACATACGACAAGGTTCTTCAGGAATCAGATGACATACTAAGACATAGCAACAGGCCGGTAAAATCTGCCACTTACCTAATGCAGTTCATAGGCAAACCTGTAAGTGGTTTTGAGGATTCCTGGGACAGTTCTTTTCTGGCAAACACAACCAAATACCACAAGCTGGCAATATCTGAAGGTCTTTCGAAAGAACTAGGTGAGAGATGGGTCCCAATACCGTTCCAACTTGGCGTTACTGAATTCTTCGATGGGCAGCTATTCAATGCTCTAAAGGACAGATATTTCTGGTTTGACAACGAAGAGACATTGCAGAAAAGGGATGGCAAGGTATACCTTCTCAGGAACCAGAAGTTGGCAAACAAATCCGGGTTCCCAACGATAACTGGAGAGAGAAAAGAGATAACTATTGTAAATAACAGAGTCACGGATACGCTTGCAAGGATAGGTGAATATCAACCAAGGGATGATGTAAGAGATTATGGAATAGATTTTGATGATAATGGCATTGCTTCGCTCTGGTCCGACTGGGCTCCGGACGATGCGTCGTTCTGCGCGGATGCGCGCAGGCCCTCGCTCAGGAATTCCCATGGGCTCTCCGCTTTTGCGAGAGTGTCTAAAGGAAAGAAGGTTGCAGGGAAATTGAAGATGATCAAAGTGTCTGAAGCAGAGTACAGGGAGATGCAGGAGAGGCTTTCTGCTTCTGAGACTAGAGCAAGAGAACTAGAAGAGAAATTAGGGCGTTATGAAGCTTTGGCAGAAGACGCTTCTTTGCGATTGCAAAAAATAAAGAAGAGTTAATCCACGCATTTTCTAGCATGAGCAGCGCAATTGCCATCGTCCTGGGCAGAGTGGATGCATTCAACCGGACATGCTTCTGAAGCATCCTTCCCTTCTGCGAACTCTGCGACCTGTCGGGTCTCAAGCAGGCCTTCTGGAGTTTCTTTGTGCTCAGACTGCGTAAGGTCAGCGAAGCCATCTTGGTCGCTCATCACAAAGAAGTTAGGAGCAACAGCAGCGCAGGCTCCGCAGGCTATGCATTTCCACCTCTCATGAACGATTTTCATCTTTCCATTTTGGGGGCAGTATTTATATATCTTGTGAATCCTCAATTTAGACTCATGCCAGAGGAGCTAAACCCGTTCAAGATCGCGCAGAAACAGCTTGATGAGGCTGCAAAACTGCTGAAGCTTGATCCTAAGACTCATGCCTTATTGAGAGAGCCAAAGAGGATCATAGAGAAAGAGCTCAAGGTAAAGATGGACAATGGCTCTACAAAAACATTCAAAGCATTCAGAGTCCAGTACAACGACGCTAGGGGCCCCTTCAAAGGAGGAATAAGATACCATCCCCAGGAAACTATTGATACCGTGAAGGCTCTTGCTGCCTGGATGACATGGAAGACCGCTGTTGTCAACATACCGATGGGTGGAGGGAAGGGCGGAGTCATCTGCGATCCGAAGAGCATGTCGCAGAGCGAACTGGAAAGGCTTAGCAGGGCATATGCAAGGGAGTTTGCTGATCACTTAGGGTCAAAGATAGATGTGCCTGCTCCGGATGTCTACACAAATCCGCAGATAATGGCATGGATGCTTGATGAATATGAGAAGGTGAAAGGTGTTCATGATCCTGGAATGATAACAGGGAAACCCCTGGAAATAGGGGGCTCAGAAGGAAGAGGTGACGCAACCGCTGAGGGAGTTATCTATACAATAAGAGAAGCTGCAAAATATTTGAAGATCAACCTGAAGGGATCAACTGTTGCTGTCCAAGGATATGGGAACGCAGGGCATTTCGTTGCAACCAAAATGTCTGAGATGGGGGCAAAGGTTGTTGCTGTTTCTGATTCCAAGGGCGGAATCTACTCTGAGAGAGGCATTGATCCAGCGAAGGCTTTTGCATACAAGGAGAAGAACGGTTCTGTACAGGGCTTCCCAGGAACAAAGAACATAACTAACGAGGAGCTTCTTGAGTTGAAGGTTGATATTCTTGTTCCAGCCGCCTTGGAGAACCAGATAACTGGAAAGAATGTTTCTAAGATAAAGGCAAGGCTCTTGGCGGAGGCAGCAAACGGTCCTACAACACCCGAGGCAGATCCGATTCTTTACAAGAACAATGTCTTTGTTATTCCAGACTTCCTCTGCAATGCTGGTGGCGTAACCGTGAGCTATTTCGAATGGGTGCAGAACCTTTATGGTTATTACTGGAAGAGGGACGAAGTGTTCAGGAAATTGGATGAGATAATGACAAAAGCATTCAGGGATGTCCTTGAGATGTCAATAAAGCATAAGGTGAACATGCGGATGGCAGCATACATGATAGCTGTGAAAAGGGTCGCGGATGCGATGAAGCTCCGCGGCTGGGTTTAAAAACTCTGGTTTCTAAAAGTGTTTTATGGGAAGGAAAACTCCTACGCAAAAGCAGATAGATGACCAGTCCAAGGTGATGAAGCATATAGAAGAGGCATGCCTGGTCTCTTCATCTGACATTGAGAAACGTTACGGGAGCGAACTGGACGCGCATTACACCCTAACTTCTTTATGCCGGACCGAAAAGATTGTGAGGATCCTCTTACCCACGAAGAGGCCAAAGGGCTGGAGAGGTCCCCATCTTGATAGGGTGTTTTATTATCTCCCAGAGACAGAGGAGAAAGCTGCAGGAGAGATCGTTAGCTGGTTGCCTTCTGTTCCGGAAGATGATTACACCGCTCTGGGTCATATGTACCATTTTATAGAGGAGTTTCCTGGAGCTCTCCGTGGAGATATAAAAAGGATTTACGATGACAGAAGGAGGTCTGTGTTTCCGAGATGGTGGGAGATATTTAAATAGTCTTTCCTCTTATTAGGAACTGATACAATGGTACACGATGAGCTTGTTTCAGCAGGAGTGCATATCGGTTTGAAGGAGCAGACAAAGGACATGAAGAGGTTTGTCTATAAGATAAGGAACGACGGGCTTGCTGTCTTTGACCTGCAGAACATAGCGAAGAGGATAGAGATAGCTGGCAAATTCCTCTCAAAATTCAACAGCATAATGGTCGTTTCCAGGAAGGCTGTCGCGCACAAGGCAATAAGGAAGTTTGCCGAGGCTGTTGGCGCGCAGGCAATAACAGGAAGGTTCTTGCCTGGAACAATTACCAACCCCTCTTTCAGAGGCTACAGGGAGCCTGAAGTTGTGGTTGTCACGGATCCCCTTGCTGACAAGCAGGCTATGAAGGAGGCGATGAACATGAGGCTTCCAATTATTTCTCTGTGCGACACGTTCAATGAAACAGGGAGCGTTGACCTTGTCATTCCCTGCAACAACATGGGAAGGAAGGCAGTGGGGATGGTTTACTTCTCCCTTGCGAAGGAGATCATGAAGACCAAAGGGCAGGACGCTTCCAGCCTTAAGCTGGAGGAGTTCTTTGTTCCTGAAGAGAGGCAGGAGAGGATGGAAAGGACAGACAGGCCTGAGAGAAGGGACAGAATGGGCAGGGGCGGACGCTCTGAGAGACCTCAGAGAAGGATGCCTGGAAGAAGGTAATCATTCCTTTGTTTTCCTTTTCAGATCAGATACAATTTAACCTTTATTTATATGAAAAACAATAGGGGTCCTATGAAGGATATCATACTGAAGCATGCTCTGCTGAATGCGCAGCAGTACGATGGCAAGGCTAGCATTGGGTCTGTTCTTGGAAAGGTTCTTGCAGAGAATCCTGCCTTGAAGAAGGATGTCCCTAAGGTCAAAGCGGAGATTGAGAAAACAGTTGAACAGGTTAATTCTTGGTCTCTGGAGAAGCAGAAGAAGGAACTAGCTAAACTTGGTGATGTATCCAGACCTGAGAAGGAGCAGAGGGTTGGATTGCCTCTGCTTGATAATGCAGTAAAGGGGAAGGTTGTGATGAGGATGGCTCCGAATCCAAACGGCCCTCTGCATATCGGCCATGTCAGACCTGCCCTGCTGAATGATGAGTATGTGAAGATGTACAAGGGCAAGTTCATTCTGCGGTTTGATGATACGGATCCCAAAGGAAAGAGACCGATGAAGGAGGCTTATGACTGGATAAGGGAGTCCCTGCAATGGCTAGGCGTCAAGATTCACAAAGAAACAAAGGCTTCAGAAAGACTTCCTGTCTATTACAGATATTTCGAGAAGCTGCTGGAGATGGGCAAGGCATATATCTGCAACTGCAACCCTGTCCATTGGAGAGAATTGAAGGCAAGAGGAGAAGCCTGTCCATGCAGAGACTTGTCTGAGTCATCTGCAGGAGAGAGATGGAAGGAGATGCTGAAGGATGCGGAGGAAGGTTCCATGGTTGCAAGAATCAAAACAGACATTAACCATCCTGATCCTGCTGCAAGGGACTTTGCGGCGTTCAGGATAATCGACGAGCCTAACCATCCTGTCACAAAAAACAAATACAGGGTCTGGCCGATGCTTGACTTCGCCTCTGCTATAGATGACCATGAGTTCGGCGTGACGCATATCATAAGGGGGGTTGATCTGATGATCAGCGAGATCAGGCAGAAGTTTGTCTATGATTATTTCGGCTGGGACTATCCTGTAACAAGGACGAATGGAAAGCTATTGGTAGAGGGAGCAGTCCTTAGCAAAAGCAAGATACTTGAAGGCATCAGGTCTGGCATGTACAGCGGATGGGACGACCCTAGGCTTCCCACACTCAGCGCACTGAAGAGAAGAGGATTCTCCGCTGAAGCTATCAGGGATTATATTGTTGAGGTTGGGGCGAACCCTATAAATGTTATTCTGGACTGGAAGGCTTTGGAGTCTCATAACAGGAAAGTAATCGACAAAGATTCTAACAGATACTTCTTTGTTGCTGAGCCAGTTGAGATAACCCTAAGCAAGGTCCCTATGAAGTCTGCTAAAGCCCCCCTTTATCCAGGAAAGAGGAAATACAGGAGGATACCTGTAGGAAAGAAGCTGGTTGTCGACAGGATAGATTTCGTTGCAAACAGGGGGAGGGAGACAAGGCTTATGCATCTATGCAACGTGAAGCTTGACAAGGCTGCGAAGTTTACAGGGAAGAGTGTGAAGGACATCCCTAAGATCCATTGGCTCGACGGAAAGACACTGAAGGCGAAGCTTGTGATGCCAGACGGAAAAGTTGTTAGCGGATTAGCTGAGATAAACCTGAAGAAAGCCAAAGCAGGAGAGACTGTTCAGTTAGAAAGAATTGGATTTGCCAGAGTAGATTCCAACAAAAAAGAGCTGGTAATGTATTATGCTCATCGCTGATTCGACACCTTTAAATACCTTAGGAAACGAATAGACACTACTTTAGAACTAATGACATGAGGTGATGATATGGATGACATAGTATTGCATGCAGTGGAAGTGGCCAAGAACACAGGAAAGATCAGAATCGGGACCAATGAGGTCACAAAGGCTGTTGAGCGTGGCTTAGCAAAGCTTGTTGTTGTAGCGGATGATGTTACACCCAAAGAAGTTGTAATGCATCTTCCTATGCTCTGCAAGGAGAAGAACATCAAGATTGCCACTGTCAAGAGCAAGCAGGAGCTGGGAAGGGCTGCTGGACTTGATGTCACTGCTGCTTCAATTGCGATAACAGAACCCGGAGATGCAAAGAAGCAGATCGAGGAGTTGTAAGGTGCTTCTGAATGGCTGAAGTGACTCCTGCAGAAGTTGTACAGTTAATGGGAAGGTCAGGGGTAAAGGGCGTTATGCAGATTCGTTGCAAGTTGCTGGAAGGGCCGGAGGCTGGCAAGATACTGGCAAGGAACGTTGTCGGTCCTATAAGGCTTGGTGATATTATTCTTCTAAGAGAGACTGAAATGGAAGCTTCCGGAAGCCTTGAGGTGAGGTAATGGCTCTATGCTCGTTCTGCTCTTCACAGATAGAGCAGGGCACAGGGAAGATGTTCGTAAAGAACGACGGGACAATTTTCTGGTTCTGTTCTAAGAAATGCGAGAAGAACTTATTGAAGCTCGGAAGGCAGAGCAAGAAGTTCAAGTGGGCCAGAAAGAAGAAGTGAAAAAATGATAGACCCTTCAACAGTAAAGGAATTAGTTAAAACTTACGGTCCAGATGGCATAAGGCACCTGGAGAAGAAAGGTGTCAGCGATGCTGACATGGTATCAAATCTTTCTATGACATATAGCCCTGAGGTTCTGTCGCAGTATCTTAGAAAGGCGGGATGGGGAAGGGCCAGAATAAAAGGCGCACTAGATGAGCTTCGCTGGGGCAGCTTTAATGAGATGCTGCTTATCGCTTATGATGCGGGCTCTTGGAAACTGAAAGAGGGGAGGACATTCCAGGCCGGAGGTGGCGTATGGAGGATTGAGAAATTCAGATACTTGCCCCAAACCGACTCCGGAGGCGATCTTACAGTTGCGGACTGCAAGCTTGTCAGTGGCAAAGTATCCGAATACTTAAAGAAGTTCGTGAATGACAGAAGTATAGAATTATCCGCTTCTGTGCTTGGAAACATTGTCAACCCAGAACAGCTTTAATACAAGTTAGCCATATTTTTCTATGCGCATTTTGGTTCTTGGCGGTTATGGGGGTATGGGTTCTGTTGCGGTAAGGGACCTTGCTGATTCTAAAGTTGAGGAGGTAATGGTTGCCGGGCGCGACATAGAAAGAGCGAAGGCGGTTGTTGACCAATATACCAATGCAAGTGCAGTACAGATGGATGCACAGGACAAAAATCTTGCTGATAAGATTAAGCTATTGAAACCTGATGTCATTATCAATGCTGTTCAGTACCAGTTCAATCTTCTTGCTATGAATGCTGCCATCAGAGCAAAGGTACATTATATTGATCTCGGCGGTCTTTTCCATATGACAAAAAAGCAGTTGAAACTGCATGAGAAAGCCAAGCATGCCGGCGTTCTCTGTTTGTTGGGTATGGGATCCACACCTGGAACAACAAATGTTATGGGCTCCTATCTTGCCAGAAAATTCGACAGGATTGAGCAGGTTTCCATAAGAAGCGGATGGAGGATTATACAGAAGTTGAAGAAGCCTGTAATCCCATACTCACCCAATACTATTCTTGACGAGTTCCTCATGCCTGCCCCTATATTCTCTAATGGAAAAATAAAATTTGTCAAGCCATTAAATACGAAGGTTGTTTTTGAATTCCAGAAACCTCTGGGAAGGGTCTCAGGGCATTATACTATACACTCAGAGCTTGCAACCATGCCGAAGAACATCGGGAAGGGTGTGAAGAGAGTGGATTTTGCCGTTGCTTATCCTTCAGAATTTACCAACCTTGTGGAATCCATAATAAAGAAATATAAGAAGAAGGAGCAGCAGATTGAGGCATTGAAGAAAGCTACTGTAACGCTTTCAAAGGACCCTGTTGATATTGATGGGCAGAGGGTTGAGATATTTGGATTCAAGAGCGGAAAACCTCTTACAGAAAGGATTGACGTAATAACAACCTACTATAAGAAATGGCAGAGAGGTTCTGCCATTGACACAGGCGTTCCTCCATCCATAGCTGCGCAGTGGATAGCAAAGGGGAAGATCAGGAGCAGGGGGGTCCTTGCCCCAGAAAATGTTTTCAAAGGTTTGGAGCTGGCATATTTCAAAGAGCTCTATAAGCACACGGGCGGAAACATGAAGATCTGGGAGTTTGTCAACGAAAGAAGAAAGCGCTTGTGGTGATTATCTCTTCAGCCCCACGCCCCTTTTTATCTTATGGCCAACAGCTTTGGTTCCTTCATCATATGCCACGAGCGTTTTTGCGATTTCTTCTTTGTCATGGGAATATGACAGGTAAAGAGGCTCTTCTATGTCAGCGTCTGTAAGAACGCCTCTTTTTATCAGCTCCAGCTGCATCATCGGATACCTTCCAAGTTCGCACTTCCTCAGGTCCCTCCATTCCCTTACCTGTTCCTGCTCTGTAAAGGCTATCTGGAACATTCCCGGGACGCCGTTTATCACATGCGGTATCCTGTAATCAGTCAGAATGTCTTTGAGTCCCTTTATCAGGAGCGATCCTATCTTTCTGATATAATTTATAACCCTCCTTTTCTTCAGTTCATCTAGCGTGGCATTGACTGCCGCAAGGGAGAGTGGATTGCTTGAGTATGTCCCTCCATGCGAAACCTTCCCGGGCCCTATATATTCCATGTATTCCCTCCTTCCTACCAATGCAGAGACAGGGTAGCCGTTGCCCATTGCCTTTGCTATCGTTGCAAGCTCAGGCTTTACTCCGAAATATTTCTGGGCGCCGCCAATATCGACTCTGAACCCGGTCTTGACCTCGTCAAATATAAGAAGCATTCCATACCTTTCGCACAGCTCTTTCAGGTGCTGGAGGTAGCCCGCTTCTGGCATGATTGCTGCGGCATTGCCCATTATGGGCTCTGTTATTATCGCCGCCGCTTCATTCTTGTATTTTTTCACGGTCTTTTCTATTGCATCGAACTGGTTCCAGCGTTCAATAATTATATTGTCCCGCATGTTTTTTGGCATTCCTAATGACTGCCTGTGCGGAACCTGGTCATAGCTCCTTGACGGGTGGTCGAAGGGGGGCTGTGTTGACCAGAGAACATTGTCATGAATGCCATGGAAGTGGCCTTCGAATTTTATTATCTTATCCCTCTTTGTGACTGCTCGCGCAACCCTTATTGCTGTCATAGTGGCTTCTGTCCCTGTGTTGGAAAACCTGAGCATTTCTGCGCAGGGCATGAGTTTCTTTATCTTCTTGGCAACTGCTATCTCCATTTCATGCCCAGCTGCATATATAGCCCCGTATTTTGTGGCTTCCTGGACCTTCCTGGTGACAAGACTATAATCATGTCCAAGTATTACAGGACCATAACCCAGCCTGTAGTCAATGTATTTGTTTCCATCAACATCCCACATGTATGCGCCCTTTGCCCTGTCTACAAAAAGTGTGCAGGGAAGCCCAACGGGACAGATGCCTCCCCTCCAGACTCTTGCGTTAGAACTCACACCAGCCGGAAGGATCTTTAGCGCTTCCAGATAAAGCTTGAACGATTTTTTGTATCCCTTGTATTTCATCATGGCTCACCATAAACTACGCAATGCCAAGGCTTTCTTGCCATGCCTGAGATATCTATGTAGATGTGCTTGACATTTGTATACTCTTCGAATGAGTAGAGCGACATGTCCTTTCCGAAGCCGCTCTGCTTGTATCCTCCGTGCGGCATCTCCGAAGCAAGGACGCCATGTTCATTGATCCAGACTGTTCCGAACTTCAATGAATTTGCAACTTTCATAAGCTTCGCTATGTCCTTGCCCCATACAGAGGAAGCCAGGCCGTAGACAACATCATTTGCCTTCTGTATTGCCTCGTCTAGGGTCTTGTATTTTATAACAGACAAGACAGGTCCGAATATCTCCTCTTGGCAGATTCTCATGTTCTGCTTCACGTTTGTGAAGATGGCTGGTTGCATGAAGAAGCCTTTGTTCCCGATACGTTTTCCGCCATATACAAGCTTCGCTCCCTGCTGAATGCCGCTCTTGATATATGCCTCAACTCTACCTCTCTGTCTTTCGGATATCATAGGACCCAGATCCACATGCTTCTTCATAGGGTCACCTATCCTCACCTTCCTCATCTCAGCAACAAGCAGCTTGACAAATCTGTCGTGAAGTTTTTCTGGAACATAAACCCTTGTTGCTGCCGTGCAGTCCTGTCCGCTGTTCCATACTGTGGCTACAACCGCTCCCTTGGTTGCAGCATCAAGGTCAGCGTCTTCCAAGATGATCAGCGGGGCTTTTCCTCCCAATTCCAAATGCAGCCTTTTGACTGTTGAAGATGCCTGTTTCATTATCTCCCTTCCAGTTGATGTATCGCCTGTCAAAGAAATCATGTCAACCTGCGGATTTGTTGCAAATTCCTTTCCTATTATTTCTCCGGGTCCTGTTACGACATTGAAGACTCCTTTCGCTATTCCTACTTCTTCCACAAGCTTAGCGAATTCGAGAAGCGTCAGAGGCGTATAGGAGGCAGGCTTGACAACAACGCAGTTGCCTGCTGCAAGCGCGGGAGCAATCTGCCAGATTGCTACGTAAAGAGGATAGTTCCATGGCACGATGCAGCCTACAACCCCGATCGGCTCCCTTCTGATTATGCTTGTCCCCAGTCCGACATGATGGCCGTGCGCAGAGAAATCAACATACTCCGCAGCCGCTTTTCCTTCCAGTGTCCTGCATGCTCCGGCAAAAAATCTTAAGTTATCTACGATAAAGGGCATATCGCTCTGCAAGGAGTACTTTATTGTTTTTCCCACGTTCATTGATTCTATCTTCGCAATCCTTGCAGAGTTTTTCTCGAGAAGATCAGCAAGCTTCCAGATGTAAGATGCCCTCTCTCCTACGGTCATCCTTGACCATTCGCCCCTGTCAAAGGTCTTCCTTGCCGCAGCAATAGCTTTCTTGGCATCCCTCGCGTCTCCAAGGGGTACCTTGGCTATGACTTTCTCTGTTGCTGGGTTGATGACATCAAAGGTCTTTCCAGATTCAGAAGCAGCCCATTTTCCATCAATATACATTTTGTATTTTTGCATCATGGAAGATTTTACACTTTTCTTAGACTTAAAGGTTATGTATATCTATTTTTATGAAGGAGAGCTAGTTAATTCTTTTCGAAATACGAATTGTTTTTACAAGGATCTAGAACAAGCCTAAAGCCATTCTTTAGAAGAAAATCCACACCAATAACGCTCGGAAGGCTCTGTGATATAGCTCTAACCTTTTCATTCATCTTCCTGCTTTCGGTTAATCTTATATCAGTTAGGGTCAGTTTTTCTACCTTTTTATCATTTGTTTTGAAGTAAACATCCATGCCATTTATTTTATGTCCTATCAGAAAACCGCCTCCCCAACCATAGATAGCTTCCCCCTCATCTATATCAAATGGTATTTTCAGATTGAGTGCATCACCCTCACCTATCATCGTTCGGGGGGCCCCAGAGTCTATAATGAATCTTACCCTTCCCAGGGCTCTATATCTTGGAATCCTGACTGTAGCTGTTACAAAGAACCTGTTGGTGGACTGGTCGAAATCAATCGGTATCTGAATACGCTCACCTAGATTACAATTATTATGTTCTTTTCTCTCATGAATTCTATTGTTGTCATTGCAGAATTAATGCCACGTGATTCTAGATGGCTTATGACATCTTCAATTCTTTTTCCATGTGCTATGATTTTCTCATTCTTAATTGCTACGAATTCATTCTCGTATTTTTCTCTGATTGCTTCGTAGTTCTTCATCAGGAATCCATTGTCCCTTTTGGCTTCATTTAGCATTTGTAGCTCTGTTTGCATAAAATTATTTTGCATTTTGGAACATTTAAAGACTTTCTGATTTTTATAGTCAATTCACTCCCCCTAGAGTGAATAGGGTATAAAAGGGTTCGTCAATTGGCTAAAACCCCTGAAAGCTTTAAATAACTACTTTGTGATATTGTAAGTTCCTATGCTTCCGCTTGAATTCGTGAAATTTCTGCGAAGAATGGAACTGGGAGAATACGAGGCAAAGACATACTCGGCTCTTGTTGCGCACGGCCCTCTTTCGCCCTCCGAGGTCGCTGAGAGATCAAAGATATCCCAGTCAAAGATATACGAGGTGTTGAGATGCCTGAGGTCAAAGAAAATGATAGAGTTCTGGGGGTCGAAACCGAACCTGTACAAAGCGATTGATCCCGAGATCGCATTCTCCAGATTCATAAAGGGGAAGGAGGTGGAAGTGGACTTCCTTAAAAGAGGGGCCGCGATCTTTTCCTCCAGCATCAAAGCAAAGGACTCAGGGCACTTCTGGGTTGGGAGCGGGTTTGATCTGTTCATGAGCAAGATCGCGGAGATTGCAGAGAGGGCAGAGGAGAGAGTTTCCATGACTACCCTGATGTTTGACAGGACAGACAAGTTGGACAGCGCAATCTCTGATGCTAGCAGGAGAGGCGTCTTGATAGAGGTTCTTACGCAGATTCCGTTTTACAACGGCTCAGCCACTAGGGCAGACTGGTATGAGAACAGGGGGGCCAGGATAAAGGGTGTTGAACTGCCCCTGAATTTCCTTGCTGTCAGCGAGAGCGAATCCTGCCTGATGGTCAATAACGACGAATTCCTCTTCAGCAGAAGGGGAGCGCTGACCGAGCTCCTGAGAGAGCACTTCGACACGCTCTGGAGAAGGGGCAAAGAGAAGCATGCTATAGAAGAAGTCAGTTAGATATCATTATAGGCTTTGCAAGAGCGTTGGAGGGAAGAGGAGCCTTGAACTTGACCTTGATTGTGCCAGACTTGCCATGAAGCCCGGAGACAAGGCCGACATACTTTCCGCCCTTTGGATCTGTCCAGGTAGCCTTCCTGCCAACAAGCCTTGCGGCATCACGCTTAGAGGAAATTCCAGGGATATTTACAAGTACCTCTTTCGTGTACGCTATGTGGTAGTTCACAATAATCCCGTTTGTGTCAGCCATGGATATCATCATTAAATACACCCCTAAAGGTGCACAGAACAGCCTTTTATTGCTTTGCCTGTTCCCTTATAATTGTTACTCTGAGGTAGTATATAAATCTAACGGTTCGCCTTGAATATTTATAAACTCTACCTACTTTACAGTAGATATGGAAAACGCTTCCACTGATTTGCGGGAGAGGATAAGCGAAAGGGCCCATGAAATACTCAGAAGGCATATACAGATGCCGAACAAGAGTGAAGCCATCAGGAGATTGTCTGAAGATTATACTGGTTTTATGGGAAAGGCAGTCAAGGCAATGAGGGAATCTGACCACAGTCTGATGAGGAGATATGGAAATCAGCTGAAAACCCTTAGCATCGCTTCCAACAGGGTCTCCAATGTCATCAAATTCATGGAGGGGAAGAAATGGAACCCCTATACTGCCGTGGATGAGATTCCTGCCGATGGGGAGAGGATTTACATAGGATTAAAGCGCTATGAGCTTCTTGCGCTTTTTCCGAAGATCTATTTTGACATGATAACTAGGCAGTTCCTGAGAAGCGACAGCAGCATTAGCGAGGATGAGTGGGCCGGAAGGGCTGAAAGGGCGTTCGGGATCATTGATGAGGCTATATTAAATGGCGTTGCTGGTTCCGGCTTAGAATTCCAGAGGAATGTGCAGAAAAAGCAGCTTGATTCTGAGAGATATAGGGACATACCCAGCAGAGCAGAAGCGTACGCCTCCGCCCTTGATCTGACAGAGCAGCTTGTCTGCGACGTAAGCATGAGCGATGAGAGCGAAGAGATAATGAATAAATTCAGAGCGTTGTTTGAGAGGCATAGTGTTGATCCCAAAGCTCCTTTTTCAATAAACAAAAACGGCGTTGTAGTCGACTACGCTTTGACGCCTAGAAGCAGATATACGCTCACTGCTGGAAATGCCCTGTTCTGCTATCCAGAGGACTATCTTGCTGCAATGGAGGGGAGTTTTGTCGCAGGCGCCCAGGGTCTGCTCTCAGAGTACGGGGTGGAGCTTGATATGGAAGGAACGATAGCTTTAAATAGTATAATCACTAATGAGTAGTATGTATTTACACTACCTATTGTGTAGTAATAACTTTAAAAGCTTTAGTGACGTAAAGAAAGTTGAGGTTGTGGGATAAATATGTGGAATGCAGCAGAGGAAAAAGTGAAAGAAGTCGAAGAGAGAATATCTAATTATTTGAGAGCTTCTGGAAAGGAACCGGCTAAAATAACACCCTACCACGAAGTTGATGAGGAGAAATTTAGAGCATATGCAAGAATTGAAAGATTGAATGCAGATGCTTTTAAATTGCATCAACAGCTTTTGAAGGCTGATAAGAAAAGAGAAGAGGTATCCGAAGAATTTTATTCTGATTTGAATGCAAAAAGAATTACCTTGTCGGAAAAGAACTTTCAGGAACTTGCGAATGGAACAGTTGATGTTGATGCTGGAAAGAAATCTATAGATTTTGAATTTTCTGTGGGAGTGATGAAAAGAGAGGAACTTATAGATTCTTTAAATGATCTTTCAGTGAAATATTTTGGCAAAGGAATCGACTCAAAATACCTAGAACCTGATAAAACCCCAACTGAACCTATCCAGTCTGTCAAAGTTGATGAACAGAATGTACAGGCACAAACTGTCAATATTGTTGTTGGAGATCCAAGTAAAGTAAAATCTATAGTTAAACTTCCTGGATTTAAGCAAGTTTATAGTAAGGATAGCGAAACAAGGAAAGAAGCTTCTAAAGAGGATGTGAAAGCTGAAGGGAAGTCTCAGAATGGAAAAGAATCTTCTAGACATACCAAAAGAAGGCCAAAGGAAGATGATATAAAATCTGTTGTGGCTTATCTTAATGAAGTAGAGAGTTCTATTTCCAACGATACAGATGCCGATTTTTATAGGAGCCATTTCCCATCTCAGACAAGAGATAAGATGGCTTCTTCGCTGGCATGGAGTAAGAGAATAGGCAGAGGACCTACAGAGGCTGCTAAGTACTTCTTGAATGGCATACTACAAATTTCCGATCCAAGTGCATCAGATGGTCAGAACAGAGTAGTCAGGGCTGCTGAGATTGTAATAAAAATGGGATCCGAGGAGGGTGCCAAATATGCGCAAAAAATAAAAGACGCTGTATTGGCTCCTAGTTTTGATCCTTCCAAGACAGAGGTGGCTGATTTTGATTCTGATGATACATTCACAGAGGAGGAAAGGGAGACGGCAAAAAATCTTGCTTTGTGGATGAGACAAAGCGGCATAGTGGATGATTATGGATTAACTGATGCTCAGAGCGCTGCTTTGAGGAGAAGATTGGCCAAATACGAGCAAAAGGCAAAAGATATGGGTCTTTATGAGGACTTTGCAAACCGTGTTGCTTGGGGACCCCTTTACAGTTCTGAGCTGAAGGAGTTGGCAGTGATGGCAGGCGTTCCGGAAGGTGCATCGCCGAACGAAGTCAAGGAAAAACTTATGGCTAAGGCAAATGAGCTT
>DATDXV010000010.1:0-10692 GCA_035289205.1 archaeon
CTAAGCTTTATTTCTATAAGACTTGGTGGGGAAGGTTTTTTTACTAGCTTTATAGGCATACTGTCCTTTATCTTTAGATCATTCTCTAGATCCAATGATAGCATACCTGTTGCAGCTTTTCCTTCTATATCTTTTATAGGCAGGGTGTAACCGTTTTTCATAACAATGGGCGTATCTGGATGCAGGCAATGTGCATCGCTGTTCGATGTAAATGTCAAGTTATGCAACTCTTCGATCCTGTCTGCCATGTTTGTGTCTGCAGACAGCCCGAGCTCCATGAAGTGTATATTCTTCGCCTGCGAGCCGTAGCACTGCTTGTATGAGTTGAAGTGTGCATATAATCCAAAGAACGGCGTGAAGGCGTGGCTGAAGCCTATCATCCCCCCGGCTTCAATGACAGCCTCAGCGATCTGTTCCCCGTTAAGCCTTATCTTTGGCCTTCCGTCCGTATCAAGGTCCTTGCAGACTCCCTTGAACCTCTCCCTTAGCTCATAGACCTTGCTGAAGCTCGGAAGGATCGCTAGGTGATGGACCCTGTTAATGTCCTCCACTTCAACCTGCAGGAAGAACTTCGTTCCGTTTCCATGCGACAATATCCCTTCGTTCTCTTGCGTCAGTTGCTCTTTGACAAGCTTTATCCATCTCTCGTTGAGGATGTCCCCAGTTCCAACCAGTTGCAGCCCCTTAAGCGGTGCCTGCTTCGCAATAACCTCTGGTATCATCTGCTCAGAAACAGCCCCAGCAAACTTGCCGTGAAAGTGCAGATCCGTGTTGACTTCTCTCATTTAATCACGCTGCCTGTTTGCCTTTCTTTTCCTTCCCGTATTTGGCAAGCATCATCCTGAACGTCGGATTCTTCTTAAGTTCCTCATGGTTCCCCTCGCCGATTATCTTTCCGTTAGAGAACAGGTAAATGTAGTCGAAACTGTCCAGCAGGTGGAGCCTGTGAATCGACGCTATAATTGTCTTGTCTCTGAATCCCCTGAATATCTGCTTGTGGATTCTGATTTCGTTGATGTTGTCAACGCTGCTCGTTGGTTCATCAAGCAGCAGGATGTCGCTGTCCATCGCAGCCAACAGCCCGCGCGCCAAGGCCAGTCGCTGCTTTTCCCCGCCGCTAAGCGAGACGCCCTTCTCCAGGACGTTAGTGTCCAGACCTTTGGCCAGCTTCTTGATTACTGATTTAAGTTGTGCTGTCTCTATCGCCTTCCGCATCGCATAGTCGCTCACAGGGAGGTTCATCGTGATGTTGTATCGGAAGGTCTTGTTGAAGATCTCCGGTTCCTGCGGAATTAGCGTCACATGATCCTTGATGCCTAGCACGTCACCTTTGAGTAGCTTTCCGTCGCAGTATATGCTGCCGTGCTCTATTCTGTACAGGCCTCTTATCAGCGATAGAACAGTGCTCTTTCCTGATCCGCTTTCGCCGACCAGCGCTATCTTCTGCCCATGTTTAAATCGCAGGTTTATGTTGTCAAGATGCCTTATCTTCCCCTTCTCATCGTATGTGAACGAGACGTTCTTGAAGAGTATTTCCCGCCAGTTCTTGGGCAGCCTTCCCGCCTTGTCTGTTCCGACTTTCGCATATGCCTCGTCCAGAGGATAAGCCCCGACGATTCTTGCGTTGTAGCGGACAATCTGACCGTAAGCTTCAGCGAACCTGTAGAATGTCTCCCCTGCCCTCTCCAGGTAGCCATATAGCATGTAAAGAGTGCCTACAAGTATTGTGCCTGTCAACATGAATTCCGTAGAGGATCTATAGACCAGGGCAGATACGGTAATAGCAGATATGGCAATGCTTGCTACCGCCCATTTTGACTCCGATAAAACCACAGTCTTTCTGTAAGTCGGGTAACTTGCCATCTGTTTCGTATCCACCTCCTTAAGCACGACATCCTTTAGTCTGAGGGTTATTACTGTGGCAACGTTGCTCAGATAATCGAAAACAGCCGCGGAAAGTTTGTTGCTGTATAAATTCAGCCGTTTGTATTTTATGTATAGATTTTTGTCCACCTTTACTATGATTCCTATGGTGATGAGCGAAGAGACCAGCGAAAAAAGCCCTATCTGCCAGTCTATAAGGAATAGAATTGCCATGGCACCCAGGAAGTTTACTATAGTGTATACAATCATGAAGGTCATGTGAGAGGAGAATTCCTCCAATGCGAATGATGCCCTGTTGACCTTGTCTATAGTGTCCCCCGAATGATGGTATTTGTGCCATTTTGTAGGGAGTTCCAGAACCTTGTTCATCTTGTCGTTCATGTAGTTTCTTCTGACGAAGAATCCGGTTCTCCGCTCCATTAAGCGTCCAATGCCGTGCAGAAGCCAGAACACTATAGTGACTAGCAGCAGTGTGGACATCTTCCACTGCAGTCCCGTGAGTTCTGCATTTGTTGTTATGGCTCTCTGAATATCATTGAATATCGTGCCGATTATGTAAGGCGTAAGTAGCCCGACCAGTCCAGATAGAGTGAAGAAGCCCATGTAGAGAATGAAAATTCCGCGTCTGTCTCCCAGATACTTCCATTCTGTTTTTATGGCGTTGATTATAGGATGGGGTGGTTTCTCGCGTTTTTCTTTCATATAATCACAAATGGTGGGCCGAGCAGGATTTGAACCTGCGGCTCCTACCCTGTCAAGGTAGTGTCATACCGGGCTAGACCATCGGCCCTCAACATACTAAAGATATGGAGAATTTATATGCCTACTCATATCGAAGAGCTTCAACAGGCTGGAGCCTTGCAGCTCTCATTGCAGGAAGAACTCCGCCTATCATCCCTATTACCGTAGAAAGAAGAAGCGCGCCTACTATGAGTTCAGGCGATACGCTTATGGCCAGTGCTTCTAAGGCTCCGAACTGCATGACTGCTGAAAGAATTGGAGATATGAGTATTGCAGCACCGATTCCTATCACGCCTCCTACAAGTCCTATGATGGAAGATTCGGATAGGTAGAGCAGCATGATAGTGAAATTATTCATACCCAACGCCTTCAAAGTCCCGATCTGGCGCGTCCTCTCCATCACTGTCATGAACATGGTGTTTATTATTCCTATAGTTCCTACCAGAAGCGCTATGAAAGCCATGCCTCCGAGAAAAGCATTAGTGCTTGCCAGTACCTCATCCACTCTTGATTTTATTGACTCTAAAGATATGATGCTGAAATCCTCGCTCCCTTCCTGGACCCTGTGCGATGCCCTGAGGCGTTCTTTTATCTTCTCCCCGATATCTGCTATGCTGTCGGGATCAGAAACCTTTACTGTTATCTTTGAGAGGTCCTTTTCCCCTATCTCCATCAGGCTTCTTGCCCTTTCCTTTGGTATGAATATGGAGTTGTCCTCTTGCGTTATTATCCCACCGCTTTTTAAGACACCAACAACCCTGAACTGCTGCCCGCTTACAGAAACCAGATAGTTCTGTTTGATCTCATTCTTGTAAATGGTGTGCGCAACCTTGTTCCCTATCACAGCAACGTTTGAATCCCCAGCAGACAGGTACCTTCCTGATTCGAGCTCTGTTGCCGTGAGGAATCTCCATGAAGATGCATCAACCCCCTCTACGGAGAGCGTCGCGCTCTGCCCAGCATATGACACTTCCTTCTTGTCTGAGACGCTGCCGCTCACATATTGCACGCCAGGCAGGCTCTTTATCATCTTCGCATCGTTTTCTGTAAGGTTTGATTTTATGAAGCTTACTGTCTGCCCAGGGGGCCTTCCAGGGCCGAATGAGGCGCTCTCTGCGCCAGGAACAATAGTTATGATATCTGTTCCAAACTGCCCCAGGGTCTTGATGATCACTACCCTGAAAGCATCGCCCATGGATATCATGAGGACTATTGTTGCAACGCCTATGACTATCCCTATGATAGTTAGCCAGCTCCTCAGCTGCTTGTTCGAAATGCTCTTTACTGCTAGGGTTAGAATGTCTTCTGTATTCACTTTATCAGGCCGCGCTTTCTCAATGCCTTGAGTGCAAACCAGCCTACCACTGCCAATGCTATTATCAGTACCAAATAGAATGCTATGCCAGGCCCAGTCTTGGTGTCAAGCACTGTTGCAGGCGGTATATTGAAGCTAACGGCTTTTGCAACCGAGTACCTTTCGCCTATGCTGTCTGTATAGGATATTGATACATCAAAATTCAGATTTTTTTCCTGCGCAGGGTTTATGTTGAACGTAACTATCGTAAATTCTCCCGATTCCAGGCTTCCTATTGTATTCGAATTTGCCCCGACTATCTCAAATCCAGTGGCGTTCACAGCTTTGACAACAACCCCCGATGCAGTGTTCTTTCCTGCATTTGTTATGCCTATCGACACCGAATCCCTATTTACGTCCTGCACTGCCGCATCAAAGTCCGTCCTTATGTTATCAATGCTTATTTCGAAGTCCTTCTGCAGATATACTCTTGACAAGTCTGTGCTGTCCAATACGTATTTCATCGTGATATTGTTGTCGTTCTTTGAAGCCCTGTCGTCTATCTTGATTTTGAACTGCACAACAAAATCCTGGCCGCTCTGCAAGCCGTTCACGCTCTTCATGGAATCAGCAGGATTGGTTATTATGACTGGAAAGTTCGGGACTATCTCGAATGCGGCTGACTTTATCCCTTTGTTCTTCACGCTGAATGTCAGTTCAACAATATCGCCAGGATTAACTATCGCAGGATCCTGCCCCAGAAAAGTTATGTCAGCAGCTGGTATGTCCAATAGTGCAGCATGGCTGGCAGCGCTAAGCATGGAAAATACGAGAATAGCTGCCAATGCTGCAGGAATCATTCTTGTCATGCTATCTATGCACCATCCCATCTTTTATCTCTATGCTTCTCTTCGTGTGCTCCGCTATGTGCTTGTCATGCGTTATCAGAACTATCGTCCTTCCTTCATTGTGGAGCTTTGCGAATATGTGCAGTATCTCCAGTCCCGTTACAGAGTCAAGGTTTCCTGTAGGCTCGTCTGCAAGTATGATCTCCGGGTCCCTTGCCAACGCTCTTGCTATAGCCACCCTCTGCCTCTCCCCTCCCGATAACTGCGCTGGAAAATGCTCTGCCCTTTTTTCCATTCCTATCAGAGAGAGCAACTGCGCAGCCTTTTCTTTCCTGGCTTTCCTGTCTACTTTGCTTATCATGAGCGGCAGCTCTACATTCTCCTCTACGTTCAATGTTGGATATAGGTTGTAGAACTGGAAAACAAAACCTATCTTGTTTCCCCGAAGCTGGGTTATTTCTCTGTCGGAGAGATGAGAAGTGTCCTTTCCCTCAAAAAATACCCTGCCTTCTGTTGGTTTGTCTAATAATCCCATTATGTGAAGTATGGTTGATTTTCCCGAACCGGACGGCCCGATTATGCTTGCAAACTCCCCTCTCTTGATGTCGAGCGACACGTTTCGTATGGCATGCACGCTTACAGAATCCATCTTGTATATTTTCGAGACGTCTTCCAGCCTGATTATCTCCATAGACCGATTACTGCCTGCAAGATATTTAAGATGGTGCACCCGCCGGGATTTGAACCCGGGTCATGAGCTCTTTCCAGATTATTTGGGAAGCTCACATCCTTTAGCGAAAAAATTTACCGCTAGACTACGGGTGCTTGATAGAATTGGATTTTAGCTCAATTTAACCTTTACACTTCTCTTGCTCTTCTCAACCTCTTCCTTCAGCTTGTTTACAAGGAGCATTTTATTGCTGAAGGCTATAACCTCAACCCCAAGATTTTCCAGAGCTTTCATATTCTCTTTCCCTATTGCATCATGGTCTATAACAAGAAGGTAGGAGAATTTCTTTTTCTTCGCCCCCTCTATGACGTTCTGTACGCTTGAGGATTTCTCTACAACCTTCCAGAAGTTGCTTATTGCTTCTATGAGGTTCCTGATCTGCAGATCGCTTGCTCCTACAGTGAAAACAGCAACATTCGTCATCCGAACAGCGCTCCCATCCCGCTTGCTGCTGATTCAGACTCCTTTATCATCTTCTCCTTTGCGCTCTTCAATGCAGAATCGTCAATCTTCTCCACATATCCCTTGATCAGTTCTTGGCATCTCTTTACACCCTCGTCTGTGCCGGTTATGTAAAAGATGCTTCCTGAAGAATCCGTCTTTATCCCAAGGACAGATGCGTCCCTGATTGTGATGCTCTGCCGCGCAGCAACATCAAAATCTCTCCTTAAAGCATCTTCAGCCTTTGAGGCGTTCTCCTTTTTTATGAATACCATCCATTCAGCCATTGCCAACAGCTCCAACACACAGTTCTGCTAATCTCGACTTAACACTGCTTATTTCTGTTCGCAGAGCTTCTCTTTCCATATAGATCTTTACTAATGCATATCTCAAAGTCATCTCCCGCTGCCTTAGGGACTGAATATCGATACCTCTGTAATCCATGCTAGATATCTCACCTCAAAGAATTTAAAAGCATTATGGAGCCTCGGGCAGGATTTGAACCTGCGACCTGCTGTTTACGAAACAGCCACTCTACCGAGCTGAGCCACCGAGGCACCAATATTTTTAAGGGTTGTGAACTACTCCTCACAGAGCTTCCTGCTTCCCAGATCCTCCAACGAGAATCTCCACAGGCGTGACTTCGGGCAGTCCCTGTCCTAGTATGCAATTATTAGACTTTTATATAATTAAATGCCACTTTGGAGGGGAAGAGTGAATTTTTTAAGAATTTCCTATGGAAAAGAAACATTATTAATAAATAATTACAATTGAATCTTTAAAAGACTTGGATACTATTGTATTCTTATGATAAGCGCGGAAGATGCGAAGAAGAGGGTAGAGGACGGCTGCCTGAAATTTTGGGTGCTTTTTGAGGTATTGGCAGTGTCAGAGCAGGTGGCGAAGGAAAGCCTGGAGAAGATGATTAAGAAAGTAGAGTCTGATAAGAGGGTAGAAGTGTATAAGAGAGAGTTCAGCAATGCAGACAAGAGGGAAAACCCGCTCCCAAACATTAAAATTGCATATGCGCAGTCCTGCGAGATGGAAGGCGTGGCAAAATCCATGGAAGAGCTGGTGGAGATCGTTCTTGAATACGGCCCGTCTGCAATTGAAATACTTGAGCCTTCGAAGATGCAACTGTCCTCAAGGGAGGCCCAGAACATACTGAATTCGATGTCAGAGATGATGCATCGTTTTGCGGCGGCAGGAGCAGGCGGTCTGGTATTCCTGAACAAATAGGTGTTCATTTGAAAAGAATGACATTAGCAACGCTTTTCATTCTTTCAATTTTCTCAGTGGCTTCTTATGCGGAAGAGCAGTTCTTCCACTACTCTGTGGAATCGGAGATATTTGAGAACAAAACGGTTTTTTACAAGTATGATCTCATATTTACAGACATTGTGACTCCTATAATTCTGGACTTTAATTCGGCAGAGCACTTATCATATGAATCTTTCACAGAATGCAGGGAAAAGAAAAATACATTTGGCATACAGCTTGCATGCCAGCCTAAGGAAGGAAGCTTCAAAGTCTCCGTAACACACTCGTGCGATACATGCGTTGTGGAAAGAGATGGGCAGTTTCAGTACAGATACTCAATAAAGGTTCCTCTCTATGTCAAGAAATTGTATGCATTGGTCAAGATACCGGAGGGAATGGGCCTGCTGAATCAGGAGAATCCGTTTTTCCCTGCGGATGCCAATGTTGCATCTGATGGAAGGAGGCCGATATTGAAATGGTCAAGGGATTCTCTGCCTGCAGACTCTTCATTTGATGTCTCTGTTGCATATGAGTCGCTTGGAATCTATAGCCAGTTCCGAATGGAATATGTCATAGCGCTATTCGCGATCATAGCGATCGCTTTCTTGGGTTACGGACTGTATACGAAGAAAGCTCAAGTGAAACTGATCCTTCCGCTGATGAAAAAGGACGAGAAAATAGTTTTGGAGAGCATTTTGAAGCATGGACAGGGGGTTAATCAGAAGTCTGTTGTGAAAGAAACAAATTATTCGAAGGCAAAGGTGTCAAAGGTCCTGAATAGCCTCCAAGAAAGAGGAATCGTAAAACTAGAGAGGTCAGGAAGGACAAATAAAATATTTTTAGAAGGCAACTTCAAGAAGCAGCAGAAAGGCACTTTTAGCGCTTAGGAAACATTCAAAAGGCATAAAAATGCTTCTTTCTGTCTATTTAATACATAGGAAACAATTAAAGTTAGCCTAGGAAACGGTTTCTCTATGTTTATATATACCATATATCAGCAATGATTTTTACGAATAAGACGCCAGACGCACATAGGACGAAAGTGCTGAACTCCCAGTTCAGACCGTTAAACTCTGTGCATCTTTTTATCGCGCGTTATGCGCGATTTTTGGCGCCAAAAAACATGCGCACACACCGCGCAAATAAAACAAAATAAGGAGGAATAAAAAATGCAATTCAAGAAAATCGCTGCCTTAACAGGAACAGCGCTGATGACGACAATGTCAGTGGCTGCGCCGGTTTTGGGAGCAACAGTAAGCAACGTAAGTAAAATCAGCGATATCGTAAGTGTATCGTCTGATGGAACAAGTGTCTCGTTCCCATTATTCGTAGTGGGTTCGAACGCTAAGATGGAGGACGTAGCAGGCGGAATTAACGTAGCAACTTACCTCGCAGGCAAGGCTACTGTAACAAAGTCTGTCACATCTTCAAGCGGAACTGAGACCGCAAAAGATGGTGTAAAGATCAGAACGCCAGGCAATGAATTAAACCTGTTCGAAACCGCACCGTCAGTCAAGAACATCTTGACGGCTACAGACATTTCCATCTTGAAGGATGGAACATACGCCCCAAGCTCTGGTAGTAGTTCTGCCTACAAGCAGTACTTGTATATCGGAGGTGAGAGTGCTTCAACAACTCTCGCAAATACATTACATCTAGAATACAGCAGGCCAACCAACGAGAACACACCAAGAGCCTCGTTGAAGTTGCCAAACAGTCAGATAGTCTACACATACAAACTGTCCTTTAACACACCAGTCAGTTTGTCTTCTGTAACAAACACAGCGACTCTGCAGAGCGCAATACAGGGAACCGTGATAAACCTCATGGGTAACGACTTCGTTATCTCTGACGCCACATGGGGATCTGCTACGAGAGCAATCTCGGATATAACTCTGTTGGGCGGTAAAAACGTTGTTACATTGGACACGACAGAGGACAAGACTGTGACGTCTGGTGGAAAAGACTTTAAGATCCACTTGGACGGCGTAGCACAGGAGACTGTGTCTGGCACAACATACCTAACAGCATTGGGCAGTGTCAATGGCGAAGCCTTCTCTCTAAGAGCAGGACAGACAAAGACATTAACCGATGGAACAGTGGTAGGCGCAGTAAAGGTCTTGCAGGGTAAGACAGGTGCTGCTGACTTCGCGCAATTAGCAATCGGAGCTGAGAAAATCAAGATCTCTGCGGGCGGAAGCAACACTGAGACTAACCCAACGGGATCTGTGACAAAGGGATCATCGACAGTTTCTGGTTTGACAACCAACTTGAACTCGGCCGGAACCACGTGGTCTTCTATGAGAATCGGATACGCGCCAACAGAGGACAAGTTCCTCAATGTTGGGGACAAGTGGAGCGACTCCTTCGCGGGCCTCTTCGACTTGAAGTTCAACAGCATGAGTCCGGCATCTGACTCGACTTCTGAAAGACAGAAGATTGAGTTCAATCCGTCCGGATTCAACATGCTGATGAAGTTTAAGAACGCAGCAGGCAACAACGAGAACGACTACACGCTCTACTACGATTCGACAAACGCCAATTGGAGATGGGCATCCGCCGCGCTCTCAGGCACAACTGAGAACAGCTGGAGAGATGTTCTCTTCGATGAAAACAGCAACGTCTCTGCGGTTGATGGGGACTACTTTGTAGTAAATTCGGGCGGTTTCTCAAGGATGTTGAAATTCACATCTTGGGATGCCTCGAACTCCCTGTTGACCTTCACAGACGAGGCTGGCAACTCCATACAAATCTACAACACAACTGAGTTCTACGCGCCATTGATCGTGGATGGAAACACATTCTCCATGGCATTGATTGACAGCTCTGCCTCAAAGAAAGTCATCCAGATCGATATGAACAGAGACAACGACATAGCCGGCGTGTCTTTCCTGGCATCCGCCGCCGCTATACTTGCACAAGCGTCTTTGGTAGAAGGTTCTGACTATGCCTTTATGTATCCGAAAATGATAGACAACGGAAAAGGCGGTCTGTACTTCTACGGAAGAAGCACAGGCAGACTAGCAGTGAGTGCTGGAGCAGCTATAACAACAGCAAACAGGACGCAGAACGTTGTAAACTCTTCGTTCGCAACAATCGGTCTAGTGCCAATAAACCTAACCATGACAACAGACGCAGGCGCACCAACACTGACAGTAAGAAACTCTGCTGGAACAAGCTTGGGTACAATATCGTCAACAGCAGCAAACAACTTCACAACACTGCAACAGTTGAACATCAGCGGAAACTCTGACACTGGATTCCTAGACTTTGCAGTCAGAATATTCGCTAACACCACTGGAGGTGCAATAGCTGCTGCAGGTGGAGGTTGGACAGTTGACGCAGCCCTTGGTACAGCAACAACAGGTGCTTTGACAGCGCCTGGCATGGTGCTGGTAGAGGAAGCCCAGGAAGGCGGATCCACACACAGCTGGATCTACGTTCCAGTCAGCTGGAGCAGCACATACAACCATGCGGGAACATATGCGGCTCTG
>DATDXV010000011.1:0-36086 GCA_035289205.1 archaeon
TATGGGAAGGTGCAAGTTTTAAGGAAATGTCATTTGATGATATAGCAACATACATGGGAATTCACAAACAGAAGGCATCAAGAGTACTGGGTGCCTTAAAAGACTATTATGGTGTTGTTGAAAAGAGTGAGAGTGGTTTCTGGAGACTAACAGATGCTGGAAAACGCGCAGGAAAGGATGAGAGAGCTGCTATGGTTGAGATATTATCAAAAAACCAGATGTTCGCAGATCTCTACAAAACGTTCGGAAGCGAACAAGCGACAGAAGGAGCAATTTTGACCTATATACAAAATAAATACAAAGGTGTTGATGCCAAAGAAGTTAAGCAGAGATTCATTGATGCCAAGACCGTTATAAATGAGGGTGACTCGGATACAAAAATAGCAGGAAGAGAGGGATCTGAGGGAGACATAATAAAGTGGCTAAATGTGATTCAGCTAAAATACACACTAAAGCCTCCAGAAGAAGATATATCAGAACTTGTGAATAGAGTTGTAAATGAGTTTGGTGAATCTGATGACATTGCAATAAAAATAATATTAGAAGGCATAAAGGAGAATAAAGAAAATAGAGAAGTACTTATAGTCTTGGTAAAAAGTCTATTAGGATATGCCTACAAAAAATACCCAAGTCTCATACTTCTTGCAAACAGGGAGAAATCATAATGCTCATATGAGAGGATAGAAGGGCGCACACCAGTCACATACGCGACTTCCAATTGCGCCGATGGGCTGGTGCTTCTATCTTCCACTTGCTAGATAATTAGCTCTAACCTTTATATAAATCACTAATCTAAGATTCAGCAACCTTTTAATACATGCATTTCCCTTCGGTATTATGGCAACAGTACTCGGAATAGTGAGCCCTACTTCGCCGTTCATGCATGACAACTCAGCAAGCATCGTGCGCGATGGAAAGATCCTTGCAAGCATCCAAGAGGAAAGGATGAGCGGTGTGAAGCATGACACGAACACACCTATCAACTCCATCAAGGAATGCTTCAGATTGGCAGGCCTCACAGGCAAGGACATCGATGCAATCGTCTGCGCAACAGAAGCCTTCACGCAGAGAAGGTTTACCTTCGAAGTGAACCGCTTCGGGAAGGTTGTGATGAGCAAGGCAACATCGCCGATCAGCTTTGCATTAAAGCACTTCTACATGAGAAAGCTCAAGGAATGGTTCGGCATAAGGGGAAAGATAATGTACATGAACCATCACCTCTCTCACGCTGCTACAGCATTCTATACATCAGGCTACAAGAGCGCTGCTGTTGTCACTCTGGATGGATTGGGCGATCACGAGAGCGGCTCAATCTATGCTGCATCTGGCATGGACATGAAAAGATTATGGTCCCAGCCTGAGCAGAAGAGCTTGGGATTATTCTACGGAATGGTCTCAGAATCTTTAGGCTTTACACAGCAAGATGGAGAGGGCAAAACGATGGGCTTCGCTTGCTATGGCAAGCCCCACGCTGCTGAGCACATAGCAAAGTTCTACGACAGGAACGAGATGGAGCCTGCTGTCCTCAGGGACATCAACACAACCGACGGAAAACTGTTTGCAGCTTACAGGTATGTCAGGACGAAACAATCTGTAGAGTTCAAGGAGAGCTTCAAACACTTCAAGCCTGAGGACATCGCAGCTTCTGCACAAAAGGTTCTGGAAGAAAAAGGTCTTGAGATAGTAAAGATGGCGATGGAGAAGACTGGCGAGACAAACATTGCAGTTGCAGGCGGTGTGTTCCTGAACTGCAAGCTCAACCAGCGAATCAGGGAGCTTCCAGGTGTAGAATCATTGTTCATTCATCCGGCGGCTGGAGATAACGGAGTCTGCACAGGCGCAGCGATCGAAGCCTGCAGAATCCTGGACCCGCACAACTTCCGGCCAGAAAAAATGGAGCATGTCTACTATGGATCAGGCTACACGAACGAGGAGATAGAGAAGAACATAAAAGATTACAACCTCAGCTATGAAAGATTAAAAGATCCAGCAGGAACTGCAGCAGACCTGATAAAGAAAGGGAAGGTTGTTGGATGGTTCCAGGGAAGGATGGAGTACGGACCTAGAGCATTAGGCAACAGGTCTGTTCTTGCAGACCCGACAGATCCGAAGATGCGCGACAGGATAAACCAATTCTTGAAGAAGCGCGACTGGTTCATGCCGTTCTGTCCCTCCATGCTCTTCGAAGCAAAGGACGAATATCTTGTCAATCCGACAGAAGCTCCGTTCATGATAACAACCTTCGATGTTCCGAAGAACAAGGCAAAAGAAATTCCAGCTGTTGTTCATGTCGATAATACGGCAAGGCCGCAGACAGTTAAGAAGGAAGTGAATCCTCTTTACTGGCGATTAATCAAGCAGTTCGAGAAGTACAAGGTTCCGATGGTCCTGAACACAAGCTTCAACAAGCATGGCCTGCCCATGATCCGAACGCCGCAGGACGCCCTCAATCATCTTGTATGGAAATGCGTTGACGTCCTTATCATGGATGACTTCCTGATAGAAAGGAAGTTTGTCTAATTATTTTATATAATGGAAAGTTAGGATATAGTAGTATGATAACTAAAAAGGAGTTTCTAAAATTGATAGAAGATAAAGGCGCAAGCGACTTCGTGGAGAGCAGCGCCGGGATAGAAAAATACATAAGGCTCTTTGAATACTTTGGCAAAGCCAAGCCCGATCCCAAGAAGATAGCGGATCTGGGCGGCGGCTATTTTTCATACAAGGTTCTCTCATTCCTGGCTCCCAACAGTCGCATACTTACCATAAACAAGGACAGGAGGGACATGAAGGGGTGCCCGAAGCAGCTGATTGCTGATCTTGAGAAAGATATAAGGCTGAAGGATAAGTTCGACTTGGTTTTTTCAGCGGACACAATAGAGCATATGCTGCATCCGGACAATTTCATGTCCAATGTCAGCAGGCTGCTGGATAATGGCGGCCTGTTTATAATAACAACGCCTAATCTTGCAAGCTGGATGAACAGAGCATCCCTGTGCTTTGGCTTGTCCCCCACCAACTATGACATTTCAAGCAAATACAAGCTTGGAAATCCCTTTTGCGGCAAGACTCCCGCAGGGCACAGGAGCGTTTTCACCAAAAGAGCCCTTGTGGAATACCTGCGGCTGCACGGCTTTGACATAGTCTGCTCATACGGATATGCATACACAGAAAAAGTGAAAAGGCTTAGAGCTATCAGGATGTTGGTAAACAGAATAGTCCCAAGCAGCATGAAGGAGGGCATATTCATAGTCGCCAGGAAAAATCGCTAAATGGGGCGCCGATGCAAGTCTTACTGTTTTTAAATCCTTTTGTATCAAACTATGAACTTGAACGGCTTAGAAGTCGTGAAGCTGAAGCAGCAGTAGCTCAATTGGCTGCAGGAACTATAGAAGGCTAAAGGTTCTACAATACTTAAAAACCCCTGAAATATAGAATATCTATGGCAATCGCAACAGTCATAATAACCACCAAGAACTCCGCACCCACAATAAGGGATTGCATAGAATCAGTGATGGATTCCAACTACAAGGACTTCAAGGTCATGGTTGTTGACTCATTCTCCAAGGACGGCTCATGGAACATTCTGAAAAGGATGAAGAAAAAATACAAGAACAAGCTGCAGATCGAACAGCTGGAGAGCAACATTGCAAAAGCGCATAACCACATGATAGGGAAATGCAACTCCAAGTATATTGCGTTCACAGACTCTGACTGCGCTGTTGACAAAGACTGGCTCCATAACCTGTTGTCAGGATTCAAGGAGAAAGGTGTTATAGCGACAGGCGGTTATTGCGGAACGCCCATAGGCGTGAACAAGCTGCAAAGATTGATAGGCCGCGAACTTGAGGACAGGTTCAGGAACTTTCCAAAGTACATGACACGCTTCCCGACAATGAACCTTGCTGTCAGAACAAGCATAGCAAAGAAGAATCTTTTCGATGAGAGCTTTGATGTCGCGCAGGAAAGCGACTGGGGATTTCGTATAAGCAAGCTGGGAAAGATGGTTTACGTTCCTCCCGCAGTCGTGTGGCACTATCACCGCGCAACATGGTCAAGTTACTTCAAGCAGCAGTTCAAATACGGAAAATCTGCAGTGAAGCTATACATGAAACACAGGGGAAAGATGAAAGGCGATCCGATAACAAAGGGAACAATGACCATGCAGCCAATGCTTCTGCTCCTCACAATCCTAAGCCTGCCCTTCTTCCCCATTGCAAGCGCCTTGCCAGCAACACTGCTGTCGCTAATAATTCTCTATGACAGCGTGAAGCTGAGCAGGAGCGTAGCAGATTTCTTCTATTACCTGGCAATCTTCGCAGTAAGGTTAATAGGCTGGACATTGGGAATGTTATCAGGGTTTGTATGAAAAAAGGCATCAGAACGCTGCTCCTTGGGATTGGAATATTGATCTTCCTAGTCATGCTCTCAAGGGCCAACATCGCGGATGTGGGAACAGCAATGTCTGCGGCAGGGATCTACATCATACCGCTCTCCCTGATAATAATATTCGAGATACTGCTCAAGTCATTCAGGCTGAAACTTCTCATGGGCAACAGGTTCAAGATACAGCTGGGAAAGCTGTTCAGGATAGTGCTGGAAACAACCTTCATTTCCGTCTACACCCCGGGAAGGATGGGAGAGGTCGTGAAGCTGCAGCTCCTGAAAGAATTCCATGGAATGGAGCGGAGATACACACTTTCATACCTTGTCATAGAAAGGCTTCTGGATCTGGCGGTGATAGTTACCCTTTCCGCAGGCGTCCTGTTTCATCTTGGCCTCATGCAAAATCTGGCATACTTCATCCTGGCAATTTTCATTTTAGCTGCCTTAGCCTGGATAGCCTACAGGAGATTCGAAAAGTTGCGCAATGCTGTAGGATCCACCATAAAAAACATCAGGGAAACCACCCTTTCCCTGCAACTGTTATTTGCAGCGGCGCTCACGCCTGCCATATGGCTGATCGAGGTCCTGGTTCCGTTCATGCTCATTTCAGTGCTTGGAGGCGAAATCAGTTTCTTCACCCTCGCAAGCATATACTTTGCAAGCTCCCTTATAGGATTGATCTCGCTGATACCCGGAGGGGTCGGGACAATGGACCTGTCTTTCTATTTCCTTCTCAGCAGCATAGGTGGCATAGACTATGGCTTGGCGCTTATAGTGGCTGCCATAACCAGAATGGTAAACCTCCTTGTAGCGCTCCTGGGGTTTCATCTCTACATGAAGGATATCAGGAAGCCTCATCTAGACGAGAAATCCTAAAGCTTTATAATCTCTGCTTTCAAACCATAGAAATCAGGTGGGAAAATGAAAATACTATGCATATGCGACAGCCATGAAGCGGGCTCTGCGCTGATAGAGGACGGGAAGATAGTTTATGCCATAAGCGAGGAGAGGCTCTCCAGGGAGAAAGGGGCGTACGGTTTTCCCTGGTTATCTCTAAAGCAGATGCTGAAGGACACCAAGGTAAGCCCTTCGGAGATAGATGTGGTGGTCAAGGGCGGTCTGGATTATCCATTTGCCTACGCCTTCTACAACACAGCAAGAAATACCAAAGCAGGTTCCCTGCCGAACCTGAGGCTGGACGAGATATACAACTTCTCCCCTCTGATGAGAAAGTTTGTAAAATCCCTGAAGCCCAGGAAAGAGTTCAGCGAGGAGGAGATCAGGGAGATGCAGGAGATAAGAACAAGGAGCTCTCCCGCAGACAAGCTGGCGCGGCATTTCCTAAGAAAGCTCGGCATAAAGGCCCCGCTCCTGTATGTGGACCATCATGTGTCGCATGTCGCTTCCGCCTACTTCACATCAGGCTTTGACAGGGCGATCACGTTTTCGCTGGACTTCTCCGGCGATGGGAAGTCCGGGATGGTGGCCATAGGAAACAAAAACAAGCTGCATGTTGTTGAAGCCATGGACGCGTACAACTCCACCGGTTGTTATTACAGCTTCTTGACAAAGGCTCTGGGATTCAGGATAAACAGGCACGAGGGGAAGATAACAGGCTTGGCAGCGTATGGAAAGCCCGACAAGTATTATGATTTCTTCAAGAAGCATCTTTGGTTTGAGAACGGAAAGATAAGGTTCGAGGACAGGTTCGGTTTCCTTGACAAGATAAGGGAGTTCAGGAAGCATGACTTCGAGGATCTTGCGACAGCAGGGCAGAGGGTATTCGAAGAAGCAATAGTGTCATGGGTGGAATATTTTGTGAAGAAGCGCAGGATATACAACGTGGCGCTGGCGGGCGGCGTGTTTTCCAATGTAAAGCTGAACCAGAGGATAGCGGAAATAAAGGGCGTGAAAAGCGTCTTTGTGTTTCCCCACATGGGGGACGGCGGGCTTTCCGTGGGAGCGGGGCTGTATTACTTCTATTCGCAAAAAAAACTAAGGCCGTCAAGAATATCAGCGATAACAAACGTCTATTTCGGGCCCCAGTATTCAGATGCGGAGATAGAGGAAGCGCTGAAGAAGTACGGGGTGAAGTACGACTACCATGAAAACATTGAGAAGAAGATTGCAGAGCTTATTGCAAAGGACAAAGTAGTTGCAAGATTCAACGGAAGGATGGAATACGGACCACGCGCTTTGGGTAACAGGTCTGTGCTTTACAAGCCTACGGACCCTGAGGTCAACAAATGGCTCAACAAGAAGCTCAAGAGAAGCGATTTCATGCCGTTCGCCCCTTCAACGCTGAAGGAGTATGGAAAGAAGTGCTATAGGAATATGGCGAACGCATCAAAGCCTGCCGAATACATGGCCATAACGTTCGACTGCACTGACTTCATGAAAAGGAACGGCGCTGCAGCTGTCCATGTTGACAACACGGCAAGGCCGCAACTGGTTGACAGGAATGTCAACCCTTCATACTACAAGATACTTAACGAATTCAGAAAGCTTACAGGCATACCGCTTGTTGTAAATACAAGCTTCAACATGCACGAGGAGCCTATAGTATGCAGCCCCTCTGATGCAATAAGGTCGTTCCTGCAGGGCAATCTGGATTACCTGGCAATAGGCAACTTCTTGGCAAAGGGAGAAGAATGATAACATACGTAATACCCGCATACAACGAGGAGGAGAACCTAAGGAGAATAGGATCCGAGCTCATACCTGCCCTCAACGCTTCTGGGGAGAAATACGAGATAATCATAGTGAACGACGGAAGCTCTGACAGCACAGAGATAGAGGCAAAGAAACTTGTCGACAGGTTCAAGTTCGTAAGGCTCATAAGCCACAAGAAGAACAGCGGCATGGGCGCCGCGGTAAGGACCGGGATAAGCAGCGCCTCCGGCGACATTCTAATCACGCTCGACTCTGACCTGACATACGGGCCTTCGGAGATATTGAAAGTATTGAATGAATACAAGAAAACCAAGGCAGACTGCGTCATAGGCTCGCATTTCATGGAAGGGGGAAATGTGGAGGAGGTAAAGGACGTCAGGAAGCTCCTTAGCCAAGCAATAAATCACATATACAGGATGCTGTTCGGCGGCAATGTGAAAACAATATCATCGATATTAAGGCTTTACAAAACAGAACAGCTAAGAGAACTAAATCTCACAAGCGCGGGATTCACGATCAACGCGGAGATACTGTTCAAGCTGCTGCAAAGAAAAAGAAGGGTTGTGGAAACACCGGTCACATTGACAACAAGAAAATTCGGTATATCAAAGCTGAACTTCTGGAAGGAGGCCAAGAACCATATTGTGCTTCTGACCAAGGTTATAGTATGGAAGCTGTTTCCCAAGGCAACCTAGATGCTTTTGATTATCTTCCATATCCTGCCTGCGGCGTTCCCGTCGCCGAAGGGATTTTCCCAGTTCCGCTTTTTCTCGATCATCAGCGCCGAGCACTCAAGTATTTTTTCAGGGTCGGCCCCGGCAAGCATGTTTGATCCGGCTTCAAGCGTCTCAGGCCTTTCAGTGCTGTCGCGCAGTGTGACGCACGGAACTTTCATTATGCACGACTCCTCCTGCAGGCCGCCGGAGTCTGTCACAACGAGCTTGGCATCCTGCTGAAGCTTCAGGAAATCCAGATAGCCTACAGGCTGTATGACCTTCCATCCGCTTAGCAGAGAATCATATCCGAACTCCTTGCACATTTTAGCTGTTCTTGGATGGATAGGAAAGACAATCGGCAGGCCTAATTTATTGCGCACAGCTTCCAAGCCGCTGAGTATGCTTTTCAGCCTGGCAGGCCTGTCAACATTCTCGGGGCGGTGCATCGTCATCAGTATGTAATCGTTTTTCTCAAGAGAAAGGGTTTCGTGTATGTTGCTTTTTTTATCCGCTATGTAGATGTTCTGGAACACGGCATCCACTATGGTGTTTCCTGTCACAAAAATTCTCTCCTCAGATATCCCCTCTTTGAGCAAATTCCTCTTTGATTCGCTGGTAGGCGCGAAGAGATGAGTTCCGGAATGGTCAGCAAGAACCCTGTTTATTTCTTCAGGCATGCTCCTGTCATATGACCTCAGACCCGCTTCAACATGCCCGAAGTTTATGTGCATCTTGGCCGCAGTCAAAGCGGTCGCCAGGACTGAGTTGGTGTCGCCTTGCGCAAGGACAACATCAGGCTTATTCTCGATAAATATTTTCTCAAGCCCTACCATGATCGCTCCTGTCTGGTAGGCATGCGTTCCGGAGCCTACGTTTAGGTTGTAGTCCGGTTGGGGCAGCTCCAGGTCATCAAAGAATATTCTATCCATCTCATGGGAATAGTGCTGGTTCGTATGGACGACAGTATGCCTCTCCATCCTAAAGATGGGAGACATCTTTATGATTTCAGGCCTGGTGCCTATTACGCTGATGACATTCATATTAATTTCAAAGAAAGCCAATTATATAAAGCAGGATGAATCTCTGGACTGAACCATGCTCAAGATATCTTGGAGACAGAATACTCTGCCTGCATAAACTTCTTTGGCAGGAACACTGAGCTGAGAGGGTCAGGATACACGCTGTACAACCATTGATAATGGTCCTCCATATACCTCCTGGGGCCAAAATACACTGCAACCGGCATTGTCTGCTTGTCCTTGAAGGCATTTTCCTTCTCAAGCTCTGAGCCTATTGACCGCAAATTTACCCTAAAGTATTTCTGCATATATTCGAACTCAAGCTGGTTCTCGCTCCCTAGGTAGTGGGATGTAAAGTAAGCGTTGTCTGTAGGCATATTCTCATCACCCCTGCAGACAACATTCAGGTCTGTATAAAGCCTTGCAGCAGAACATTCATGTCCGACGAAGACAGTTCCGGATTCAATCGTGTCCTGCAACCACTCCGCATACTGCTTATGGGGATGTGGGAAGTTATGGAACTGGTAATAGAGCAGCGCGTCTGTCATGAGCATGAAGACAAGACACAACACTACAACAAAGACAAGGTTGCTTGAGTTGTAGAACCTCTTCATGAATATGATCGTAAGGAATGGGAAAGCGGCATTGAAGTTGAATATTGGGACGTAGTGGAAGAATGTCAGGCTGTAGAACGTTGGAATTAGCACAAGAAGGAAAAGCATGTCAAAATCATCGCCGCTGCCAAGGAAGAGCCTGCGGATGACAAATATCGTTGACAGCAGGACAGCAAGCGCGAGAAATATCGAAAGCCCGTTGACAGCCTCCCAGGAGAACAGGAGAAGGGAGAAAACTGTTTTCTGGATGCTTGGAGAGTATGGGTATGCGGAGCCTAATAAAATTATTGAAGCCGCATAGACAACAGCCAGGGCAACAGGCAACGCGGATGCCAGATATCTGGCATGCAGTCTGCTGCCCATTGTTTTGTAGATCGCATAGATCTGCGCAAACAGGGTAAGTATCACGCCTGTATGGACAAGCACGTTTACCAGAAAGAGCAAGGATGATGCAATTATTTTCGTCTGATCCCTCTCCTTCATAGCCCTTGCAGTGAGGTACATCCATGCGGCGCCGATCAGAAGCTGCAATGAAAGTATTGAGGCGTTGATGCCGCTGAAAAATACGTAAGGAATAAGAACATAGAATATGGCTGCGAACGATGACAGTTGCCTGCTAAAGTAAAGCAAGGCAGTCCTGTATACAAAAATAGAGCTCAGCGACACTGCGATGACAGAAAACAGGTTCAGAGCAAACTCGATGTCAAGCTGGAATATGTTGCTCGCCAGCTGCATGTAAGGATAGGTTATGAGAACATAGAGCAGGGCCCTGTTTACCTCTCCGCCCCCATAGGCAAGGAAGCTGTTTGATATGACATAACCCATGCCTAAGCCATTCTCAAAATCCGTCTTGAGGGTTTTTGCATATGTGAAGAGATCGAAGACATTCAGACTCTGCGCAACTGAAAGGTAAAGTATGATGAAAGATACGATGAACACTTCAATGCTCGAAAGCTTTATGTCGCCTATCTTGATATCCATGACCAATTTATCTTGGTTTTTGTATTTAAGCTCTCATTGAGAGATGCATGCCTCTGCGCTCTTAGAGCTGACAGGGACGAAGCAGCGGTTCATGCTCTAGACCGGAAATCCTAGGGACTTTATAAATCGACTGAATAAAGCTTTAGCATGAAGATTGCGATAGTTTTGGGAACAAGGCCTGAAATTATTAGGATGGCCCCGATGATAAGGATATTAGAGCGTGAGAATCGCGACTATGTGCTTATACACAGCGGGCAGCACTATGACTATAATCTTGATGCGATTTTTTTCAAGGAGCTGAAGCTTCCGCAGCCGCGCTATAACCTGAAAGTAGGTTCCGGTTCCTTTTCAGAACAGTTCTCAAGGATAATAATAAAGCTAGAAGGGGTTCTAGCCAAGGAAAAACCTGACGTGGTTGTTGTCGAGGGAGACACCAACACGGTGGCCGCTGGCGCAATGACAGCTGCGCGCCTGGGCATTCCTGTAGCCCATGTTGAAGCTGGATGCAGGTCATTCGACATGAACATGCCGGAAGAGCAGAACAGGATAATCGCGGATCATGTTTCTGAAGTGCTTTTCCCGCCCGACAAAGCATCCTGCGAGAATCTTTTAAGGGAGGGGATAAGCAGGGGGAGGATATTCATGGAAGGGAATATCCTGATGGACTCCGCCCTTGAAGCGCAGGAACTTTCAAAAAAAATCAGCGGGACAAGGAAAAAACTTGGCCTGAAGAGGTATGCTGTCCTGACCCTTCACAGGGCCGAAAACACCTGCTCGAAGGAAATCCTGGAATCCCTGCTGAAGCTGTTTGAAAGCATAGATATTCCGGTGGTGTTTCCGATGCATCCAAGAACAAAGGCGGCTGCAGAGAAATTCAAGCTAAATAGTATTCTCAAGAGGTTCATTGTCATAGAGCCCATCGGCTACATTGACAACATGGACCTGCTATCTAATGCGCAGATGATCTTCACAGACTCCGGAGGCATACAGGTTGAAGCCAGCATGCTCGGAAAGCCCTGCATAGTACTGAGAGACACAACAGAATGGGTTGAAGAGCTATCAGGCGGAAATTATGTCGTTGGAAAAAACAGGCAGCTATTTCTGAAGGCATATGATAAGGGCATGAAATACAAAGGCTCTGCAAAGAAGCGTTCAAAGGACTTAGGCGCCGCGAAAAAAATGCTCTCCACACTTGAGAGGCTCCATAGAGAAGGAAAATTAAAGATCTCTAAGAAATCTCTCGTCTAGTCTGCACCGCCTCTGTTTCTTTGATGAAGTACTTTGAAACAATGAACGTCGATACTATGCCCACCAGCACTCCGTACCAGAGCGTTAGCAGCCTTATCAGGATTATTGCAGCCAAGGCGACTGATGTTGTCACGCCCAGCACTGTAAGCAGCACATAGAAACTCCCCTCTGCGGCTCCCACCCCCCCAGGCAGGACAAGTATGGAACCGAATATTGAAGAGAAGGCAAAGACAAACACGGCGCCAAGAATGTCAACGTTCGCGCCCATGCTCTGCAATACAATCCAGAAGGCCAGGCATTCGAAAAACCATGACACCATGGAAATAGAGACAACGGGAAACAGTGTGCGCAGCCCGGCAAGCCTCTTGAAGTTCGGGTATGCGTCCTTCAGGTACTCGCCCATCTTAGATCTCCTTGCCAGAGGTCCTACCACTCTCGCAAGAATTTTTTCGTTGTGCAGAAGCATGATCATTATGCCTATCAGGAGCACAACACCGCCTATCACGTACAGGCTGTCAGCAATCAGATACGCGCCGAGCAGCGCAAAGGCCGACATGGCAAGTATGTCTGCAACACGCTCAAACACTACAACAGAGACGCTGTCCCTTATCTTTATGCCGCTCGTGCTCTTCAGCAGGTAGGATTTGAATATGTCCCCAACCTTTCCAGGAGTTATCACCATGGAAAATCCTGAGAAATAAACAAACAGCGATGTCTTCCTCGGTATCTTTATTCCAACGCTCTTCAGCAGGAACTCCCATCTATAGAACCTTATCGCGTAGCTCAAGCTCACGGAAAGCAGAACCAGAATGATGGTCTGCGGGGCAACAGAGAGCAGGGACCTGCTCACGTCCTCGTATCCCCCAAGAAAAACGAACGCCCCGAACACGAGTATGCTTATCAGGAAGAACGGCAGCATCTTCTTTTTACTAACGAATTCCATTTGCTACACCAGATATAAACATATAAAACTTAGTTCTTATTTATACCCAGCTTTATCTTGGTTTTTATATTTAAGTTCTCATTAAGCTATGCATGAGTATGCTGGGAAAACTTAAGGCGGCGGTGCAGCTCACAAGGCCTGCCCAATGGTTCAAGAGCCTTTATCTTATAATAGGCGCAGCTCCGGCAATGTTCCTGACACCGCTGAGCATAGTAGACATACCATTGCTCATTTTCGCCTCTGTGATCAATCTGATAATGATGCAGGGCGTCATTTACACCATAAACGACATAACTGATTTGGAGAGCGATAGAAAACATCCCACAAAATCCAAAAGGCCTCTTGCTGCCGGCAAAATCTCCGTCAAAGCCGCCTCCATGCTAGCTTTCGCATTTCTCATAGGAGCTCTGTATATTGGCTTCATACTGCATCCACTGATAGCGGTTGTGGACATCTTGCTTCTAGCCAACGCGCTTGCATACAACATAAAACCCTTAAGACTCAAAGATAAAAAATACATTGATATCGCTTCCGCTGCGTCAAATTTTCCTCTGAGGGTACTTGTAGGGTGGTTGGCATTTGAGCCATACAATGCTGCGCGATTGTCTCTTAATATCAACATAGCCTCTACAGAAATCGTATCAAACGGCATACAATCGCTCTTTTTCGCATCCTCTCCGCAGATTATAGACCTGTCAATAAAATTCTCAACTATCACGCTATCCGCGATATCAATAATGCTCATGACTTTCTTCATCGCAGTCTTTATGCTAGCTCTCAAGAGATCCTCAGAGAAGAACATGAACTTGGACCCGAAAAGCAGAAGAGCCATACTGGACTCCTACAGCAAGAGGGAGCTCTCTGTGATAGCTAGGCTGGCCGCAGTTCTCGCGCTGATAAGCTTCATCATGCTTGCCCTGAGCATAAAACCAATTCTGCTGCTTTCGTTGCCGTTTGCGGTATACGGCATGCTAAAGTATTACAAGATGGCGCTCCAGACCTCAAATGCAGCCGAACCGGAGACTGTTTTTAGAAAGCACCGAAATCTCATAGCACTGTTTGTAGTTTTCCTTCTCTTTGCTGGGCTACTTTTGCTCATTTGAAAAAATACCTGCTGACAATCAAGCATGTTTCCTTAAGAATAAGTACTTCAATAGGGCTATCCCTGAACCAGCCCAGTAGGAAAGTTCCCCATACGACCTTATCTTCCCTATCCTTCTTAGAATGTATGAGGGCCTCATGTAAAACCATTTCAGCATGTCATTCTGTATGCTCACTAAATCATCAGGCGAGAAATGGAATGTCTTCCATGTGGGCTTGGTGTTGAAGAAAGCGAAATTGGACCATTTCTTTTCTAGTATGAGGTTGTTCTTTTCCATTATATTGTAGAGTTCGGTGCCTGGAAATGGTATCGCTATGGATGCTGTGATATAATCGGGCTCCGTTTCCCTGATAAGCTTCTTAGTCAGTTCGATGTCCTCCAATGTTTCATCGGGATGGCTGCCTATCATATAGAAGGCGGTGATTTGCATCCCGGCGTCCTTGGCCAATTTTATCGCGTTCCTGACCTGGTCAAGAGTTATCGACTTCCTGTTAAGCTGAAGCACCCGCGGGCTCCCGCTTTCGACTCCGAATGCTATTTTCTTGCAGCCGGCCCTTGCCATCGCATCCACTGTTTCTTTGTCTATCGTTACTCTGGAATCGCAGTCCCAGGTTATGTTCATTCCTTTGACCTTCTCGCAGAATTCCAAGACCCTGTTCTTCCTAAGAGTGAAGTTGTCATCATCTATGGTAAAATGATTTATCTTGTATTTCTCGATGCACTGCTTCATCTCTTCTATCAGGTTATCTATGCTCCTGTATCTGACTGCTCTTCCATGCGTTTCCCATGCAGCGCAAAAAATACAGGAGAACGGGCATCCTCTTGAGGTGTATATCTCTGTTATGTTCAGGAAATGCCTTGAGAAGCCTGGAGTGGAAGCTCCTTTGTACAGGCTGTGCTTTAGCAAATCCCTGTCTGGAAACGGCAGATCGTCAAGGTTTGCTATAGGAGGCCTCCTCTCATTAACCACAATTCTGCCGTTATCGCGGAATGCTATGCCTTTTATGCCTGAAAGTTCCCCCCCTTTCTCCAAAGCTTCGCAGATTTCAAGAAGACTGTATTCTCCCTCGCCGGTGACGCAGATATCAATGTCCCTGAATTCTTCCAGCGTCTCCTTCGGCAGAGCAGTTGGATGAGGACCGCCAACGATTCCAACAACAGGCATCGCGGCTTTTATCGCCTTGATTATCTCATTCGCCTTTTCAATGCGAGGAGTTATTGCGGTGACCCCGACTATATTCGGTGAGAATTCCCTTATCTTGTCTACACTAAATTCTTCCACCTCATGATCAAAGAGCTCAACATCATGACCATATTTCTTTAGCATGGATGCCAGGTAGAGGATGTTTATCGGATGTTGGACAAACCCCGCCTTAATCAAATCCCCCTGCAGTGTCGGCGGCCTTATCAAAGCTACTTTCATAAGTTTCATAGTTGCGTAAAGGATATAAATATTGCACATCATTTATTCCCATGCATAAGCCAGCCTGGGACGATTACTTCATTTCTATCGCGCATGCAATCAAAGTAAGAAGCAGCTGCAGCAGAAGGCAGGTCGGGGCGCTCATAGTCAACGGCAAGCAGATAATATCAACGGGCTACAACGGCACGCCGCACAAGATACGGAACTGCAACGAGGGCGGATGCGAGCGCTGCAGCGCTCCGCCGGAAGTATATCCACCGGGAACCAACTATGACAAATGCACATGCTCCCATGCTGAAGAGAACGCGATTGTCCATGCGGCAAGGCACGGAATGATGACAAAGGGCTGCGATATCTACACAACGCATTCGCCCTGCATTCAATGCGCAAAGATGATAATCAACGCCGGCATACAAAAGGTCGTGCACGGAATAGACTATCCAGATGACCTGGGGAAGAAGCTGCTGAAGGAGGCGAAGATAGAAGTAATAAAGGTCAACGAACAGTGTCAAGTATAGAGTCCACCTGCCTGTAGAGCTCTTCTCTAGTTCCGTTGTTGTTGATCCTGAAGTTCACCGTCCTGATTGTGTCCATGATCTGCTGCATACTGTCCCTCTCTTTCATCTTCTCGAACGATGCGGTTGGATCCTCTGCCTGCCTTCTCTTAAATCTCATATCGTCTCCAGCCATTATATGCAGGAGGTAGAACTTTGCAAAGCTCTTCCTGAACAGCTCAACTTCCGCGGGAGTGCGGAATCCGTCGATAACATGCTTGTCATGCTTGGACGCGCTTAGGAGGTCGACAAGTTTCTTCGCAATTATGCCCTTGTCCCCTGACTCGACCCTCATCATGTCACCGACCTGCGACAGTATCATCTTCTGGCTCTCAAGCCCGGCGGCCTTCCACAGTCCTCTACTTTTTGCCTCCTCTACAATGACATCCGAGAAGACGAGAAACTGGAATCCGTACTTGTTTCTAAGGTAGTTTGCAACAGTTGACTTGCCTGACGAGGCAAATCCAGTCAGGCCGAGGACAAATTTCATGCCTATAATTGGGAAGGTTTAATTTATATTCTAATCTGACGAAGATTATCCAATATGAAAGATAATAGTGTTTTGAAGTTCGCAATATTCATAGCAGGCATAACCTTCTTCCTCCTCTACCTTTTTGTAATAGCGCAGAGGCTGGCATACCCCTATGAACTGGAATGGCTGGAAGGATTATCGCTGCAGAGCGTTGACCGCATACTGGCAGGGGAGAGCCTGTATGTGGAGCCGTCGTTCGACTTCGTATCTCCGATCTATACCCCGCTTTACTTCTATGTTTCCGCATCTTTCGCGAGCATAATGGGCTTGGGCTTCGCGCCGCTGCGTCTTGTCTCGGTGATAGCCTCCATATTTTCCCTGCTGCTGGTCTTTGCATTCATCAGAAAGGAGACTAACAATAGCTTCTATGCGTTCCTCGGCACATCGCTGTTCATCGCAACATACGCAAGGAGCGGGGCATGGCTTGATCTTGCAAGGGTAGACTCTTTGTTTCTCGCGCTTCTTTTGGGCGCGTTCTTTGTGGCAAAGTTCTACAACTCCCCGCTTTCCAGAATAGAGCTCGGCATTCTTGTCTCCCTGGCGTTCCTGACGAAACAGACAGCAATAATAATGGTTGCGCCTCTGCTCCTCTATCTCATGTACAAGGAGAAGTGGAAATCCCTCTACTTCATCGTGCCTATTGCAATCATAATTGCAGGAAGCGCGCTGTTCATGAACAATCTAACAGAAGGCTGGTACCAGTACTACACTTTTACACTGCCGAGCCAGCACGGCTTCGCGCCAACCGTATTTTACAGCTTCTGGCTGAAGGACATCCTTCTCTATGTTCCATTGCTCGCGCTCCTGGCGCTGGCGTATGTGTCCAACAAGAACGCGAACAACAGATATTTCTATGCCGCCCTCCTCTCCGGAGTGCTGCTGGGTTCCTGGTACGCTAAGCTGAAGCTGGGAGGATTTGTGAACAATTTAATACCTTCTTATGCGATGCTCAGCATAGTTGCCGCTCTGGCAGCATACTCAATGCTCCAGCACCTGGAGTTTCCCAGATTGCTGAGAGGCGGTTTCTCAAGCACGCTCATCTACTCCCTCATCCTGCTCCAGTTTATCTGGTTCGCATACAACCCCTACTCCTACATACCGTCGCAGGAAGACTGGGGAGCTGGAAACAGGATTGTGGCATTTGTGGAAAATCTCAAAGGGGATGTGCTGATTCCCAGCCACCCATATATTGCAAGCATGGCAGGAAAAACCGCATACGCGCACTTCGGCCCGCTCTATGATGTGCTAATAGGCGCAGACAGCAAAACAAGCCAAGACCTGAAAGCAGAAGTAATATCAGAAATAAGCAGCAAGAAGTTCGAATACATAATAATAGACTCCGATCCGGATGTGGAGTGGTTTCCCGAAGAGCTGGAGAAGAGCTACATGCTGAAGGAGACAATACCGTACAAAGACCGTTCCACATTCAGGCCGAAGGTGAGCGTTCAGGGAAGGCCTGAACTTGTTTACATGCCAAAGTAATTAGAATACCAGATCAGCGTCCATGACGTTCTTCTTCGGAAGCAGAAACGGATAGTTATTGCCAACCTTTACCACAGCGCGTTCTGTTATCGAGGAAAACACAAGTCTGGGATGGAAGAACTTCTTGGCTTTTCTCTCATATGCTTTGAAGTCGGGAAAATTTTCTACAAGCAAATTTGCAGCAAACATGCCCCAGATTATTCCTCCGCCTGATGGAGGCTTCGTCAATCCTGCAGCATCCCCGCAAATAGCTATCCTGCCCTTTGCAACGCTCTTGAATCCTTCTGGTATCAGGGCAGACTTGATCGACCCTATCTTCAGGTTATGCTCCCTACAAAAATCCCTGAATATTGCATTCGCCTTCGTTGCTTCCTCTATGATTCCATATTCAATGCTCTTTCCCCTCGGTATCTTCCAGATGAACCCTTTCTCCAAAGGCCATACATCAACAAAGTTATTCTTGTCCTCTGTTCTATCATAGAAATAGATGCCTATTCTGTAGGGCGGATCTTTGAATCCGCATTGCTTCCTAACCTCAGAGGAAGGCCCGTCTGATCCAATCATATAATCAAACTCTTCTGCAATGATCTTGGAATTGTGTTCAACAGTGACCTCAACCTTGCCTCCAAGGTCCCTAAAAGATTTGAACTTGTGTCCAAGATGTATTTTCGCCCCAGCATGCTTTGCAAGCCCAGCCGCATATTCATCCAAGCTGGACCGCTCAATGACAAGCATCTTAGGATAGAACTCAACCCTCATTATTTTCTTAGGAAAATGAAGGAGCATATAATCAATCCCGCTGTCTACGAGCTTCCTGTTTTCGGGTATGAAGTCCCAAAGCCTCCTTGATATCAAGCCAGAGCAAACAACATCCTCAAATGTGGTTTTCTTGTCATAAACCGTAACGCTATGGCCCAACTTTGCAAGCTTCCATGCAATGTACCCGCCGTTTATCCCGCAGCCTATTACACAAACGCGCATAAAACAAGTTCAATTCGGGTAGATTTATATAGTTTCCTAAACGATAAGACAGCATGATGAGACTTGGGGAGTATATTCTAAACAAGAAATGGCCAATCGCGATACCAATACTGCTTTTGGCCGCGTCTCTGCTGTATGTGGCATACATCACCTTCACAGGCAACCTCAACCTGGACATAGACTTCAAGGGCGGAACGCAGATCATGCTGGAATCAGGCATCAGGCCAGACGCGGCGGCATTGGAGAATCTGATAAAGCCGCTGGGCGGAGTGGTAAGAGTGTCGGGCTCAGGCAATTCGTACACGCTGATAATAGATGTTCCCTCTGAAGTGTCAGCCGACACTGTTACAGGTCTGCTGGAATCAAACGGCTACAAATATGCATTAACCTCTGTCCAGAGCGTTGGTCCCAGCCTGAGCGGGTCATTCTTAGACCAGGCAAAAATAGTTCTGCTTGTGGCGTTCCTCTTCATGGCCATAACCATATTCATAATATTCAAAAAACCCATGCCAAGCTTCTATATAGTTCTGGCAGGCTTCGCAGACATAATAGAGACGTTCGCAATCTCCCAGCTGTTAGGGATAAAGCTCTCGCTCGCAACCTTTACAGCGCTCTTGCTGCTGACAGGCTTCAGCGTTGACACCAACGTTCTATTGACAAGCCGTGTGCTGAAGAGGCATGAGGGAACAATAAACGAAAGGATGATAATGGCAGCGAAGACGGGCCTGACAATGATCGGCACGGCCGCTGCAGCGGTGGCAACCCTGTTCCTGATCTCCGGATCAGCAACCATAAGCCAGATAGCCTCAACGCTTCTGATCGGCCTGATAATCGACATACCGAACACATGGATCCTGAACGCGCACCTGCTGAAATGGTATCTTGAGAGGAAGGTGGTCTGATGCAGATACTAAAATACTGGAAGGTTCTTCTGCTTCTGCTATTTGTCATAGGGTCGCTCTATCTGATAGTTCCTGTGGATAAGAAGGGCGTCGCGGTAAAATCCATAGATTCCGATTCCCCGTTTTACGGGAAGCTAAAGGCCGGGGAGATTATAACATGGATGAACGAAAAGGAAATAGCCTCGCCTGAGGATCTTCTGCAATTTGAAAATTATACTGGAGTGATACGATTCATACACTCCGGAAAGCTCGAGCTTGTTGACGGAAAGGGAGGATCGCTCGGAATAGTGGTTGCAAAGCCAGACAGCAGCAGGCTGAAGCTGGGATTGGATCTTGTCGGAGGAACAAGGGTTCTTCTGGAACCCAAGGGCAATGTAAGCTCCGCAGAGCTTGAGCAGATACTCGGGACTCTGGAGACAAGGATAAATGTCTTCGGACTGAAGGAGACAAAGTTTCAGATCGTGAAGGACGTCAGCGGAAGCGGCTACATACAGGTGGAGGTTGCTGGCGGAACAGAGGGCGACGTTAAGGATCTTTTGGCAAAACAAGGCAAGTTTGAAGGAAAGATATTCAGAACAGTTGATATTGCAAAGGGCAATGGAACGCTGAAGTTCGGAACAAAAACTTACACCATCAAGGCAACAAATTCCAGCATAGAGCTTGAAGGGAGCATGATAGGCATGAATGAGAGCTCCATGCTTGATGGCGTGCCTTTCGTGCTTCAGAACATAACAGAAGGCAAGGCATTCCTGCTCTTCACTACCTTCACGGGAGACGACATAAGAACAGTCTGCATAGTGGACCAGCCCAATGTGTGCGTCTCCAGGGTATTTTCTGAGGGAAGCTTCTGGCAATTCAACTTCCAGGTATTCCTTTCACAGAAGGGCGCTGATAATTTTGCAAAAGTTACAAGCGGTCTAGGAATATCTCCTGCGAGCCCTTCATATCTGGAAAGCCCTCTTCAGCTCTATCTTGATGAAAAATCCATAACAACGCTCTCCATTGCAGCTGATCTTGCAGGAAAGGCGCTGACTGAGCCCTCGATAACCGGGGGTGAAAATACAAAAGAGGAGGCCCTGAAAGAAAAAATCTTCCTGCAGAGCATCCTCCAGTCGGGAGCGCTTCCTGTGGGGCTTGAGATAGTAAAAAGCGATACGATATCCCCTGTTCTGGGAAGGAATTTCATAAGCTCGTCTGTTTTCGCAGGGCTGCTTGCAATACTGGCTGTTGGGATAGTTGTGTTCATAAGATACAGGTCAATAAAGTTAACCATACCTGTTATGCTTACAGGCCTGAGCGAGGTTATAGTGATCCTGGGGGGCGCGGCAATGATAGGCTGGACACTTGACCTCGTCGCAATAGCAGCCATCATCGCAGTAGTGGGAACAGGAATAGACGCGCAGATTATGATATTGGATGAAACCTTGGGCGGCATAAAAGGCGAGGCCTATACTGTAAGGCAGAAAATAAAATCAGCCTTCTTCATTATTTTCAGTTCGGCAGCAACCGTGATTGCAGCGATGCTCCCTCTTCTTTTCATAGGTATAGGGGCAATGAAGGGCTTTGCGATAGTTACAATGATGGGAGTGCTGATCGGCGTTCTCATAACAAGGCCCGCGTTCGGAACTGTCATAGAGAAGCTTTTAGAAGACAAATCCTAGAAGAAATAGATTATGAGAAACGCCAGAATCATCATGTTGCCGAAATCTGCAATGGATGTCGTTATGGGTATGAGAAAGTTGTTTGGATCCTCGTTCTTCTTGTAAAAGTAAAGGCCTCCGAAAAGGGACACAAAAAACAATATTCCAACAAGCAATACAACATCCACCAAGGACACAAGGAATATTTTGAGTATAAGCGCGTGGTCTAAGAAGCTTCCTGCGAGAAACGCTATTGAGAGCGAAAGAGACGTGCCTACAATGGATGTTATGACAGCCGTGAGAAGTATTGTAAGGAAAAGCTCGCGCAGGTCCCTTGAGCGCATTAATGTGTATTTTAGCTTTCCCTCATGGAGCATTGTAGATATCTTGGAGGAAAATATTGTTCCATAGCTTCCTATCATGTTGTTGAGAAGCGGAAGCAGGATAATGAAAGGCGTCAGGGTAAGGAACGTGTTCTTTATGCTCTCAAGCGCAAAGCCGCCCACCGAGCTTACTATTGACGCGAGAAGCAGTATCTTGACGCTCTCCCTTATTATTGTCCTTGGGACATTCGTGTGCGGGCCATACTCCTTGACATAGAAAAGAGTTTTCCTGGATATGTGGTGTTTCTTATGCAGCTTGTGTATTAGATGGTGGTATCTTCTTCTCTCCATCTTTCTTAGCCGCTCCAAGTGCCTCCTTATGTGGTGTCTCATATTATCACTATAGCTATCAGCAGCGAAAGTATGCTGCTTATGTCACCGGTGGTTGTAATGAAAGGGCCCATTATGTTGTTTGGATCATACCCCTTCCTGAAAAAGTAGAAAGTGGCTGAAAATGTCAGGACTATCTCAACGGCATTTGCAATGATGCCAGCAATAAGCGGAAGAAATATAATCCTAGGGTAGAATATTCCTGAAACGAAGTAGTTGAAAATGAATCCAATGACACCTAGCGCCAGCGACGCCACGATGGCGAGAAAAAACGATGCGAGAAGGTTTCCACTGACTATCCTTCTGCTTGGTCTGTTGATCTTTATCACATCAAGGAACAGTCCCGAGCTGAGCCTGGAGGCAAGCGATCCGCTTATGTTTCCTCTCATTTCCAAAAAGCCCGGAAGGAGGAGAAGCATGCCTGGTATCAAAAGCAGCTTGTCTGCATAGACGGCAAGTACGGTGCCTACGAAAAGTCCTCCAAGCAGTGAAACCATTTCAGAGGTAAGTATCTCCTTGAAGTTTTTGCCGAAAAATCCCATACTAAAATTGCAGCAAACCTGCTCTTAAAGGAATATACAAAAATTAACTCCCCATAGAGTGAATCGACTATAAGCTGAGGAAACCTAAATTATTTGGATGCTTGAGGCCTTGTTTTGGGTGTTCTTCGGCATCATGTTAGGCTCTGTGGCGGGCCTGCTTCCAGGCATACATCCAAATACCCTGATACCTCCTGCTCTGCTGCTCCTTTCATTTCTGGACCCGATAGTGCTTGCTCTAACTATTCTGTCAATGGGAATAAGCAATATCTTCTTCTCGTCCATTCCAACGCTGCTCTTCAGGTCTGCGGAAGAGACAACCGCATTGGCAGTCTCCCCCGCTGAGAGTATGCAGAAGGAGGGAAGGGGGTATGAGGCATTGATGTCATTCTCCATAGGCCATCTGGGAGGCGTTGTTCTAGCAATACTCCTTATCCCAGTCTTCTACTTGATAATGTCCACAGCATATGCGGGCATGAAGGCATTCATTCCCGCTGTTCTAATTTCTGTAGCGATATACGGAATATCAAGAGAGAAGAAGGGCTCGATGATCTATGCCCTCTTTGCACTCCTCCTGTCCTCGCTTCTGGGGCTGGCATCGCTTAGCTTCTCTGACTCTTTCATATTCCCCCTGCTGAGCGGCTTGTTTGGCATTCCTGCGCTCATCGAGATGGCAAGGTCAAAAAGCACAATAAGGTATTTGGAGGATGCAAATCCTTCTGAAGTAGACCTTAGGGAAATCAGATATCCGGTAGTATCTGGAGCAGTTGCAGGAGGTTTTGCGGGACTGCTCCCTGGAGTTGGCGCATCGCAGATTGCCCTGATTGTCATGGAATCTGCAAAATTAAAGGGCGGCGGCAAAACTTTTCTCTCAACGCTCGGGGCAATAAACGCCTCTGACTTGGTCTATTCAGTGCTTGCAATATCAATCATTGGAAACCCGAGGTCTGGCATTGCTGTGGCGATAAGCAATCTTGTAAAGGTTGATCTTTTCATGCTGATGACCTTTCTAGGCATACTGCTTTTCGTTTCTGTGGTTTCGTTTTTTCTGACACTCAAAATGGGAAAGTCCATGGTCAATATGATAAGCAAGCTGGACCAAAGGATTGTGTCTGCATGCGTCATGGCGTTCATAGTGTTTTTGGTAATATACCTGACCGGAGCTTTCGGCCTTGCTGTGCTGCTGCTCTCTGCGGCTGTAGGCTACATACCCATAAGGTTTGACACGGGAAGAACACACCTTATGGGATGCCTGATAGCTCCGACAGCTCTCTGGTTCTTGGGAATAAGGACAATCTAGGAAAGGGAGACCATCTGGCCTGATATTCCATTATGGACAAACTGCAGGCCGGAAGATTTGCAGCTTGCGCAAATGCCGGACAGAGGCGGAATGGAGAACATGGCGCCGCAGCTGCTGCAGCTTATTCCATCGAAGTCCTTCAGAGTGATATCCTTCCTTGATCCATTGCCGAATACCCCTGCCAGCGTATGCTGCTTGAATCCATGGACAATCTCATTTCTGGAAATTCCGCATGCCTCGAAGATCCTCTCTAGTGGAGGCAGTATCTGATTTTCAATGTAGTATTCTGGATCTATCTGCAGTTTGTTCTTCTTTACGTAATCAGGGTCCTCTGCCCTTTTGGAAAGCAGTTGGTCCCCCTTTACTATTACATATCCGATCCTCTCTCCTACCACATCGCGCCTCGTCGGATCCCTTTCCATTATCTTCTTCATTACCTCGACATGGGGCTGGATGCCTTTGTACGATGACGGCATCTTTGTAACGCCCTTTATGATAACCAGCTTTTCGACATCAACTGAGCCGCTGACAACATCACGCACAATGCCCCTCGCATAGTTGAGGGCCTTGTTGATATCCCCCTCTTTCAGGATTATTTCCAGGACAGTCTTCGATGCCTCTGATGTCAGCGTGCACCAGTCACGCCTCACAGTCTCTATTCCTTTCATGTCTATACCCTCCCTCCAGCCGAGCGGAGTTTTTTCAAAGTACCAGCCTGCATAGCGCTTCTTTGTAAGAATAATTATTGTTTTGAATATCTTCTCGAACTTCAGCTGCAGCCCTTCCAGCTGGGATGTTACGAAATTGGCTATCTCCTCTCCCAGCTTCTGCGCCTCCTCCATGTCTGTTATATTGCATTTCATGAAAAGCGAATCGGTGTCTCCAGCAATGACCTTCACAGGATACGACTTCTCTACAAGATTTTTTGTGAACTCCAGGTTCTCCCTTCCCCATCCTGTGATTGCGGCAGCTACCTGCGGGTTATGAAAACGCGCGGCTGCGAATCCTATGTAGCCCCACAGGGAAACAGTCATTCCCTTCAGCGCATACTGCTTTGCCTCCAGTATTCTTCTCTTCTCTGGATCTGACTCCCTTCTGGCCTGCTCCCGCACAGCAGCCCTGCTCTTGAAAAGGAAGTCTGCAACATAAGGCAGCACACCCTGCCTTACTTCAGGCTTGACAAATTTTATGTTTCCAGGGGCCGTCATATGAGGAACATCCTCATCTTTCAGGAGAAGCGTGGTCGTGCAGATGTTTCTGGATCTGATGAGGGAGGGATATAGGGAAGTGAAATCAAGAACAAGAACCGAGCAGTCCTTATGCAGTCCTATTGCAGGCTCCAGTACTAGAGCCCCTTTGAGATCGCTCCTCTCGCCATAGTTTATAGAAGGCTTAGGTGGCATCAGGATGTTTCTCTTCTTGACCTCATGGAAGAGCGCCATCTCATGCCTTGCTGACTGCCCGCCGATAACATCCTGAAGCAGCAGCCCGCTGAGCTTGGCAGTTTCTATGAACTTGTCCATATCCACAAGCTTTCTGGTTATGACAAGCTTCAGGGCAAGCTCTGCATCTCTTCTGGAATATTCAACCAGCCTCTGCAGATCCTCAAGCCCGCCGCTCTTCCAGATACGGATAAGCTCATTGTGATTCATCTCAAGCTTGTCCATTCCCAGCGTGGCTTTTGCCACAGTCGAAAGGTCGTTTCTCTTGAATCTGATGGGCTGGTCATAGATGGAAAGGTTTTTGATTATGAAATAGGGATCTATAACTACTCTCCCCAGAACAGGCGTGACTTGGTACTGTCCAAACTTTCTTGTGAACGGAACCTTGTCGCCGCGCCCGATGTTTTTGCTGAGACCGTTCGCATCCAGCCTGTCCAGTATGTATGGTATGTCGAAATTTTGGATGTTGTATCCGCAAAGAATGTCTGGGTCATATGTTTTAATTATCTCCAAAAACTTCTCCAGCATCTCCTTTTCTCCGTCAAAAACTGTTGCGTCCTTTAGCTGTTTTCTCTTTGCAACAAGAACCATATTCTCCCTCCCTTGGTACGAGGGGGAAAATGCGAGCGATATCATTATTATCTGGTCCTTAGAGGATTCTGGAATAGTATTTTCTTTATGGATGCACTCTATGTCAAAAGACAGGTACTTGAGCGGTGCGTTCTTGAGGGCCTCAATGGGAACAATTGTATCCGCATCGAAAGCCCTGCATGTAACCGTGTTGGTGTTTGTAGGCCTTCCGTGCGCCTCCATCCAAGACATTCCTCTCAGGCCGAAATCAACCATGAAGCGGTACTTGAAAAGCACATCAGCCTCGTACGGGTCTGCCCACTTCCTGAAGAATTCCCTGATCTCAGGAACTTTCGAGGGGTCGCGCCCTGTGATCTTCAGGACATCCACAGGATCTTTGTGGTATCCGATCGGCAAAATTCTCTTGACAATTTCTGCCTGCAGCCCGTTCTTCTCTGCCTCATATACAAGATCATGGACAGAAACGTCTTTTCTAGGAAGGAGGTAGAAGTAGGGAAGGTACTTGTCATAGAAGATGCAAACGCTGCTCCCGTCCTCTGTCTTGCAGAATATCCTTAGCAGGGGCTTGTTGTTTAGCACCGTATAATCGCAATCAAAAATCTGGAGTTTCATTATTCGAGTTCGCAACGAAGAAATATAAGACTATCTGCTCTACATAACAAACGAAATTTCCCGGTTTTTCAGGTTTATTATGTTCTGCGTTTGGATGAAGGTTATGCCCTTGTAGTTGGGAACCGTTGGTATGTCGGTTACCACGATGTCCGGAATGTCCTTCAGCAAGAAAAATGCGTGCTTGGTCCTGAGAAATCTTTTCTTTATCATATCCAGCGGGTTCTGGCCCAAAACAAACAGAACTCTTATGCCGTTTATTTCAACCATGGAGGGGTTGGTTATCGGCACGATGTTATTTTTCACCCGCTTCTTGTCGGAGAGGAGGAAAACCGTTCCAGCTGCGAACTCCTCCGCTATCTTCTCGTCCAATGCAAACAGAAAATCCACGGAGTTCCTTCCTGTTCGCATGCTGGTGATAAAGCCCAATGACACGTCAGCATTGGTCAGCTTAGGTTCCTGAATTGGGATGTCGGGGTGCACTATATTCTCAACTCGAAAGACATTGTTGGAAAGCTCTCCCGTCAGCACAACTACATCCTCCTCCCTTAGCCTTGATCCTATGTCCTTGCTTGCACTGGCCTGAAGTTTTCCGGTGGGATCCTCAACATCCAGAAGATATCCCCCGTCGCTTTCGCTGATTTTCCAGATATTTCCTATTATTGAAAGTTTTCCGTCTTCACATTTGTTTATTGAAACGAGCTTTTCGTTCCCGATCCTTTCCGCAAGCAGGCCCTGGAGAAAATTATATTTTTCATTCACAGACCTGACAAAATCATTTATTGTAAATCTTTTCTTTACATCCAGTGTGTTGATTATTCTGTAATCATGCGATTTGAGAAATCTCGCAAGAAGGTCTTCAGAAAGAACCAGGGGCCTTTCATCCTCCACAAGCTTGATTATCCTGCTTATGTCAGGGCCGCGGAGCCCTTCCAGAAATCTTGCCGCGCCAGGCGTCACCAGAACTCCTAGGCTTGTAAACTGTTCATGAGGAAACATAATAACCTAGAAGTATTGTGACAGCGCAGCTTTAAGTCTCTTATGAACAGAATCGGAAAGCGGAAGGGACACAACCCTTGTTCTTCCGTACCTTCCATGCGATACAATTCTTGACGAAATTATCCCGAACATGTCAAGCTCTGCTATCAGATCAGAAACTCTTCTCTGTGTAAGCTCCCGGAGCCCGCTTGCCTTGCAGAGCTCCCTATACAGATCAATTATTTCAGAGGTCTCGATCTCCCTTCTTCCGCCCTCTATATGTTTCATTATGGCCCATAAGACAATCTGGCTCTGCCTTGGCTGCGCCTTTACGATCTCGACAACCCTGTCAGTGTCTATCCTCTCCTCTGCCAGATCAACATGCCTGATTTCTATCTTCCGGTCGCCCGCTCTCTCAGCAAGCTCTCCAGCAACCCTAAGCAGGTCAAGGGCTCTCCTTGCATCCCCATGCTCCTGGGCGGCAAGGGCAGAGCATTTTTCTATTACCCCGTCCGCAATCGCTCCAACCTCAAATGCGATGTAAGCCCTTTCCTTCAGGATCTCTTGAAGCTGCACCGCATTGTAGGGGGCAAAAACCAATTCTTCTTCGCCCAAAGAGCTCCTTACCCTCGGGTCAAGATTCTCTATGAATGCAAGATTATTGGTAATTCCTATGATCGAAAGCCTGCTTTTCTTCAATTCATGATTGGCCCTGGTGATATTATATAGTATCTCATCACCCACTCTCTCAACCAGATTGTCTATCTCATCAACGATAAGTATGACTGTTCTCTCCTCCTCATCTAATGCTTTGAAGAACATAGAATATAGCTGGTCTGTCGGAAGGCCTGTGAAGGGAACTTCCTTGCCGAACTGGGACATGAGATGGGACAGTACACGATACTCTGTGTCTGCAACCTTCTTCATCTTGCAGTTGATGTAGAAGGTCTTTGCCTTGTAGGATGTCTGAACACTTGCCCTCTCCAGCTCATCCAAAACCATCTTCGCAACAAGCGTCTTGCCGGTCCCAGTCCTCCCATAGATAAAAACATTGCTAGGCTTCCCTCCCTTTAAGGCGGGGGCAACTATTCTTCCAAGATCCGCTATCTGCTTTTCCCTGTGTGGAATCCTATTAGGAGTGAAAGAGGCGGAGAGTATGGTTCTATTGGAAAAAAGAGGCTGGCTCTCAAGATATTTTGAGAAGAGCTGTGAAGTGACAGTATTAGCTTGTGGTGATAAAACATCCATGCGAACAACCTCCATTTCCTTTGAAGTAGAATGATAGAAGGCGTTACCATATAAATATCTAACTTCACGTGAACCCCATCGTTTCCTATGGAAACATGGGAATTTACGAGTAAAATGAAGAAAAATGTTCATATGAAAGACATTGACCCCTGTTTCCTATGGAGATTTTTATAACACCCCTTGCCTTCTTTAGGACTTTGTTTCTCTAGGAAACTCAAGATACTACTACCTATACTTCCTATAACAATGTTATAATTATAATTATAACAATAATTAATAATGTAAATCATGTTCGACAAGAAATAGGGGGGTCTAGGAGTAGTTTCTTCTCAATATCTGTTTAACGTTCTCTGCATTGACTGTTTTTAGAACAGCGAGCGGTATGCCTTCAATGTCAGCTATCCTCTTTGCAAGCGGATCTGCTGAACCACTGCCGCTCTCAACTATAACGAGGGCAGGCCTAAGGTTTGTTACCTTTATTGCCACAAGGGAGGTCCTTCCAGTATTTGTGCCTACAAAAATCAGGGCTCTCTTGCTTGTTGCTCCATAGAGCTTTACAAGCTCAAAGGCAGGCATCTCTACTATTGCCTTCGCCCCGTCCACAATCGTATAACCATTGACCTCCTTTTCCGAATCGCCTGTGACCAGATTGGCTCCAAGTGTCCTGCAGAAATCTTTGACGGAAACAGCTTTATTGAATTCCATTATGTCGATAACAGCATCAGAATACGCGTTCTTCCCGGAAATATTGCCGAACTCCCTTACAACATTGCCCCCTTCCCTCTCATCGCACGAGATTAGCGCGTTAACAATCTTCTTTATTACCTTTGAGCCTGGAGAACTCCTCCTCCCCTTCTCATAGTCGGAAATAACAGATGGCATCATCTTCATCTCATCGGCAAGTTTCCTCTGCGAAATCTTGAATATCCCTCTCCACTTCTGTATTGTCTTGCCAGGAGAGGGGCTCATAACTATTTCTCCTGCAATTTTATTTGCCAGACTTTCCCTATCGACTTCTTTCTTATCCATACATAGACTATTGCCGTAGAGTATTATAAGCTTTACCCATTATGTCGTATTCTGAAGAAAACATAACTTTAAATGTCTGGCATTTTCATTCTAAAATATGCCGACAGATATCAAAGTAAAAGATGCAATGGTTAACAGGGTTGTTACCGCCAAACCCGAGCAGAGTGTGGAAGAGGGAGCCAAGATAATGAAGGAGGAGGATGTCGGGCTTCTTGTCATAATGGAGGGAAAGACGCCTGTCGGTGTTGTTACGAGGGAGGATGTGGTGACCAAGATAACTGCAAAGGACAGGTCGGCATCAACAATAAGGCTGAAAGAGATCATGTCATCTCCTGTCATTGCTATCGAACCGTCCAGGGACATAGCAGATGCAGCGCGCCTGATGGTCAAGCATGGTTTCGAAAGGCTTCCGGTCATGCAGGCAGGGAAGCTGGTTGGAATACTTTCCGACAGGGAGATAGCGAAGACCGCTCCGGCAGCGATAGAGATTCTAAGGGAGAGGTTGTTCGCGGAGGAGGAGGGCGAAGGCGTGCCTGAAGCAACCGAGGGCGAATGCGAGCTCTGCGGAAATTTCAACGAAGAGCTGAAGATGATCAATGGAAAATGGGTCTGTTCCTCCTGCGAAGAAGAGGCGGCAGAGCTATGAGAATCTGCTCTTCTAATAAATATTTTCAAGACATAAAGGATTTTCTAAAAACAGCAAAGAATAAAGATAGGATTTTGCTTCCAAATATGGATTTTTCCGGAGAGAACTCAGAATCTGCCAGAAAGGAGCTTGCAATTTGATTGCTTTATAGAAAAGTTCCTGCCGTTAGAAGACCTAAATAAAATGTAATCATTAAATACAACTTCTCGACAATATTCTACATGTCATATCTTATAATGTTCTACGGTACAGAATGCACGCACTGCCATACGATGGACCCTCTTGTAGACAAGCTTGAGAAAGAAATCAAAATCAAGGTTGATCGCCTGGAGGTCTGGCACAACCAGAAGAACGCCAAAATATTCGCGCAGCTTCCCAGGGGCAGATGCCTGGGTGTCCCTTTCTTCATAAACAAGAAGACAGACAAGATAATATGCGGTGAGACCTCCTACGAGAACCTTAAGAAATGGGCGCAAGGGAAATAGTTTTTATACCAGATTCTCCAATAGCTACTATGCCTCTAAAGACAGCTTTCAAGGGCGAAGTAAAATATTTGCAGGTTCTGAATGAGAAAGGCAAGCTAGACAAGAAGTTGATGCCGAAAGTTTCTGCGGCAAAAATAAAGAAAATGTATGAGTGGATGGTTCTAACGAGAATTTTCGACGACACCGCCCTCTCACTGCAGAGGGAGGGAAGGATACTCACATATGCCCCAATGCGCGGACAGGAAGCTGCGCAGATTGGATCTGCTTTTGCCCTGCAGAAAGGCGATTGGATGGTTCCCTGCTTCAGGGAAAACGGAGCAATGATGATGCGGGGATTCTCCGCAGAAAATCTCTACATGTATTGGGCCGGGGATGAGAGAGGCATGATTATTCCGGAGGGATCAAATTGCTTGCCGATAGCGATTCCCGTGGGAACGCAGACTGTTCACGGTGTTGGAATTGCCTGGGCTTCAAGATTAAGAAAAGAAAAAACCGCGGCAATAGTTTATTTCGGAGACGGCGCAACATCAAAAGGGGACTTTCATGAGGCGTTGAACTTTGCTGGGGTGTTAAAGGCTCCGGTTGTATTTGTCTGCCAGAACAACCAATGGGCGATTTCTCTTCCCAGAGAGAAGCAGTCTGCTTCAGAAACCCTTGCGCAAAAGGCTCTTGCCTACGGATTTCCAGGAATACAGGTTGATGGCAATGATGTTCTTGCAGTCTATAGGGCAACAAAGGAAGCCATTGACAGGGCGAGGGCAGGAAAAGGTCCAACATTGATAGAATGTTTCACCTACAGAATTGCGGACCATACAACAGCCGATGATGCTTCCAAGTACAGAAGCAAGAAGGAGGTGGAGCAGTGGAAGAAGAAAGATCCAATCGACAGGCTCAGAATCTTCATGAAGAAAAAGAAATTGTGGACAGCTGCATATGAAAAGAAGATGCAGGAGGACTTCAGGAAGAAGATACTGGATGCAGTTAAGAAGATGGAGTCTATGCCCGCTCCTGATCCAAAGGATATTTTCAAATACACTTACGCGGAGAAGACGAAAAGAATTTCAGAACAGGAGGAGGAGTTGCTTGGCCCAGCTTAATCTTGTTCAGGCAATCAACCAGGCACTGATGCAGGAGATGGCAAGGGACAAAACAGTTCTTGTCCTTGGGGAGGATGTAGGGGCAGACGGAGGGGTATTCAGAGTTACAGAAGGGCTTCTAAAGAAATTCGGAGAGAATAGGGTAATTGACACGCCTCTTGCTGAGGTTGGGATAATCGGTGCTTCAATAGGCCTCGCAATAAATGGATTCAGGCCTGTTTGCGAGGCCCAGTTTGATGGCTTCAGCCTGGCAATGCTAGACCAGTTGATCAATCATGCCTCCAGGATGCGGACAAGAACCAGAGGAAGACTTACAGTTCCGTTGGTTCTTAGATTTCCATACGGCGGCGGAGTCAGGGCGCTGGAGCACCACTCAGACAGCCCGGAAATTCACTATGCTCACACGCCAGGCCTGAAGGTTGTTATCCCGTCAAATCCTTATGATGCAAAAGGACTTTTAGCATCTGCAATACGCGATCCCGATCCCGTAATCTTCATGGAACCCAAGCGTGTATACAGATCAATAAAGAATGAAGTCCCTGAAGAAATATACGCGATCCAGCTAGGAGAGGCAAACATCGCAAGGGAAGGAAACGACGCGACGCTTATCACATACGGAGCAATGGTCAAGGTCTGCAGCGAAGCGGTTGCAAAGAGCGGGGTTGACGCAGAGATAGTAGATCTGCGGACAATCTCGCCTCTTGATGAAGATACTATAGTCAAATCAATTGGAAAAACAGGAAGAGCCATAATTGTTCAGGAAGCGCCGAAGAGCATAGGGTTCGGCGCGGAGATTCTTTCTGTGATAAATGAAAAGGCGTTCCTGAATCTTGAAGCCCCGGTCATCAGGGTTGCAGGGTGGGATGTTGTTACGCCCCTGCCGAAGCTGGAAAATTATTTCTTTCCAGATGTCGAAAGGGTCATGAAGGCACTGAAGAAGATAGCGGAGTATTGACATGCCATATGATTTTCTGTTCCCAGATGTAGGAGAGGGAATAGCTGAGGGGGAGATTGTAAAGTGGCTTGTCAAGGAAGGTGACAAGGTCAATGAGCATGATGTTGTTCTGAAGATAGAGACTGACAAGGCTGTAGTTGAGATCCCTTCCCCAAAATCTGGAACTATCAGCAAAATATACCACAAGGAAGGCGACACAGTAAAGGTCGGTGAAAGGCTCTTCACGGTAATAGAAGAACAGGGCGAACCGGCGAAACAGGTTCAAGCCAAGACCATAGAAAAACCTAAGCAACAGACTAAGCCTGCAGAAAAGAAATACACTTCATCTGTGGTTGGTTTCATAGAGGAAGCTCCAGAAACTCCAGTGCAGCAGCAGACTGCAGAGAAGGTCGAGGTGAAGCATGAGCATGTTCTCGCTACCCCTGCAGTCAGAAGGCTTGCAAGGGATTCAGGAGTGGATCTTAGCAATGTGTCTGGAACTGGAGTAGATGGCAGAATAACAGAGGATGATGTGAGGAAGAGTTCTCAGAAGAAGTCAGGAGAAGAAGTTAGGGTTGTTGCAAGGTACGATATGTTCGGATACATAGACAGGATACCGCTGAAGGGAATAAGGAAAGCTATTGCGAAACATATGGAAGAAACAGCAAGGAATGTTGTGCCTGTCACTTCAATGGAAGAAGCGGATGTCACAGAACTTTGGAAGGTCAGGGAGAAGGAGAAGGTCGCTGCAGAAAAGAAAGGCGTGCATCTGACTTTCATACCCTTTATAGCAAAGGCCTGTATCAGGGCACTGAAGGATCATCTGATTGTAAATTCAACCATTGACATGGAACATGAGGAGATAGTAGTAAAGAAATATTTCAACATAGGCATGGCAGTCGATACGGAAAATGGTCTGGTGGTTCCCGTGATAAAGGGCGCAGACCAGAAGAGCATGGTTGATATCGCCAGAGAGGCGGCAGAGCTTGCAGAGAAGGCAAGAAACAGAACACTTGATCTGATGGACATGAGGGGCGGGACGTTCACGATAACAAATATCGGATCAATCGGAGGCACATTCGCAACGCCTGTGATAAATTATCCCGAGGCAGCGATACTCCTTACAGGAGCAATAAGAGACAATGCTGTTGCAAGAAACGGAAAGCTCGCAATAAGAAAAATTCTTCCTCTTTCACTGACTTTCGACCACAGGATATTTGATGGAGCGGAAGCAGCACGGTTCCTCAATGATGTAAAGAAATATCTGGAAGATCCTGACCTTCTTCTGGTGGAAGAATGATATCCAGCAGAGGCAAGCCAGAGTGGTTAACAATACGTCCGCCTGCTGGAGACTTCTCAAAGATAAGGGAAATTGTAAAATCGCACGACCTAAATACAGTCTGCGAGGATGCGCACTGCCCGAACACTTCGGAGTGCTGGTCTGGGGGGACAGCGACCTTCATGGTACTGGGAGAGTATTGCACAAGGGGATGCAGATTTTGCGCAGTCAAATCAGGATATCCCAAAATGCCTCCTGATCCGAAAGAGCCTGAGAACCTTGCCAGCGCAGTTTCACAGATGAATCTTGATTATATTGTAATAACTTCTGTTGATCGCGATGACCTGGCTGATCAGGGCGCAGGACACTTTGCTGAGTGCATAAGAAAAGTTAAGGAGATGTCTCCAGAGATGATTGTGGAAGTTCTAATTCCAGACTTCCGTGGAGATGATGCCTGCATCAAAACTGTTGTAGATGCAGGACCGGAAGTCATAGCTCATAACATAGAGACTGTAGAGCGCCTACAACAGGCGGTAAGGGACAGAAGGGCAAACTACAAGCAGTCTCTGCTTGTTTTAGAGACCGTGAAGAAGATGAATCCGAAGATATTGACCAAGTCTTCTATCATGCTTGGCTTGGGAGAGACAGAGGAGGAAGTAGTTCGGACGATGAAGGACCTTAGAGCCATAGGCGCGGACATAATAACATTCGGCCAGTATCTCAGGTCGTCAGACTGGCATCTTGAAGTCAAGGAATACGTGAAGCCGGAGGCATTCGAGTCATTCAAAAAAATTGCGGAGAAGATGGGATTTCTATACTGCGCTTCAGGCCCATTTGTCAGGAGCTCTTACAGGGCCGGCGAGCTGCTCGCCAAAAGCATTATCGCCAGCAGAAAGCAATAATTCATCCACTGTAGTCTTTTCCATCTCATAGCTGAATACTGTTCCGAAATTCTTTAAGAAGGATGTCTTTACATCCTCCATCGGTATCTTTCTGCCGAGCACCTTTTCCATAGATGTGACTCCTTTGTTTGCGTGTCCGCAGGGAAATATCAGTTCGAAGTTCTCTTGCTCTGTATTGACATCCAGTGCGGAGCCGTGCATAGTCACCAGGGTTCCTCCAGATTTTCTTATTTCAATTGCCCTTGAGCCTATCTTTTTGTCCTCATACCAAACCCCTTTTTCAAGCTTTGTATTCGCTATGCCGAAATCCAGAAGAGTGAGTCTCATAACATCTTGCAGCCTGTCTGTGAATTTCTTTATATCGGAATATTGGATATCATTGCCGCCTTTGTAGCCGAACATCCTTCTAAAATCCGTTATTGGATAGACAACCAGCTGCTCTGGGCCATGGTATGTTGCACCCCCGCCGCGACCCACATCAATCACCTTCAGGCCCCTTTTCTCTATTTCATCGCGCGGCACCCTGAACAGGGGCAGCTCCTTCGTCCCTATGGTGATTACAGGATCGTGCTCAAGTATTAGGAGGACATCTTCAATCTGGTTTCTGCCTCTCAAATCAACCAGTCTTTCCTGCAGGCTCAAGGCTTCTCGATAGTCCATCATGCCTAAGTCCACATAGAAGCATTTTGCCATGCTATTAGTGCGTAGGTAGTGCTTTTATTTTTAACAGAACTCGCAGACCTTTGCCTTTTTCGCCTTTGCAGCTTTGGCTTTGAGCTCCTTGACGCATTTATCGCGGCAAAAGAACTTTCCTTTTAGGAATATGGGTTTCTTGCAGGCCTTGCCGCAGTTCGCGCATTTGCTCATAAGACTTATATATCGGCATTTGGTATATTAAACTTATGGGTGAGCGGGACTGCGAAAGGGTGGCAGGCGAGCGGCAGAGCGAAGTCGTTAAATCGCTGTTATACGCTTCCGTTAGGAACGAGCCCGAGTGCAACGTCCAGCCGAAGGCTGGCGGGCGAAGAGGTTTCGGGGCTCGCCTGTAGAAAGATTATTATTATATCACCGGAACTAATGTTTATTATGATGAACTGG
>DATDXV010000012.1:0-17142 GCA_035289205.1 archaeon
GTAAATATATAAGATTAACATGTACTGTCCTCATTCCAGAAAACCCAAAAACACGTACCCAGAGAGAGATGTGTGATACACATACCTGTCCAAATGATCCCCATCACATGCCAAACGTTATTCTCAAATGCCAGAAATAAATGGCAACTGTCTAGGGGGCAAGATCCAGTTTTCCAAATCTCTTTCTAACGGAATCGAAATCCTTTGCAATGGTAACTCCATCGTCTGTAAGCTTGATCAGCTTAACTCTCCCTCGCTTCTCGAACTGAACAAGGCCCAGTTTCCTGAACATCTCCAGCACTTTAACAGTATGTGAGTAGGTGCAATCAACGACCTTTGCCACCTGAGAAGCGTAGTTTATGTTGTTTGCATTCAATGAAACGAGCATCTTGACTGGCTTGGGATGTAGAAAGAGGTTTTCTACGATATGTTTCGTCGCTGCTTTCTGTTTCATTGAGAATTACCTAATAAAAATGCTTGAAACTGTTATTTAAAGCCATAGTATATGTTGAACGTATAGATTTTGCTATATTTCTTGCTAAGCTATGTTTGTAACATATATGGGATACTCTATATCTTAGAGATATACTAACATAACATATAGAATATGAGATATATCTTGCAGATAGAAAGTGAGGGAACTCTCACATTTTTAGATACAGAGAAGGTTTTTATAATCTGCAGACCAATAAAGAGCATGAACAAACCTGAGAAAATTAAAGAATTATACAAAAGGCAACTTAATATCCTGAATAATGAAAGATTCATATTGCTTCAAAAGAAATAAACTGAATTCTGAAAATCATTTCAGATCTTTCTATGCTTCCATCTTCTAAGGAAATCTTCAACAGAATATTCCCTATATCTGCCTTTTTCTAGATCGCTCCATGATTTCTCTACTAGTTTAAGCAACAGTGCGTTTCTTGTGGACAGAAATATACCTCCTCATGAAATACTTAACGAAGCTTTCCTCCCCTCCCTGCAGGGCCTTGTAGTATGAGCCTCTGTCTTCATATTCTATAATCAGCATCGGATAGCCTTCTAGCCACATTATATAATTCATCAGCAGTCTTCCTATCCTTCCGTTGCCATCTCCGAATGGGTGGATATTCTCGAATCTATAGTGGGCTCTTGCAGCAAGATCTACAGCATTCAGCCTAGATCTATTTATGAATAAAATTAGGTCTTTCATCATCCTGCCAACAAGGCTCCAATGCGGGGCTATATGCGGACCTACCCTTACATTATAATAATAGCGAAAACTTCCGGCTATGTCCCTCTTGGTCTCGCCGAATATCTCCTTATGCCATTTTAATAGAATCTCATTAGACATCTTCTGCTTAGATTTAAGCATTTCAAGGAAGACCTTAGCGTGATTCTCAGTCTCACGTATGTCTCTAAGAGGCTTATTCGGAGCAATCTTATCCTCAAGTATCTCCCTTACCTCTTCAAGTGTTATAGTTGAACCCTCTATTGCATTGGTATTATACGTAAATGCTATGGCTATTTCTCTCAGTTCCCTTTCCTTTGCAGACTCTGGATATCTCTTCCACTGCTTCTGGAAATTGGATCTTATGGCCTTCAGCTTCGCATAGAGCCTTCTCTTTGCAGCCTCTTCCATCTTTTCCCTTATTGCTTCTATGGACTTTGGCAGCTTCTTGCCAAGGTACTTCTCCTCTGTGACAACCCTGCCGTTCTCTCTGAAGGAATGCTGCATGTAGTAATAGTCCCTGTTGCCCTTCCTTCTCTTCACTATTCTCATAGAGATACTTACCATTACATTATATATAAATATACAGGTATTTCAAAGTTTTGTAATGGTAATGCTACAGAGGTACCCTGTCGAAGGGCGGATCTGTTGTAGGATGCTTGCTGAGAACCTCCTCAGGCTTGTAGATCTCTCCGCCGTCTGCAATATAGCTTCTCAGATGCTTCATCACGTATTCATCGTCTGTAGAATGCCTTGCATCCTCAATCTGCCTGCCGAAGACCTCAGTGACAGCATGTTCAACTTCAGTTATATTTCTTTTCCTTGCGAACATTTCTTTCATTCTTAGTTTTGCTGCTCTTGTCTCCCCATCCGGGACTTCCCTTATCATGTATCTTACAGAATGTGTTTCGCGCCAGACAAGAAGTTCGCTAACAACAAAATTCCGATCATGATCCACATGCCCTGTCCTGCTTCCATGAAGATCAGAAAGAGTATCAACATAGGATATTATCCTTACCATATCTCCCTTGTTGAAGATCGGATTCACAGGCTTCTTCTCGCATTCAGATGCATCCTTCTAGTCTTCGTACTTCGCATCGCAGATCTCGCAATGATATTTGGATTCAAGAACGATCTTTACCATGAAAGGGTTTCGTTTGCAAGGTTTTTAAATTAGTGTTGCAATTGATAGTATGGCTAAGGTCAAGACTGTTGTCCCGCTTGCTGTTGCGGAGAGGTTCCTGAAGAAGACCAAGATGCGCATCGGGATTGATGCGAAGTTCGAGTTTGCGAAGCTGCTCGAGGAGATAGTTGCTGACATCTCTGCTGAAGCAGTAGCGATATCGAAGAAGAAAGGTCGGCGCACAGTGAGCCTGCAGGACATCATGGAAGTCCGAAGGAAGGTCAAGTAGAACTTATTTCTTATTAGAAATATCTTTTTCTGTTTCAAAATATTCATCGGGCATTTTATAAAGGGGTATTCCTATCTCATTTCCGCTTCTGCTATCTATTATTCCGCAACGAAATGACACTTTGTTGCTTCCGCACTTAGGACATCTATCAAACAATTCTTCAGGTTTTGACTTCCATTCCTCTAAACAATTATTACAATCCCATCTTGTCCCTCTTTCCAGAATTTTCTTATAAATAGCTAAATGTTGAGACCTGTCTTTGTTTCCTAGTACAGGAATCTTCTTTTTCAACCATTCTTCGATTTTCATTTGATCCTACCTCCATATTCTGGAAACGCTGTGATTATGCTTGCTCCATCTTCCCCTACTATAACTGTCACTATATGATCATTTTTTTCAAGTTGATAAAATGTGCTAAGTCTATTTTTTCCAACATCATACTTTGTATAGGTTTTGCCATTTGAAATTGTATCTCTTATTACTGCCACAACTTCGTCATTCGTATTGTAACCGAACTTGCTGAACTGTATTTTTGCATCTTTGCCTAAGATGTGCATCTCTTTAATGTGTTTCCATGCATTCTCTGTCAAGTAAATTATCTTCCCACTAGAATCGCTAATCCTCTCCATTATAGGTCCAAACCTTTCAACTATGCTCCTCTCCAGCTTGTTCAGAGCCCCAGGATACTTCGCAAATATGGAACCTTCTTTGATAAACTTAAGCTCTCCGAAAAATATGAAAGGCACATTCCATACCGCTTCCTGCGCGGCAGCCATTATTCCATCCTTTCTTGCCTTGTCATAGATCTCCTTGGCTGTATAGGCAAGCAGAGCTGTGTTTAGAAGGTTGGAAGAAGCCATCGCAACCCTGATTCTCGGAATCACTCCTGCAGAATTTGCCAGATATAATCCTCCAACAGCCAGAGCTACCGCAGAAACAGCTAAAAGAATTTCAGGAGCAGCAAGAGTACCCAAAAGCCCTGCCATCAGAGCTCCGGCCCATGGTAAGAAAGGCAGCATAAAATATATTGGAAACCAAAGGATTTAAATCAGATTGCCGTTGAGACCCTCAACGCCATACAATCCGCTGGCAGCTCCTGCGAAGAAGAAGACTAGGGCAACGAATACCAGCACTATCATGATGAGCAGAGGCAGCAGCCATGAGAGCACAGCACGAAGCGTGCTGAATTTGTGAACGATCCTCTGGGAGACAGTCACGAGGTAGAGGGAGTATATTGCAAAAACCATACCGATAAGCGGAATCCATGAAATAGCAACTATCGGCGCATACCATAAAGCAAGGAGATAGCTCTGCTGGGCAAAGCTCCCCTTCCCTCCCAGAATTTTTGCAAAAATGTAATACAGGCCAGAACCTATGAACCAGCCGACAAGCACAATTATGGCATAACCTATTATAGAGGAGAGAAGCGAAAAGAACGTGTTGCCGCTGCTGAAGTATGAGTAGTCAGAAACCGCAGCTGGATAGAGGGCAAGGAGAATGCCGATGAAGAATCCTCCTATCGCGCCGCCAAGAAGCATGTGCAACGCCCCATCCCTGAGTCCGCCCCTGTTGAGCTCCTTTGAAAGCATGTCAGAGGGGTGCAGTAATATGTCTTTCCATTTCATTATGGTATCTTTTATGTCCATGCCTATTGTTCGCATTTCTGACTTTTAAAGCTTCCACAGGAAACAGAGGTGAAAATTCACTCCCCATGGAGTGAATCGACTATAAGCTGAAGCTCTGCTAATGGTAATATAAGGTTTTGGGACGATTGATTTGTATGCTTTTCGAAGATATTCTGAAGCAAATTATAACCAAGAGCGGACTCTCCCAGGAGGATGTAAGCAAAAAGATAGATGAGAAGAGGGAGGAGCTGTCTGGATCCATATCCAAGGAGGGCGCGGCGTTCATTGTCGCAAGGGAGTTCGGAATAGACATGAGGAAAAAAAATCCGCCTCCGAACGGTGCGTCAATAAAGGACGTGATACCTGGATTGAAGAATGTGAGCCTGAAAGCAAGAATTCTAAGGTTGTCGGATGCGAAGGAGTTCGAGAAGGACGGGAAGAAGTCGAAGGTCGCGAACATTGTCCTCGGCGACTCAACAGGAATGCTCCGCATGTCCCTTTGGGGGGAACAGACCGACCTGCTCAAGGAGATGAGGGCGGATTCTGTTGTCAGCGTGAGCGGCGCATATTCCAAGGATGACGGGCGCGGCGGGATAGAGATCAGGTTAAGCAGGGAGGGAAAGATTGTTACGATAGAAGATTCAGCAATGCCTGCGCTTGACAAGATCCCTATGCCTCCATCGCAGCGGTATTACATTTCAGACTTGAACGAAGGGGTGAACGGGGAAGTGAGAGCCCCGCTTGTTCAGGTCTTTGAAAGCGAAAATTTCTTCGAGTTCTGCCCGCAGTGCAATGTAAGACTGAAGAGGGGCAGGGAAGGCTTCGCATGCCCCACGCATGGAAATGTCAAACCGCGCTACTTAGTGATGGTTTCAGGCGTGATAGATGATGGAACAGGAAACATCCGCGCCGTCTTCTTCGGCGATGCTGCCCTGCAGCTAGTGGGGATGAATCTTGACCAGGCCCTGGAACATTACGAGGACCTGATGGAGAAAGTCGACATTCTAGGCAGAGAATTCATCATTGAAGGGCGTGTCAGAAGGAACAAGATGTTTGACCGGCTGGAATTCATAGCGAACAGAGTCTCGCAAGTAGATGTTCAAAGAGAGATAGAGAAAGAGATAAATGCTTTAGAAACAAAGGTTTGAGTGTTGATTATGACAAAAAAATATGAAAGGGTAGAAGACCTGCCTGGAGTGGGGGAGAAGATCGCTGAGAAGCTGAAGAAGAACGGATATCTTGATTTGATGGCGCTGGCTGCCGCATCTCCAAAGGAACTGATAGAAGTTGCTGAATTGGGAGAGGAGACTGCTGCAAAGATCATTAATATTGCAAGGGAATCTTTGGATATAGGATATGAGACGGGGACAAAGGTTGCTGAAAGGAAGGCGAAGCAGATAAAGATCACAACCGGGAGCAAGAATCTTGATGAACTTGTGGGGGGCGGGATCGAGACCTCTGCAACAGTGGAGGCACACGGAGCGTTCAGCAGCGGAAAAAGCCAATTAGCTCATCAGCTTGCTGTTAATGTGCAGCTGTCTCGTGAGAATGGCGGGGCAGATGGCGCATGCCTGTTCATTGATACAGAAAACACGTTCTCGCCTAACAGGATCGAGAAGATGGCTCTTGCAGTCGGATTGGATCCGCATGTCGCATTGGAAAACATATTTGTCGGGCGGGCTTACAACGCTGACCATCAGTGCTTATTGATTGAGAACGCCGGGAAAATAATCAGGGAGAAAAATATAAAGCTCATAGTTGTTGACAGCGTCACTGCTCTCTTCAGAACAGACTATAGCGGAAGAGGCGAACTTGCTCCAAGGCAGCAAAAGCTGAACGGGCATCTGCATGCCCTGCAGCGCCTGGCTGATATCTATGGCGTGGCTGTCTACATAACAAACCAGGTCATGTCCAGGCCTGATGTCATGTTCGGAGATCCTACTGTGCCGATTGGCGGGCACATCATGGGACATTTCTGCGTGGCACCAGACACGTTTGTGCAGCTTGCGGACGGCGAAATAAAGGATATCAAGAATATGTCTTTGTATTCACCTGTAAGCGGCTTTGATCTGTATGGCAAACTGGATGCAGTGAATGGCAGATGCTCTAACGTGCATCTAAACACAAACCCGAGCTATTTATGCGAGATAGAAACATCCTCTTCTGTATTGAAAGCCACGCCGCAGCATGGAATCTTCATAAACAGAGGATTTGACATATACGAAATACCTGCAGGCGATGTGAAGCCCGGGGATTTCATAGCTGCACCGAAAACAATAGATATAGAAGGCGCAATACAAAGTTTGCCTGCAATTAAAATACCGGTCCTTGTACAGCTTTCGAAGACGCAATCAAGCACCATAAAGAAGGCTATGGAGAAGAGAGGGATAATAAGGAAACGTAAGATAGATGGATGCGCTATCACTCCAAGACAGCTTAGAAGAGTACTAAACCAGGGATATCCTACCCCCAGAGATAATATAGAGGGTCTTGTAAAGCTGCTGAAAATGCCGAAGAGCTTTGCAGACGACTTGAGACCTATTGAGACTAATAAACACAGGCTGTTGAATATGCCCTCTGTTCTTGATGCAGATCTAGCTGCATGCCTCGGCTATTTCCTGGGGGATGGCAACCTGGAGATATCCTCCCTGAGGCTCAGAGAAGAACGGCTCGATGTCATAGAACACTATAAGGAAAAGTTCGATGGCATATTCGGCCTTGACTGCAGAATATCAAAGGTAAAGGACAAGAACTGCTGGAGCCTGAGTGTAAACAGTGCGCATATAAGGGCTCTCTTCAAGCTCCTATCCGAACACTATCTTGAACTCATTTCGAAATCGCCAAGAAACGTCATAGCCGCCTTCATACGAGGGTTTGTGGATGCCGAAGGCTATGTAAGTCAGAATGGAAGCCTGCTTACCGCAGGTCAAATGAATAGAAGCATACTGGAAGCGATAAGGCTGCTTTTGCTGCGATTCGGAATCAGATCCAGGGTAAGGAAGGCGCATATAGGATGGCTCATGACAGTCGGCGGTCCCAGCTTAAAGACATATAGGGATGAAATCGGAGTTACGGCGAACAGCAAGAAGAAAAGGCTGCTGAAATATAACCCAGCCTTCCGCAAAAATACAGACGATATCATACCAGTCAGAAAGAAAGATATCGCGGCACTTATTAGGTCAGTAGGAGGGCTGCCGTCTCACATGCTAAAACACAGAGAGGTAAGATATGTTGGCAGGCGAGAGCTGCGAAGAGTTTTGGAGAGACTTGACGGCAAGAAAGTCTCAGGGGAGGCGTTTGTAAAGCTTGAAAAGCTGAGATACTTAGTTCAGTCAAATCTAGGTTGGCAAAAAGTCAAGAGGATAAAAACTATGAAGGCTCTAGAGCCGCTATACGACCTATCCGTGCCCAACGTCGAGAATTTCATAGCAAACGGCGTGCTCGTCCACAACAGCACTGTCAGGGTGTACCTTAGAAAGAGCAAGGGACCGAACAGGATTGCAAGGATGATCGATGCCCCGCATCTGCCTGAGAACGAGTGCATCTTCACAATTTCTGAAAACGGCTTGGGAGATCCTGAAGAGAAGGAATAATCAGGCAAATTGCCTTCTTACTTCATTTATAGCTGACGCTAACCTGCAGAACCAGAAGAAATCCTAAACTATGTCCCTTTCGGCAATGATTACGAAATCCCCGACAGATTTGACAGCAGAGAACGGAATAAGCATTCTTCCCTGTTCGTCCTCAGAAAGATGGAGATCCTGAATCTGCCTTGTCGCCTCTGCAACAACGATGTTCATCAGTTCCCCGGATTCTGTGATGAAAACAACATCGCCAACGATCCCGAACTTCTTTCCTGTGTCCTCAGAAACGATGACTTTGCCGATAATGTCTCTGCCTCGAACTTTGTCAACCAAAAAATTCACCTCTCTAATGTTAGAGCATCAGATATTTATATCTTTGTTTTTGGGTCATTTTTCATGATTTTTCCCACAACTCTCACAATCCGCTTCTCCATCTGACTCAGGGACATGCGCGCATTATTGATCTTGTAATCTGCCTTCTTGATCAGCTTCAGTTCCCCTCTTCCAATTTCAGCCCTGTCCCTCTGCCTCAGATAATCAACATTCTCGCCCTTTTCGAATCTCCCTCTCTTGAGCTCTCTTTTTGCACGGACCCAGAACGGCGCAACAATTGCTATGATAATGGGATTGTTCCCGGACAGTTTTTCCAGATATTCTATTTCCAAGCTGTTTCTCAAACCCTCTATAACCATCAGCTTCTTCCTCGTTTTCCTTATCTTGTCCCAAAGGCGCTCAACAACAAGCCTTTCCCTGCCCTGCGAATGGAACCACTGCGCAACAATCGCATCAGTATGAGGCGAGTATTGGAGACCCCTACGCTTGATCTCTTCGCGTATTATGTCTCCGGATGATATTCCGAATGAATCAAAGTTTTTGAGAACCATTTCCTTTGCCTTGGTCTTCCCTGAGCCTGGAAGGCCAACGAAACAGAGAATTATCCTTTTGCGCATGAATTATATTCATTTCCCGAATAAAAAGCTCGAACTCTCACATTTCATTATGACTTCACGAAGTGTGGCCTGATTTTTGGACTCAGGGCATACATGAAGGCCTTCCCCCTGGATTCTCTTTGCACAAAGCCGTCAAGCATCAGCCTATGCAGGATATTGTTCACTGATCTCATCGCATGGCCCTTCGTCGCATAAGTCCCGCCAAGTCTTTCAGAGATTGTCCCTGGGGTCAGCCAGTCCTGTTCGGAAAGTATCTCAAGAACTTTCTTCTGCTTGTAAGGCAATTGAGCGAGCTGCTCCTCCGAAGGCGGACGGGGTGTGAAGCTTACAGTAGGCTGCTCAACTCTCACATCTGGCAACGTAACTTCCCTATGCTCCTCCTCAATCTCAGCAGCATCAATTTGGGCAAGGTCCTTTTCCAAAGCTGTATTAATCAATCGATCACACATCTTCAGTACCTCCCTTGGAAAACCTCCTGTTCTGTTATAGACTTTTGCTATTGCAGCATCAGTAAAAGGAGCTATATCAGTACCTCCAACAGACGAAATACGTCTTTTTATGAGCGCTAAAGTCTCACTTTTGCCGAGAGAATTAAGGTGAACCCTAGTAGTGAAGCGCTGGTCTAAAGTCTCCAAATCCGTCTTAATCTTCTGCTCTAGAGCAGGCAAACCAGCTACAATTATGCTTATATTGTCTATTTGATCTACTAATATCCTAAACCACTCCAAAACGTCTTTGTTAGTCTCATGGGCCTCATCTACCATGAGAAGCAACTGCTTGCCCTGCATCTTTTTGTTAATGTACTTAGGAAGGGTATATAGGGTCGGAAGACGCCCTAAAAGACGCTCCCACCAGCTTATCCCGAAGGTATCTGTAAAGATCGTGACAAACTCCTTTGGATCATTTGGAGGTTTGCTTACATACATTACACCCATTGAATCAGACATATTAGTCTCAAGCCACTTCAGAAGCGTTGTCTTTCCTGAACCAGTCAGACCTACCACAAGTGCCATTTTATGCTTAGCCTGGATGTGCTGCTTCAATGCGTCTACCTGAGCTTCATAGCCAACGAAGAAATTGGGATCTATAACCAGGGTAAATGGGGAATAAGACCATCCAAATTTGGTTTTTGAGTCAGTTTCAGGCATGCGATAGATACGCAGTTCATATATTTAAAGGTTCATTTCCTATGGAAGTGAACATGTGAATAAAAGTGAACGTTTCGTGAACATCTTTATGAACTTCACGTGAACATGAAGATTAACTATTTCTCGTTCACGTCTGCGTGAAGATTTCGTGAAGTTCATGTTGCCTTATTTTAGAATGTTCACGTTCACGTGAACGTTCACGTTAACTTCACGTGAACGTTATTCAAATGTTAAACTTTCTACAGCATTTTGAGTTAATATGTGAGATGGCTTTTATGATGTTCACGTGAACATGCGTGAAGGACGTGAACGTTTCGTGAACGAGTCACGTGAACAAGAAGCCTTTGGATGGTACTTTTACAACTCTCACGAGTTAATCGAACTTAAGTATTCGCAGCTACATGTATTAGCATGCGTATGTTTATTGGCGCAGACCTACCTGAAGAGCTTCAGAGCAAGATCGCAACACTCTCAAAGAGGCTCGAGTTCCTTGACGGCAAGTTCGTAGAGCCTCAAAACTTACATGTAAACCTTAAGTTCTTAGGCGAAGTGGATGAAAGCCAGCTAGAAGCTATAAAGAATGCTCTTATGAGCATTCAAGATAGTTTTGAGCCTTTTAATATTAAAATAAAGGAACTAGGATCCTTCCCTTCCATGAACTACATAAACGTTGTATGGCTAGGCATAGAGAGCGGAGAGATGGAAGCCATAGCATCCCTCTTGGACCAGAAGCTCGTGCTTGTAGGCTTCGCAGCTGACCACAAGGAGCTAAAGCTGCACCTTACCCTATGCAGGGTCAAATCTGATAGGAATCTGGATAAGTTCAGGGACCTTTACAAAGAGCTGCAGAGCATAGAGGTAGGAACATTCCAAGTGGACCAGATACACCTATTCAAATCAACCCTTACGCCATCAGGCCCTGTATACGAGAAGGTCTTTACGGTGAGGCTCGGTGGAAGCTAAAACCCTAAACAGGCTTCTTCTTGTATTAGCTGCTATAGGCGTCCTTACCTTCTTCTATTTTGCCCAGGTTTCCCTGGCTACTCCTGTCAAAATAGGGGATCTGAAGGACTCTGTTGGCAGGACTGTCAGGGTGGATGGGGAGGTAAGCTATGTAAATGTATTGAAGGAGGGGCATGTTTTCTTTGGCCTCAGGGACAAGACAGGCAAAATAACTGTTGTTTCCTTTGCGGGGGCTGGCATAAAGGAGTCCTATGACCTCATAGAAGGGCAGAGCGTATCCATTATAGGGAAGGTGCAGAAGTACAAGGGAAAGCTGGAGGTTGTTGCCAAGAACATAGCTATTTCGGAGACCTGATCTTCCTCTGGACTTCCAGGTATTTCAGGACATCATCCAAGGTTGTATTTTCCTTCCCTGGCTTTAGCCTGATTGCCTTTACAACGGATCCTATCTGCTCCACGCGTTCCACATCAACGAAGTATCTCAGGTAACCATAAACTATCCTGGAAACTGTTTTAGGATCAACCTTTCTGCCAGTAGCCTCCGACATGTATTTGGCAAGACCGCGAATATGCAGGACTCCAACACGCCTCAAAACTTCCAGCAGCAAGGCTATGTATTGCCTTGTTTTTTCAGTTAATCCGCTTGGGATATGCATCACCCTTATCCATATGCCACACCTGTGACATATACTCTTTCCCGAAGTATAAAAAGCTTGTTTATATGGCTTCTTCCATGAAAGAAGCTGTTTTAGAGGTTTTCTGGAGGAGCGAATAGTTCATCTATGCAATGAACTCTCACGAAGGAGAGGAAATTTTAGGTCTTGTAATTTCAGGATCAGCAATAGGGAATGTACCCTCTGGAATACCCTCATCTGTGAATATGCTATCATAGTAGTCATCCATAGTCTTCCTGTAGATCGCATCGAACTTCTCCACTATATGGCAGAACCATGCAGCGAACCCCCTTACTCCGCTAAAGCCTGTTCTCATGACCTGCTCCTTTTCCGGCGTTAATGCATAGAGGTCCGTCCTAGGGTCTCCATAGAAGTAGATTGTGGCATGATCCAACTCATGCCCATCTCCTATAAGCCCGCCCAATCTGTTGCCGTTGTTAAAGTGATCTCTAACGGCCTCCTCAACTTCTTCCTTCCATCTATATTTTTTGTGGTCTTCATCCAAGCACTCTGGAAACTTCTTTTCGAAGTCGAGATTGATCCATACCCATGCGTATGGGGGATTCCTGGAAATAGCATAGTCATCTATGTAGCCAGTATCATTATGGAAGAGCAAATTCGTATTTTTTATCCTATATCCCTTTGCCTTTTCGTTCGTCTCCTTTGCAAGCCTATCCACAAGCCCCTGTATTTCCGCGGCTTTGTCTGCTGTCAGCTCTCTAACATGATATCTTCCACGTTCGAATTCCGTTTCAGAAGCAGCCATGAGAGCATTGGTTATAGAAAGAAGTTATGCTTTTGTTGTCAGGCAGCTGGCTACAGCTCTTGAAGGGGGAGCTGCTCTGCATATCTGAAGTCTTTTATCTTGCTTCTTTCCTTAAGGCTGTCTAGAACCTTCTCTCCTGCTTCAGGTATTGCGCCCAGAACAAAACCTCCATATCCACTGTATACTGTTATGCCTTTCATTTTTGCTCTTTTTAACTCCGGTTTTATATCTTCATATGTTACATCGTTTTCGAGACTCACCAAAACAAGTTCTGTGGGACTGGTCTCAGATGGCATGGAGAATTTGTTTTTAGCAGGCTTAAATCGTTTTGAAGAGGGTTCGTCTTTTGTCTACATCGTAGATTTTGTAATATTTACATCTTTCACTAGAGCATACGGAGCCAGTGTTGGGATTTCAACTTCCCACCAATGGATCCAATCCCTTTCCCTGCTGATTGCGGCTATTTCCTGCAGAATCCTTAGAAGATTGTCGCTTACCCTGATGCCTTTCAGAGACTTGATTATCTGGCCGCTCTGGATCAGGAAAATCCCGTCACGGGGTATTGTAGAGAAGCTTCCGTCGCGATAGTTCTGGAACCTTGTATACCAGACGTTAGTTATGTATATTCCGTTTCTGACCTCATCAAAAAGCTCGTCTTTGGAGTACCCTCCTGCGTCCATAACAATGTTCCTGGGATATGGGGCAACGAGGCCAGCATTTCCAGTGGTCCGCGTACTATACTTTGCTGCTGTTGATGTGTTATGCAGATAGTTTTTCAGGACGCCATCCTTGATTATGGCAGTCTTCTGTGTCGGCACGCCCTCGTCGTCAAATGCAACCGAGCCAAACCCGTTTGATGCATTGCTTTCATCATACAATGACAATCTGAAATTTGCGACCTTCTTCCCAAGCATTCCCGCCAGGCAGGAGAAGCCCGCGTCGACATCAAAAGCTGAGGCAGCCCTGCCCGCGCAGTTGAGCAGGTCTGCGAAAGAGAGGGGATCGAAAATGACATCATACTTCCCTGCATCCGCAGCAATTGGCTTCCTTGCAAGCTTCGCAATCTCCCCTGCCTTTTCGCCTGCAGATTCGGGATTGAACCTGTTCAGCAGCCTTGAACATGCTACGCCATGTCCAGATTCGTCCTTCTCATTGAAAGCTCTGGTTGACATTTCTATGTCTGTTCCTTTTTCCGAAGCGTTTATTCCGGCGGATGTTGAAAGGAACCTTTCCCATGATGAACTGTAGAGAACGCCCGCGACCCTTTTTGCATTTGCTGCGTTGATTGCCGAGTAAACAAAATCTATCGCCTTGTCTCCAAGATCTGCGATTCTCCTGTCATAGGATTCTTCAACTGACTTGTACTTGAAAGGTCCCTCTGCCAAGCCTTTGTATGTAGAACTTGGCTCTGAAACCTTTGCGGCTGAGACCAGATTTTTCAAAGTATTCTCTATCGAATCTTTGGAAAGATCGCTGATACTTGTCGAAACCACTTTCTTCTGCAGGGCAATGAAGATCTCTGCAGAGACCTGATGCCAGTTCTGCATCACAGTTATGTCGCTGTTTGCAAACCTGATCTGATGCGTTTTGTCCTTCGTTATCTCTGCGACCGCATCTGAGGCTCCAAGAGAAAGCGCTTTTTTAACGATCTGTTCTGTTAGGTCTAGCATATCAACCCAGCCTTATTCCTCGGAGCCTTGCATGGGGTCCGCCAAACCATACAGGAGCTCCATCCATTGGATCATTTTTTCCGCAATTCCCTGTTGAAAATTTCAAATCCTTTGCGCATGCATCAACAGCGGACCAGAATGCTGGGGTTGTTATCTCCAGCTTGGGCCTTCTCACCAGACCTTTCAGCTGGCCGTTCTCGATAAGATATGCCTCAAGTCCCGTGTATTTCTGATTGAATCGCTTGTCGTCAATGTTCCATTCCATGTAGCTCTTGATATAAACTCCCTTCTTCACTCCCTGGAACAGTTCATCCACTTTGTGATCTCCCGGAAGAACGAATGTGTTAGCCATCCTGATTATCGGTTCGCGGTTCCAGGTTCCCGCCCTTGCAGCTCCATTGCTTGGAACCTTCCAGATTGCCCCAGTCCATCTGTTGTGGAGGAATTCATTTACGATTCCGTTCTTTATCAGAACTCTCCTCCTCGCCTTCACGCAATCATCGTCATAAAGATAGAATCCATAGCTGTTTTCAATTGTTGGATCGTCAACAAGAGTTACGGCAGCGGATCCGATCCTCTTCCCTATCGAATCCTTCTCCATGAAGGATTCCCCTGCCTGAGCGCCTTCCCTTCCCCATATCCTGTCTGCCTCATAGGGATGGCCGCAGCTCTCGTGTGAAGCGATTCCCATAAGCTCCGGACTCAGAACAAGATCTATTTTTTCCTTTGGCGGGGCGACAGCCTTCGCAAGAATTGTTGTAAGCATCTTTGCTTCCTCTGGAACCATTTCCCTTATCTTCCAGGAATCCCACATCTCATATCCAGCTGAAGACCCGAACTGGTTCATCCTCTGCTCTGTATCGCCATTCTTCTCCGCAGTAAGCATGTAAAACAGATTCACCTTCGGTATTACAGATTCTATCTTTGACCCTTCTGAATTCACTATGAGCTTGTGCCGCAGCTCGTCATTGAGGCTGAAGAACCGCATCGGGACATTGATCTTCTGGGATACAACTGATTTCTCCAATTCCTTCAGCAGAGCGATCTTCTCGTCAAGAGACATGTCCTCTACTTTCTTTTTCTGCCTGACTTCGTATTTCGCCCTGTTCGGCTTTTCCGGGGCAAAGTTTGCCTTTGTTTTCATTCCATGCGAAGCCTTCCCTGCCAAGCTTACTGCACTGTTCACAGCGTTCTCTATCTCCTTCATGTCATTGGAATTGACGAAGGCAACCCCCAGTGACCCATCAACAACAACCCTGATTGCAAGCCCGCTTCCAATAGAAAACTCTGCGCTCTCAACGCTTCCGTTCTTCATTACAAGATTGCTTGAGGAGATATGCTCTGCCCTGACTTCAGCATAGTCCGCATCCTTGGAGGCGATCTTCAGAACTTTATCTGTCAGGTCAAACATGCTAGAAATGGAAACGATTAAAATAAAAAGCCCTCCTTGCGGAGGGCATACAAACTTAAGATAGCTGTTCTGCTGTGTAGATCCTCAGGTCCTGCGGCGGCCTGATTCTCCCCTTCAGCTTCATGCCTACAAGATATTTAGCCCCGCATTCTGCGACCTTGTCGACAACGTCCTGGTCTATTGAACCGTCTATCAAGACAGATGCTGCTCTGACATTTTCCAAGGCAGACTCCAGCTCAGCTGCAGGGACCTTTCCCAGAACATCCAGATTCTCGTCCAGAAGAATTGCTGCCCTGGTCCCTGTTATTTCATCCAGAAGGCCTTTCAGCTTCTCCTTCTTTTCCTTGTCTCCGGAGTCCTCCATCAGCGAAGGGGTTGAGTATGTGGGTTCCTTCTCCTCAGTTTCCGGGTACTCATCCCTCTTGTATCTCCTTCTTGTGGTTTCCGAAGGCTTTGCCTGATCGAACGGAACCTTATCCCTGACCGCCTTGAAAATCTCCTTCTTTGTAAGCTCCTCGACCTCCTTCCCGTCCGGAGCTCTTGCCACGAAGTCTATGTCCGCATGAGCAGACAGCTCCTTCAGAATAAGGTCTCCTCCCCTGTCGCCATCAAGAAAGGCTATTGTTGTTTTTCCTCTCGATATATCCCCTATGACTTCAGGCACATTTGTCCCCTCTATTGCTATAACGTTCTTCATTCCTGCCTTCAACAGGGTCACAATGTCGGCTCTTCCTTCGCATATGATCAGAGTGTCGGAAGATTCAACATTCGGTCCTGCTGGAAGCCCCCTGTATTCAACAACTTCTCCAGCTCTCAGCTCTTCTTTTATTTTTTCTGTTATCTCTTCGCTCTCAAGAATATCCTGCTCATAAATGGCTTTTAGAATATCCTTTGCCCTTTCAATAACATAGTTTCTCTTTTCAATCCTTACGTCCTCGACCTTTTCAATGGTTAGCTTCGCAGAGCAGGGCCCTACCCTCTCTATTGTCTCTATGCATGCTGCAATCAATGCTGTCTCAGATGCGTCAAGAGAAGAGGGGATTGTTATCACTCCTCTCGCCTTTGCATTTCTGGATTCTATATGAACGTCTATTCTTCCTATTCTCCCTGTCCTCTGCAATTCTCTAAGATCCAGGGATTGTCCCAGCAATCCTTCGGTCTGCCCGAAGACAGCTCCTATCACGTCCGGTTTTTCAACCATACCCTCAGCATCAAACTGGGCGTAAATAACATATTTCGATGTGGCTTGCGCCAATTTTCCCATGATTATTACCTCCGATTTTTTATGTTTCTAGTAGAAAGAGACCAAGTTCCGTTCCCCACTTAATTTATGCAGCACAGAGGCTGCAAACCCGTCCAAGTGCGATGATAAGCGTGAATCAACCCTTAGCATCACTGTTTTTGATGTCATCAAGGATCGTTAACTTTTTCTCTTCCCTCATTTGTAACCATAGTTCTCCGCGGGACTATTTAAGAGTTTCTATTTTGTAAGCTGTAAAGTAAACGTCACCTATAACATATGCGATTAAGCGATGTTTTGCGTCAGTAAAATATGGGTGGAGTTTTCTGTAAGGAAACGTAACCGCTTAATCGCTGTTATACGCTTCCGTTAGGAACGAGCCCGAGTGCAACGTCCAGCCGAAGGCTGGCGGGCGAAGAGGTTTCGGGGCTCGCCTGTAGAAAGATTATTATTATATCACCGGAACTAATGTTTATTATGATGAACTGG
>DATDXV010000013.1:0-32644 GCA_035289205.1 archaeon
CACGGAACAGAAAGCTGCGGTATTCCGGCAAGATTCGGCGCAACGGTAAGAATATCAGCCATATAGTTCTCAATTGGAGAAAGCTTGACTATGTCAGAGAACTTCGGCGCAATCATCGGCATCGATGGCGCAGCAAGAACATCAACACTCTTGAACGCCTTCTTGAAATCCTCTATGATTAATGTCCTCACCTTCAAAGCCTTCAGATAGTATTGATCCCTGTATCCAGCCATCCTTGCATAGGTTCCAAGCATTATCCTCCTCTTTGCTTCCTCTCCAAACCCCTCTACCCTGACCTTCGAGAAGAACTCGTTGAAGCCCTCCCCCTCGGGGTCAGAGCTCAGCCCATATCTAACTCCGCAGAACTTTGCAAGGTTCGTTGAGGCCTCAGCAACGGCTATTATATAGTAAGCTGCAACAGCGTACTTCGTGTTTGGCAAAGAAACCTCCTCATACTTTAATCCTGCCTTGTCCAAGGCATTCAAGACCTGTTTTGCAATCTTTTCGTCAATATTCTTGAAATACTCCTTCGGTATCCCTATCCTCAGCTTCCCAGAGGCCTTTGCAGGCTTCTCTGCAACAGAAGTTGAGTCATCGGGATCATAGCCAGAGATTATTCCCAGTCCCTCAGCCGCATCCCCAACACTCTTTGCAAGAACACCTATCTTGTCCAGGGAGTTTGCGTAATCAATCAAGCCATATCTGCTGACCAGTCCGTATGTTGGAGTGAGGCCAACAACTCCGCAGAACGCGGCGGGAGCTGTTATTGAACCGCCTGTTGACTGCCCTATTGAGAATTTCGCATGCTTGCTGGCAGCGATGTACCCTGCTGTTCCTCCTGATGAGCCGCCGCAGCTCCTCTCTGCATCGAGCGGGTTCTTTGGGATCTTGTAAGCGCAGTTTGTAGAAAACGTCCCGAAGCCAAACTCATCCATAGCTGTTTTTCCAACGATAGCAGCGCCAGAGTCCTTCAGTTTCCTTACGACAGTGGCATCGAAGACCGGGACATAGTTATGGAGAATCCTGCTTCCTGCTGTGGTCAATATACCTTTCGTGCAGATGTTGTCCTTTACTGCGACAGGAAACTTGCCTTCGGCCTTTTCGTTGATAGTGATAAATAAATTGAATTTCTTGTCAAGCTGTTTCGCCTCTTCAACGAATTTAGCAGCATCCATCAAACCGCCCTCGGTCCCTTGAATAGCTTCCCTTCCTTCTGCTCGGCGTTCTTCAGAGCATCCTCCTGCTTGAGAGAGGGTTCAACCTTGTCCTCCCTGAAGACGTTCTTTATTTCAAAGGGATGGAATGATGGCTCGATCCCGTCCGTATTCACTTCGTTGAGAGAGTTGAAGGCGGAAAGAACAGAACCAAGATCTTCGCTGAATTTCTCTGTCTCCTCGTCGCTAAGCTCAAGCCTTGCTACCTTAGAAACCCTTTTCACAGTCTCCTTGTCTATCATACTAATCATTTATGGCGGCCGAGGCAGGACTCGAACCTGCGACCTCATGGTTGCTGCATAGGAATTTAACAGCCATGCGCTACTACCTGCTGAGCTACTCGGCCCTAGCTAACATATGAGGGTGGCATTTTTAAAAGTAAGCTGATTCCATAGGAAATGGAGGCCATGAATTCACTCCCCATAGAGTGAATTGGCTATAAGCTGAGGAAGTGTATAACTATTAGGCATGAAAAAGGTCTATGCAAGCATTTGGTATAATCCAAATGGCAAATGGAAACTCAATGAAGCCATAGTAGTTGAAAATGGCAAGATCACAGGAAACGGAGTTGGAGGATCATTCTATTTTGGTAAATACAAAATAAAGCAAGATATACTAAAAGAAGCACTTCTGGATCTTATATTTTTTAATCCAGAAATCAACGGGAATAAATGGAGAGGAAAATTCAGGAAAATAAAAAGGGAAAGTGAAGTGGAATTCGTATCAGACAAGAAACTAGCTGCACTCAAAAAGAAATACACTGAGGATATTAATGTATAAAAGGAATGAGATACTAATAGACAGCATGAAGACTCATAGAACCGACAGAGAGTCTGTGGTAATAGACAAGAAGACATTTGATTCTATGGTAAGAGATTTGGGCAGACTGCTAGAAGATTTAGAGAAAATAGATGAGAAGAGACACCTTGCTAAAGTAGACAAAAGACTTAGAGACGTCAAAGAAGGACGCATTAAGCTCTTGGGCAAGAAGGACTTCCACAGCTTTCTGAAGAGAAGGAGTTAGATGGAAAAGAAATACATACTAAAGTTTCACCCCGCATTCTTTGAAGACCTTAAATCTCTGGAAAAGAATGATCAGAATGCTGTTTCTAAGCAGATTGGAAAAATAGAGGCAGACCCTACAAGATTCAAACATCTGCATGGAAGGGGAAATTGCTATTCAATTAGAACTGGAAATCTTAGAATTGTCTATACATTGAAAAGGGAACTGGTAATCCTATTGACTGTAGATAACAGAGACAGAGTATATAATATATATCCGAAGAGGCTTTTTGATCTAGACTAAGCCAGTCCATATCTATCCAGAACAGTTTGACTCGGATCAAGCATAGCCTTTTCGCCAGGTCCCATGGCATCTAATAAGAGCTCTATATCCCCCTGCTCATATTCCATGCCCAATGGAACATCTACCGTGTTAAAACTCTTCCATCTAACATCGTAAAACTGTTCTCCGCAATCTGGGCATGAAATTTCTGTTGGCTCTCCAACAATCTCAGGAATATGCAACCCGCATGCTCCACAATTATAAAACCAGCCCAAGCTTCCGATATCCCTTCCCCATAATCCTTGCTTTGGTATTCTATTCAGAATAGCATCCTGTAGTTGCAGAACAGCTCGCAGACTTTCCGGATTTCCTGTTCTTCTGTATATCCCTCTTTCTGTCTCAAGATAGGTTTTCAATGATTCCAGCTGACCTGCACTTTCTAAAGCATCAGAAAACATAAGAAGTATTCACAAGTAAAAAATTTAAACACGCCTTCCCCTGCGGCCTCCAGCCTTTTTGCAGGTGTCTGTAGGCAAAGGTGTAGTGTCTTCGATCCTTCCGATCCTGAATCCCAGCCTTGCCAGAGCCCTTATCGCAGGCTGCGCCCCTGCGCCAGGGCTCTTGCTCAGTATTCCTCCCGGCGCTCTTACGTTGATATGAATAGCGTTAATGCCCTTCTCCTTCGCGATCTCCCCAGCCTTTGTTGCAGCCATCACGGCAGGATAGGGCGATCCCCCGTCCCTGTCCTTGTCGGTCATCATCCCCGCAGAGATCTTTGAGAACGTCTCCGCGCCTGTAAGGTCTGTGATATGTATTATAGTATTGTTTGCTGAGCTGAAGATATTGGCGATCCCCCATCTAAGCTTTGGCTGGTTCATTCTTCACAACCTCCATCTTGTACATATTAATCTGCGGCTCCTCTAAAATAGCGACAAGCGAGCTTGGCCATTTGGATCTCTTTCCGCCTATTGCGATCCTGCCATGGACAATCATCTGCCTCGACTGCTTCATGCTCTTTGCAAGGCCTTTCCTGAAGACAACTGTCTGCAGTCTCCTGTTAAGGATATCCTGAATGGTCAAAGCAAGAACATCATCAACATTCCCCTTTTCTCCCAAAAGGCCGAGCTTCTTCAGCTTTTCCAGAAGAATCGCCTCCTTTGTCTCGTCTTTCGAAGCCACGACCTCCCTTGCAAGCCTTCTGAAGTTTCTGACAATGGCCTTTGCCTTCCAGATCTCCTTCTTCCTTCTCAGTCCGAACTCCTGGAGAATCTTTGCATCAGCCTCGTTGGCAGCCTTGTTCCATCTCTTCAGGGGCCTTTCGAATTTTGATTTCCATCTTTTCATGCTACTTCTTCTCCTCTTTCTTCGCCGGGGCTGCTGCCTTAGCTCCTGCAGCAGGTGCTGCCCCTGCTACTGGAACTGCGCCAGCCGCTGGTTTTGGAGCTGCAGCGGTTTTTGCTGCTGCCCTGGCTTCGCCCTTTGCCACGCCCACAGTGCCCTGTCCTCTGAAGCTTGATCTCGTCCTCTGGCCTCTTACTGGAAGGCCAAACCCGTGCCTCACTCCCTTATAGGTCTTTATCCTTCTCATCAATTCAATATCTGTTCTGATTGCAAAGCTCAGATCAGAGCTGACAAGATGCCTGTCCTCTCCGGTTGCCAGCTCCCTCCTCCTGTTAAGCATGTAAGTTGGGATTCCGAATTTTCCAGGATTATGAACAACCTCCTCTAACTTCGCGACATCCTGCTCGCTCAATGCGCCTATCATCTGATTCCTGTCAATGCCAGCTGCGACAGGGATCGCATAAGCAAGCGTCTTCCCTATGCCCCTTATGTGCAGCAACGCAGAAATCAGCCTCTTCTCCCCTGGGACATCTGCATGGGCAATCCTGACTATGCCTCTGACCCCCTCTATCAGCTTCCTTACTTTCTTCTCTGGGAGCTTCTTCTCCTTCTCAGGCTTCTTCTCCTGTTTCCTCTCTTCCTTTGGATCTTTTGCCATAGTACCTTTTTGAAATATCAGGAGCGATGTTTATAAAGGTTCTCAAATACCGCTAACTGTTAGCCAGAATATACTCTGCCCTTATTTCGGGGCTTCTTGCAGGAGGCACAACTAAAAGATCGTATTGGAGCATCTTGTAGGATCTGTATAAGCACCCTTCAAGTTTTTGCGCTTCTTCAAAGGTCTCCCTCCTGACAAAATCTCTTTTGTAAATTATAGGATTCAGCTCCAGAAGAAATATGGAATCATACCTGTGATTGTCTGCAATCCTCTGTATATCATCCGGAATCTCCATCTTTGCATTCATATAGTAGCCGGGAATATCGCCAACTCCCCTGTCCAGGTATGCCCTCTTTGCGCCAAGCCTTGACTCATACTCTAGTTGTCTTCTTATTATCTCTCTTTCGAATCCATCGAAATCATTCTGCGGCAGGCATCTTCCCTCTTCAATGATCATCCTAGCCATCTCCGGAATCGTATAATATCCCATTTTTGCCAAGGCATTTACTACGCTCGTCTTTCCGCATCCCGGCGCACCTGTCAACACAATTCTCTTTCCCATGAATATGATTTCTCAGGAATGCATTTCAATTATTGTTGTAAACAATTTGACAACAGGATTAAATATATGGACAAACCAACTATTAGCATGGCTTCATGGGAAGAAATGGTATCGTCTCTGGAAAAGGTAGGGCTTACAAAGATAGAGGCGCGTGTCTATATGGTTCTGTTAAAGCATGGCTCTGTAAAGGCTGGGAAGATAGCAAGGGAGGCAAATCTGAACAGGACTACAACCTATGACGCTTTGAAGCGCCTGCTGGAGAAGGGTCTGGCAAGCTATGTTATACAGGAGAACAGGAAATACTTCCAGCCTGTGGAACCGCAGAGGCTTGTGGAATTCATAAAAGAAAAGGAAAATGAAGCAAGATCAATCATCCCAGACCTGAGCAGACTGTTGAAGGTAAGCAAGGAGCCCGCCCATGTGAAGCTCTACTACGGGAAGAAGGGCATAAAGTCCGTGTTCCTGGACTTCATAAAAACCGCCGGACCTATCAGGGTACTTGATTCTGAAGGACAATTTATTGAAGCCATGCCTGATTTTGCAAAGTATTACATAAAGCAGTTGGAGAAAAAGAAGATCAGGATACAGCACATAGTGAGGGAGGGGCGCGACATAAAGCCATCGAAAACAACGGAAGTAAGATACGTGAAAAAGCTGCCCTCAAACTCTTCAATGGACATCTATGGAAACAAGATCTGCATAATTGTCTGGTCAGATCCGCCCGAAGCTGTTGTGATAGAGAGCAAATCCACGGCTGAGTCAATGAGATTCTATTTCGACATGCTCTGGAAGATGGCTAAGAAGTAATCATTTATTTTTCGGCATTCGCTTCATCAAATCAATGTATCTCTTAGAAGTTTGAACTTGAGACTGCACTATTGCCTGCTCATAACCTTCTATCATAGAAGCAGCCCAATCCACATACTCTCTTAAGTTGGCAAAGCCGTCTCGGATAATTTTCTCTTTTTCAGGACTTAATTTATACAGATCTTCCTTTGTCGAAAAAACACTAATTTCAGCCTGCTTGCAATCAACAATTGCACAATATCTATTAATACCAAATTTCGTTTCACTAGCTTCATCAAAGGTATCTTTCCAATTCTCTTCATGCTTTCCTATTAGATTTGCGGGTTTTAGTTTAGGAAATCTGAATGTATAAATTACAACAGCCTCTGCTTCTCCGCTTGTAACAGCAACAATCGACTCTCCTCTTACTCTAAAAGAAATAGTCGTAGGAAACCCTAGAGGATACTGATAAACACCAGTACTGCTCTCCAGCTCTTTAACAAGGTCCTCTACAAGGTTTTGCATTTCTACAGCCTTGTCGATTCTGGTCTCATGACGAACATATCTTCCATCTTCCCTAGAGCTCTGTCTGACTCCTTGCATGAAAGAATTTGGATAGTAAAGGATTTAAAACCTTCCGCTTGCCCATTTCTCCTCTATCTTTTTAGCACTGCTTGTGCACTCATCGCAGAAACTGGGGTCTATATTAACACTCATCACGCAGAGAGGGGCTTTGAATTCATCTTCCTCCTTATGATGTTTCAAGTAAAACCATGCATGCCCAACCTCATGCAGCGAGATATCAACTGGATCATAAGCCTGGAAGTTGAAACTTGACACAAAGGCAAGACCGCTGTTGCCATGCCCATAGCTGTTGTGCCTTCCGATCTCTGGATCAACAAAGGAAACAGGAACTCCGTCTGGCAGGAAGCAGAGATACCGAATCCCTCTGTTGCCGTAGTCATCGGTAATAGACTCTCCATCCAATGTTCCTCCCTGTTCGTCCATCATGAACCTGTCAACGCGAACCGCTTCGTGATTGTATCCCTTCATCCTGCTTATCCCATATCTGTGAAGTTTCTCTAGTATTCCTCTTCCAATAGCATCCGCCTGTGAGACTGGAAAAGTCTTTCTGCCTGTGACTTCAAGGCGCCTAACCTCAAACGTAGTCATAAGAAAAACTTTGTTGCTAATCTTCTTAAATTAATAGAAGTGGCGCCGACGGCAGGATTTGAACCTGCAATTCCCGAAGGAAACCAGATATCTTAACTTAATGGACTCTACATACCCGCCGCCCCCTAAGGGGTGTTCAGAGTCAAGCCATCTAATCATCTAACCGAAGTTCTCAAGTCTGGCGCACTGCCTGGTTATGCGACGTCGGCACAAAGAGAGTTGTTATGGAGACCTTATAAAATTACTTCTTGAAAGCTCCCAGGTAGTTGAGCGTGAAGAGAAGGATTATAATGCTGAATAAATTAATAGCAATCCCGAACTCGGAAACAGCTGTAGCAACGCTTAGAGGGAGGAGATATGCCCCCAAAGAAGCGCAAGCTGGACACTGAGCAACTAAGAATATCCCGATGGTTCCTATTCCGCTTGTTCCGGCGGCCTTTGTCTTCTGACCTAAGCTACAGGCTTTCGGCTGCCTCCATAAATAAGCCTGGTATGCAAATGCGACTCCAAATAACACTGAGAACAGAACAAGCATAGCAAGGTTCAGCCTAGGAACAAAGGAGAGCCAGAACCAGAAATTATGCAAAATGCCCAGGATCTGCGTATAGATGTATATTGCTCCCACAGTTAGAGTAGAGACAATAGCCAGAGCAAGATACCACGGATTTCTAAGCACTTCGAATATCCTCATAATTCCATATTTTTATCCATACAGTATATAAACCATTAGACTGCATCAATTGCATGGAAAAAAGCGCGATGATTTTCGGGGCGGTTGTCATCATTATAATTGTTGCGGCAGGAGCTCTGTTGCTCTTTAGCCAGAAAAAAGAAACAGCAACCGAAGGGATTGATCCGGTAACCTATCTCATGTCAAGCGAGAGCGGGGTCATCTATCACATACATCCAGAAATTGAGATAGAAATACTGGGGGAGAGGCAATTAATTCCAGCAAGCATAGGCCTAGAGAACCGCGGCATGAGAGTCATACACACGCATACAGCAGATGGAATTATACATGTAGAATCTCCCGTAGCTCAAGAATTTCATCTGAAGGATTTCTTCTCCATATGGGGCAAGACCTTCAACTCGACCTGCATCTTCGAATACTGCGTGGATGAAAGCCATACCCTTGCCTTTACTGTAAATGGGCAGCCGAACAGCGAATACGGAAACCTCCCCCTGCGGGACAAGGACAAGATGAGGATTGTATATTCTGCAAGCTCCTAAAGCTTTAATACATAACCTTCCATCTAGATAATATGATAGATTTTAACGAGCTGATTGAAAATCATGTTAAACGCGAACTAAAACCGAAAGACATAGGTCGCTATTACCCATCTGAGATAGGGAGCTGCATAAGGAAGACATGGTACTCCTACAAGTTCCCGGTTGAAACAACTACAGAGAAGCTGAAGATCTTCGAGATGGGCAATCTTCTGCATCATTTCATTGCTCAGGTCCTGAGCAGCGAGAAGAACACGCACATTCAACTGCTCGAGACCGAGCTTCCCTTCAAGATGCAGTTCAAGGACATCAACGTGTCGGGAAGGATAGACAATCTTCTGATAGTCAAGGAGACCTCAAGGAAGATACTCGTAGAGATAAAGTCAACAAAGAGCATCAACAGCCTGATAGAAGCCCAGCCACATCACCTGATGCAGCTCCAGCTCTATATGCATTACCTGAATGTTCCTGACGGAGCATTAGTCTACATAGAGAAGAATACGCTTAGGGCAAAGACCTTTGAGGTGAAGCATGACGAAACAATAGTCGCGGAAGCGCTCTTTCGCTTCCAAAGGCTGCATGAAATGCTAAAGACTGATGTTATTCCTGAGGCAGAAGCAAGGATGAATACTGACATGAGTTGGATGTGCAAGCATTGCGAATACAGGGAGAAATGCTTCAAGGACACCCCCCATCTAAACGGCTCCTAAGGAAACGAAGGTCGAAATTAACTCCCCATGGAGTGAATTGACTATAAGCTAACGAACACAATATTTATTAGCTCATGTTTGAGCTATTCTTTTCTAATAAGGCTAAGAAAGAAATAAAGAGACTCGATAAATATTATCTGAAGCGTATAACAGAATTGTTTGGTGTTCTATTATCAGACCCTACTCCTTCAGAGTTTTATGATTTGAAGAAATTAAGCGGTTCTGATAATGAATATAGAATACGAATCGGCAAAATCAGAATTATCTATGAAGTAGACTGGATTACGAAGCGTATTAAAGTATGGGAAGTCACTCCTCGAGAAACTGCTTACGGATCTCGCTGAAGGGAATTAGCTTTCCCTCTCTCTCGTCTCGTTTTCCTTCTTCTATGGCTTCTATCTCATCTGGGTAAGGCTCTACTTCCTCTAGAAGCTCTGCTTTTATCTGCATAATCTTTATTTCTACATCTTCTATATGCTCAAGAAGCTGCTGTCTCTGTATTGCCATAAAAGTATTTCATCTTCGGTATTTATAAATATCATTAACTCTGAGCAGAGTTAATTTAACTCGTTTAACTCTGTAAGGAGTGAATCGACTATAAGCCATTGAAGCGTATTATTATTAGGCATGATGGAAATAACAATAGACAAGAAAGAATGGAAGTTTTCCAGGAGCAGATTCCAAGAGATATCAAAGCTTCTGAGGCAGAACGGGTGGATAAGCTTTGGAACGAACGGGCTGAGGGTTTTTTTCAAGGATATGAGAAAATATCCTGCAGAGGAGGAGCTGAAGGGACTGGGAATAGAAGAGATAGAAGCCGTGGAATGGGAAAGGATTGAAGAAGCTAGATTGAAACTCCAAGAATCTTCCTGAAAAGAAGGGAGAGCGGTATTGAAACTATGATATACCAGACTAGCCACCCTACCGTGCTCCCTATAAGGGGGAGGGAGAAAGGAAGCTGTACAATGGGCTGCGTATACACATGACCCAGCCATGGAAGGAAGATAATAATGAACACCATGCCGACAAGAAGCGATTTGTAGCTCATCTTCATCTGCTTGTTCATTAGCTTCATCTTCTCGTCAAGCAGCCTCTCATTCTCCTTCTGGTCCTTCGTCTCCTTGATCTTCTTGTCAATGGATTTTATCTCCTCAAGAAGCTGCTTTGCAACATTCTGATCAACGAACTTCTTCGAGATCATGGTAAGAATAAACACCAACAAAACGCTGAAAACCGTCAGGCTGACTATGGAAGGCAGGACCAACAGGGGTGCGAATACGGTTGTAAGCAGGAGATACAGGTTCGATGTTATTACTTCAAGCACCATTTCATCACATGAATATTAGAGCTTCAGGACCTTTTTAACCTTTTCAAATGTCTGGTCGGGGGTCTGTTCCGGATTGTCCAACGTAATGTCTCGGATAAGTTTCTTCTTCCTGTAGTATTCCACAAGGGGCGCTGTTTGGGATTCATAGACCCTCAGCCTCGCCTTGACAACCTCAGGTTTCTCGTCCTCCCTCTGGATCAGCCCGCCGCCGCACTTGTCGCAGACTCCTTCTGCCTTCGGCTTTAGCGACTTGATGTTGTAGATAGCTGAGCAGTTCTTGCATGTCCTCCTTGTAGAAATCCTGTTTAGAATTATGCTTTCAGGAACAATAAAATTCAGGACCGCATCTACCTTCGCAACGATGTCAAGCCATTCCGCCTGGGGGATTGTCCTAGGAAACCCGTCAAGTATGAATCCCCTTTTCATCTCCTCTGCCTTCATCTTGTTCTCAACAACGCTTATTGCGATGTCATCTGGAACAAGCTTGCCGGCAGCAAGAATGGATTCCGCCTGCCTTCCGAGATCGTTCTTCTGTTTTATTGATTCCCTGAAAAAGTCGCCGGTAGAAAAATGCTTTATGCCCAGCATTGCAGAAAGCCTTGTGGCGCATGTTCCCTTTCCAGAACCGGGCGGGCCAAAGAATATCAGCCTCATGCAATGACCTTCCTTATCGACTCAGGAATCTCTTCATAGTGCTGGTTCATTATCTGTTCATAGAACTGGTATATGATCATCACGGTAAGCAGTATGCCTGTTCCAGTTCCAAGCGCCCCTGTCAGGTCTGCATACGAAGCCAGTAAGCCTATGAGCGCTCCGCCCAGTATGGTAAGCGCGGGTATGTACCTCTCCAGGACCCTCTCAATGATTCGAGGATCATGCCTGAAGCCTGGGATCATTATGGAGTATGTCTTGAACTGTTCGGCAACAGTGTGCGAGTCCATTCCAGCGGTATTGACCCAGAACATTGAGAACACCATTGAGCCTATGATGAAGGCAGCCATGTAAGTCAGGGATCTTATTATATCAAGGCCTACAACGCCCGGAAGCGCATAGAAATTGATGATTGCGTATCCGAACACAGCGCCGACTATGGCTCCCAGTAGCGTGGACCTGATAACAAACTTTCCTAACAGCCTGCTTGCCATGTAGCCGAACAGAAGGGCAAAGATGCCTGCGGGAACAGTGACAATGAGGAGCCCTACGGACTGCGGTACCGTAAGGAAATACATCAGACCGCTTGTTGCGGCCCCAGTAGTTGCGTCATGGGTCCCGAGGATTGCAAATCCCCTCGACTCAAAGACCCTTGCCATGACCTGCAGGTTTGCAATAAGCGCTGCCATAAGGATTACTGGGATGTTTGAAGTATAGAGGAACTTCAGGGGCCATTTTCTGGATCCGAACTTCCCGAAGGGCATGGAGAACGCCATGGGGACCTCGATCTTCATGGCCTGGGCGAATATTGCTATGATGAAAACGCTGAATGTCGCTATCAGTGGCAACAGGGAAAGAAACGCCGTTGTCGGATCCCCAGCTCCCAGCGAAGTAACAATGCTATAGATTATTCCGCCCCCGCCCTCCTCTCCGAAGGGGAGCCCGAAGATCCTGATGAAGATAGTCTTGGAGACTCCGGCCGCAATGAACAGGGATATTCCAGACCCTATTCCCCATTTCGAGACAACCTCATCCATGAACAGGACCAGTATTCCTCCAGCCGCAATCTGCATTATGACTATAAGGGCTATTTCCAAGCCGCCTCCTGCGGGCGGTATCGCTCCGGCTAGAACATAGGCAGCACCTTCGATAAAGCAGAATGCTATTGCCAGCAGCTTTTGCGATGCGGTGAACTTTGCCTTGTCGCCCTTGTCCTGCAGGTTCCAGCCGATTATCTTGCTTCCCACAAGAAGCTGCAAAATTATTGATGCGGTGACGATGGGACCGATACCCAGAGTCATTAGCGATCCGAGCTTGGAACCGAAGACAATCTCCAGAAAGGTGAATTGCGCAATCTTGCTGGGATCAATGCCCCAGACTGTTATGGAACCCAGGATAAAGAATATGACAAGCATTATGCCTGTCCATTTCATCTTCTCCCTCAGATTCGGCTTGATGGGAGGTTTTGCAACGCTTGGTATGTTATTTGCCAGATTCATTATCCATTCAGACAGACCCAGTCACCTGTATAGCTTCTCCGCCTGCCTCTTCTATTTTCTGCTTTGCCTTCTCTGAAAACACTTTAGCCTTTATTTTTAGCGGAGATTTCAAAGTTCCTTTTGACAAGACTTTCTGGAAGCCAAGCTCTGAAACATCTATCTCCTTCTTCTTGTTTTTTTCTGCATATCTTCCTAAGAACTCCAAGTTGACAGCGTTTAGTTTCTCGCTTCTGCTGAAGAATCCTCTCTTCCCGAAGTGATCAGGATCATTCTGTATCATCCATGACTTTTTGTGCTTGAGCATCCCAGACATTCCCTTTCCTCCCTGCGAGCCTCCTCCCCTATGCTTCTTCTTCCCTCCCCATCCATGGCTCTTTGTTCCTCTCATCCTGCTGAACTTTCTTCTGAATGTTGCTGGCATTAAATCATCCTCTTCAATAAATCATTGATAGCTTCCTTTCTGTTTCCCAACTCTCCCTTCGGATAGCTGTCCTTGGTTGACCCTTTGAATCCTCCTGATGGCGGGGACAAGGCAAACACAGGCTTCAGTCCTTCAATCTTTTTCCCAGAGTTTATGTCCTTTGCTAAAGCATCAACAGATGGATATCCCAATTGTTTCATTGCTTCCTTCAGTCTCATCTTTCCGACTCTTCCCCTCTTCTCCAAAAGCTTTTGTAGCATCTGATCGCTTATCTTTCCAAATGTCACATAATCTTTTACCTTGTGGAGCATTCCCAACTGCGACGGCTCTTCTTTCAACAGCACAGCATGGTTCTTCTTGAACAGTTTGATATTCTCCAGCGCATACGCAATATCCCCTTTTACTCCTACAGTTCCTCTTATCCTGATGGCAACCATCACTGCAATCCCCCCCTTCCGATATGAAGATACACAGCTTTCTTGTAGGCGTCATTGAATCTGAAAGTATTGATCTTCTTCAGAGCGTCATAAATCGCATTTGCAAAGTTTATCCTGCTGGATGTCTGCCCCTCGCTCTTGCACCAGACGTCCGTGTATCCTGCAAGCCTCAAAATCTTCTTTGCCTCATCGCTCACAGCAAGTCCTATGCCCTTTGGTGCGGGTATTAGCTTTACCTTTACTGATCCTGATTTTCCTACTACCTCAATTGGAAGCGAATGCGATGTCCCGCATTTGCACTCCCATGAACCGCATCCTCTCGAAACAGGCATTATGCTCAGCTTTGCGCTGTTCAAGGCCTTGGAAGTAACCTCTCTCTGCTTTCCTGCAGGACCTGACGCAAGGCCTACTCCAACATAACCATCTGCGTTTCCGATGACTACCATCACAGAAATCCTGAATCTCCTGCCGCTCTTGTGCATTCTTGCAGTTCTCCTGAAGGGAGTCCTCATTATTCCCCCGCCCTTCCCCTTCGACCCCCCTATGGAAAGAGTCTCATGCTCCAGATTGGGGAGCAGGACATCAACCAGCCCAGGCTCCTTGATCTTCAGCCCCCTGGCAAAGACATCATCTATGCTGGTTATTTTTCCAGATGCAACGTCCTTTCCGAGCTTGGTCTTAGGGGTCCATATGACTTCTTTAGCCTCGATATCTCTTCTTTGATTGTACATGAAATCACTTTATCTTCATCTTTACCTCTTCAAAGTGCTTTGCGATATCCTGCGGCTTTACGCCGGCAGCGCTATACTTTGAAAACATTGCCTTGTCTGCTGCAGATGCATAGTCTGCAATGTGTTTCCCTTTAATCCTCTCATCCGAAGGGAATATCTCCTTTGAGTGAGGAACATTAACGCCTGCATCTATGACCCCCTTCAGTGTTGCATAGAGCCTTGATCCCTTTGTGCTTCTGTAAAGCCCCATGTCAGCTATAGCGCTTGACACGCCAGCTTTTTTCGCCTTTGCTCCAGCAATCATTCCTATCAGATAGGCTGCCGGAAGGTTTCCTATGGGGGCTTTCCACCCGAGCTTCTTCAGGTCGCTTGAGCCCGCAACGCAGACAACCTGGTCCCCCTCTTTCTTGTACTTGATAAACTGAACATTGACTCCATAGAGGCTTCTTCTTATCACTACCCTTGCCTCTCCGGACTTTAGCTGCGCCAGCCTCTGGCCGAAGTCTGTTCTTTCTTCCCTTCTCCTTCTATGCTGTATCCTAAACATTCTTTGCACCCTTCTTCATCAGATCGTTGTCATTGATGTATGCCATCAAATGCTGCCTGCTCCTGAAGCTGCTTCCCTTGACCATCAGATACAACTTCCTGTATGATCCCTGCTTAAGGCCATCCTTCTCCCTCAATTCCTTGAGAAGCTTTCTCTGCGGCTTGACAATATGCAGCCAGTGGGTTTTGCCTCCAACTCTTGTGTTTGCAGTGCCCTTTCTGCTTCCATGCCTCTGGAAGCTTTTCTCCTCCACCTTCTTTCTCTTCTTCGCAGGAATCTTCTTGATAAGCCCCTCGTTTATCAAGTTCCTTACGTCTCTCCTCGTAAGCACCTTCTTTGTCTTTGATGAAGCAGGATCCACCCATACCCTGTCGACTCCGCACTTCATTATCTTGGCTGCAAGTCTCTTGACAAAGCTCTTCATGAAAATGGCACCTCTTCCTGCCGTGTTGAATCGACTATCACTCCGAACTCATTGAAGACAGTGCTGCATGATTTGCAGATGAAAGTGGTGGGAACCTTCTCCCATTTGTCTGCTGCCACTCCGCAACTCGGACATGTCTTCTCATTTATTATGAACATTCTTTACACCTCTAATCTCAATCTTCTTTGGATTCAGGATTTTTATGCCCATCTCCTCTGCCTTCTTCTGCAAAATACTTCTTCGGAAATTCCCAACTGCAGAGGCTATCTTGACAGCCTCTGTCTTTGGGTCCACCAGCATGAGCTCCCCTTCAGTGTAAACAACCTTCTCCCTCATGCCGGAAGGATGGAAGCCCCTTACATCCGCAGGGGATCCGTATCCAGGACTTGGCATAGCTATTCTGGACTTCTTGTGCCTTCTTGCCTTGTTCCTGAGCCCTGTCCGCCTTCTCCATTTTACATTCGGCAGAAGGCCGCGAACATAAAAAGTCGGTTTCCTGCTTTTCTTTGCTTTTCTTGCAGTCAAGCTACTCATGGATTTCACCTCGGTTTCTCCTGTATGAAGATGCCATCCCCGAAAACACGGCGATCTCGCGCTTTGACTCTTGTGGTCTCCTCTATGGTTTTGCAGATGAACCCTATCTTGTCCTTGTCGATTCCGCTGACATGTATCTCATCGCCTTTTATATCGATCTTGCAGCCGGTTGGAATTTTTGCCTTCCTGGGAACGCGCTCGCCCAGGAAATTGCTAATCAGGACATCTTCCCCGGTGATCTTGACTGTCATTGGAAAGTGAACATAAATTATCTTCAGCTTTGCGTTGTATCCGTCCTTGACGCCTTTCATCATGTTCCTCACATGCGCTGCAACCGTTCCCACCATGGCCTTGATTTTCTTCTTCTCCGAACTGCAGCTGACAACAAACTCCTCCCCGCTTTTCTCGATCTTTACCTCTTTCTTGAAAAGCGGGTGGTCCAGGAACTCTCTCTTTAGTTCGCCCTTTGCTCCCTTGACAGAAACTTCTCCCCCCTGTACTTCAATCTGCACATCGGATGGTATCTTTAGTTTGACTTGCATATGATCACTCAGTAAACATAAGCCAAGAGCCTTCCTCCGACTTTGCTCTTCTGCGCCTCAACTTGCGTCATGATCCCTTTTGATGTTGAGATTATCAGCAGCCCAACGCCTGCTGCCGGAAGGAATCTTTTCTCCCATTTCTGGTACTCATCAGACCTAACTGAGGATCTGGGCCTTATCGAACCGCACTTGTTTATCTGGCCGCGAAGCTCTACCTTCATCTGTCCCCCCCTGTTGTTCTCCATGTGTTCGAATTCCCCTATGAAACCCTCTTTCTGCAAAAGAATGAAGACCTCTTTCAAAAGATTCGATGCTGGCACAACTACCTCCTTCTTTCCCCCCATGTCGCCGTTTGTCAGGGTTGACAATGCATCTGATAATAGATCGTGTCTCATGTTTTCACCTTAACTGTATTTCTTGAATCCTAGCTGGGAGGCCACTTCCCTCCAGCACTGCCTGCAGTAGTTCAGCCTGTATTTCCTGATTATTGCTCCGGTTCTTCCGCATCTCTTGCAGAGATATGCCCCTTTTCCGAACTTCCTTATTTTCTTTACTTTCTTCATATCAGTCTACCTTTATCTTGAACCTCTCTGCCGCCCAGTTCTTTGCCTCGTCTGGCTTGATTCGGTGTGATTGTGAAATTATTAAACCCCTTCTCTTGACCCTGTATCCTCTCCTCTCCAGGGTCACGCAGACATCCATTCCGAATATGCCGATCTCAGGATCATACTTCACGCCAGGTATGTGGATATGCTCCTTCACGCCGAAGGAAAAGTTTCCCTGCCTGTCAAATACCCTTTCGGAAATTTTGAAGTCTATTGCCTCCAGAGCTTTTCTTAGGAATTCCTCAGCGTTTTTCCCCCTAAGGGTTACCTTGCATCCCAGCGCCTTTCCCTTTGACGCCCCGAAAGTTGTTCTCTCGCGTGCCTTTGTGATGACAACCTTCTTCTCTGTGAGTTTTTCCAGCAGTCTCTTCGCCTTGTCAAGCTTTTCCCCTGCCTCGCCGCACCCTATGTTGAGCGTTACTTTCTCGATCCTGATTTCTCTGTTCGGGTTCATAAGATCATTCCAGCTTTATCAGCGGCTTCTCCTTTCCCACAACCACCAGCTTGTCGAGAGGAACCTCAAACCTCTCCTTTCCTGTATGCACCCATGCCCTGCTGTTGTTTTTCTCTATAGTATCAATCTTGCAGATCCCTCCCTGCATCTTGCCGCTGAGTATCATGACAGCTGCCCCCTTGTCCAGCTTCAGGTGATCTACAATCTTCTGCTCAGGAAGCTGAAGGAGCAAGGAATCTCCAGAGGAGCATTCTTTGTCAGACAAGATATTCCTTCCATCGGAAAGATTGATCTGAGTCTTCTTTCCTCTCAGAACTCTCCTGTCCCTTACCTTTACTATTTTCAGCTTCGATTCATCCTCCCCTATCTCAACAAAAGAAAGGCCGTTCTTTGGTATGGCTCTCCAGTATTTTCCTATCTTTGGTATTGCTATGATATCGAACGCTCCAATGGCATGATGTATGTCCTTTCTCTTCCTACCGTCAACCTCTATGTCCCCGCCCTTGATTACTTTCCTTGCCTCTGCCGAGGTTTCGGCCAGCTTGAATATGTCCCTTACCAAGGGAAGCAGCGCTATGGACTCTTCTTTCTTATGAGATCCCCTAGGCACGACTAGGTATTTCTTCGTCTTCCTTGGTATTGGATACCAGGACGGTATTGTAGCTCTTTTTAGCCATCGCATCATGACTTCTTCACCCTCTGCAATGCCTTTCTTCTCTTAGCATCCTCAATCTTCGGTCCGACAAGCAGCAAGTTCGATGGATGCAAAGGAACTTCAAGCTCTTGCCCCGAAACCTTCTTTCTCTTTGCATTGTCAACATAAACCCTCAAGCCCTTCAGGTCAACCTTTGATATCTTTCCCACTGTCCCGGAAAATCTGCCTCTCATTATTTTTACCTCGTCCCCCTTCCTTGCAGGCAGCGATCTCCTCCCCATCTGCTTCCTCAGCTCCTTCGACAGGTGGACCGAAATCAGTCTCTGTTTGGTATGAAGCTTTGCCTGGAAGAGCTTCTTTCTCTGCTTGGATGGTCTTGTTGTTGTCATTAAACCACGATCGTAGCTATCTTTCCTATTGTGGAGAAGCGCTCGATTGCTTCCCTTGCAACCGCTCCCTTGATTCTCGTGCCCCTTGCCTCTTCCTTCTCATTCACTAAGACAGCAGCATTATCTTCGAACTTCACTCTTGTTCCGTCCTTTCTCTTGAACTCCTTTCTTTGCCTTATTACCACAGCCAATGAAACCTCATGCTTGATCTTTTCGTTTCCCTTCTTTACAGCGACAGACACAAGGCTCCCAACACCGCACCCGCCAACCCTTCTTGCAACTCCGTGATATCCCTTGACGGTTATTACCTGGACTATGTCAGCCCCTGTATTGTCCGCGCATTTCAGGAAGCTTCCTACCTGGACTCCTCTTGTTATTGTTGATGATATTGGCTTCATGCGCTCACCTTCTCAACCACAACGAAAGACTTTGTCTTGCTTATTGGCCTGCACTCGGCAATTGTTACTATGTCCCCTTTCTTTGCCTTGATGCACTCCGGATTGTGCGCAGCTACCGTGGTATGCCTTCTTTCGTATCGCTCATACTTTGGAACAAAATGAACATACTCCCATCTGACAACAACCGTTCCTGTGGCGCCGTCCTTCACAACCTCTCCGCTGAACACCCTTCCCCTGACTGGAAGAGCGCCGTGCCATGAACAGCTCTTATCGCCGCACTTGTTCTCTGGCGCCTTTATTCCTAATCCAATATCTTTCTTCACCATTTCTTCACCTTGAGCTTGATTCTCTCCTCAGGCCTTGCAACCAAGAGATCTCCGTCGACTCTGACCTTCCCATCCGGGAGGCTGAACCGGAAGACAGATCCCTTCTTCTCTATTTTCTTCTCCCCGTTCGCGGTCTTCACACTGACCATTCCCTTCGTTTCATCAACCACAATTCCTTTCATGCCAATCATTCCTCTGTTGTGAGCATCAACGACCTCGACCTTCACTCCGATCAACTCATGCCGTATCAGGTTTTCCGGCTTTACAGCCACTCACTCCACCTCTATCTGGTCCTCGCTGAAGCCCTGGTCAACCAGGAGCTTCTTGACCTTTGACCTGTGCTCTCCCTGCAGCTCGATCCTCCCTTCCTTGTAGGTTCCGCCGCAGGCAAGCTTTGCCTTCAGTTTTTTCGAAACTTCCCTCGGGTTCGAATCCTTCTCAATCCCCTCAACCACGGTCATCATCTTTCTGAACGCCTTTGTCAAGGTGTAGACCTTGATCTTTGCCTGTTCCTTTACCATTGTTCCGCAGACGCAGAGTTCGGTTGGCAGTCCGCACTTCGAACATACTGATGACGTCATTTATTTTTTCCTCCCTTTGCTTTTCCCTGTTTTTGTTTTATGATCTTTATCTCCTTCTTCACCGGCTTTGCAGCAGGCTTGATTCCCCGCTTTTGCAGTTCCGTGAGAAGCCTTGCAACTGTTCTCCGCAGAAGCCTCATTCTTCCCGGGTTCTTCGGAGCCCCTCCTACAGCTACCTGAGCCTTCTCCTTCGATAGCTCTAGCTTGAACTCTTCAAGCCTTTTCCTGAGATTCTGCGCTTCCATCTCCTTCATTTCCTTCTTTCTTATCAACGCCACTCGATTCAACTCCTGTTTCCTGTTTTGGTGTTTCACTTGCTGCCCTTACTTTATCAAGAACCTGCATGTCTGGCAACGGTTCTCTAAGTATCCTTACCTGGATTCCTATCCTGCCAAGCTTCATGCTGGCAGTCGCATACGCCCTCTTGACCTTCGTTATGGAAGGGTCGCCCGCATATTTCAGGTAGCCCTTGGAGAACTTCTCTATCCTGGACATCTCTCCTCCGACCTTCCCAGCCACTCTTATGCCAATACCGATCGCTCCCGCGTCCAGAACCCTGTCAAGCATGGTGTTGACGACCCTCTTGTAATTCAAGCCATGCTCGATCGAGCCTGCGATCTCCTTCGCGACAATTGCTGCGTCAAGGTATGGGAATTCCACCTCCTCAATATCAAGCTGCGGATTCTCGATTCCGAACTTTGTCTTTAGCGCTTCCGTGATCTCTTCGATGTTCTTTCCGCCCCTTCCGATGATAATGCCAGGCTTATGCGCCCAGATCGTGATCCTCATTGCAAGGGGAGTTCTCTGGATTTCAACATGGCTGTACCCCGATTTGGAGAATTTGTTTGATATATACTGCTCTATCTCCATCTTCTTCTTTGCCTCATTCAAAAACTCTCTTTCTATTGCCATATCATCACTTCATTAGCACCGCTTGAACATGAGCAATCTTTATCTGCGTTCCGAACTTCCTCTTCCTTCTACCCCTATGCAGGGTGGGACCCCTGTGAACAGCTATGATCAGTTTCATCTGGTCCGGCTCAATGCTCCTGGCCTTTGCATTCGCAGCCAGGCTGTCAAGCAGCCTGTAAATGTTCATTGCAGCCTTTGTATGGTATTTTCTCCTGATAGCGACCTTCTGCCCCAGAAGGTCCTCCAGATAAGTCCTTGCTCTCTTGAACTTCTTCCTGTTGATCTGCCTGCATATGTTGACAGCATCCTTTCTTGATGCGTATATTGTTGTCCTCGCTGTCACCATCTCCTTTGTTATCGGTATTGTGTAGTTCATAACATCACTTTAAGGGGAGAAACTTTGATGAGCGCGTAGCTCCGACTCCAGGTGCAGAGTGCATGACCCTCTTCCTTGTCATAGCAAATTCCCCAAGCCTATGACCAAGCATCTCTGTTTTAACATCAACTGCATTCCATTCCTTTCCGGTGTGAACAAGCACCCTCTTGCCAACCATCTCCGGAATAACTACAAGATGTCTCAGATGCGTCTTCACAGGCTTGTCTGACTTCCTCAATCTTTCCAGGAACTTCTTTTCCTGAGACTTCAATCCTCTCATCAAGAACCTTCTTTGTCTTGACTTCAGAAGTTTGGCAAACTCCTCCAGGCTCATCTTCTGGAGATCTTCTATTGCCTTTCCTCTGAACAGGAAAACTTTTGCCATTTACTTCTTCCTCCTTCCAGTTCTCTTTGATGCAATGCTGCCAACCTTTGCTCCAGGCGGAGCCCATCTTGATATTGACTTCGGTGTTCCCGGCTTTGTCCTTCCACCGAACGGATGGTCAACAGGATTCATCTTGTTTGCTGAAGACCTCGGCCATAACCTGTTCCTTGCCATCTTTGCGAAGTAAACCTGCCCTGCCTTGTAGTAAGGCTTGTCCCCCCTTCCGCTTCCCGCAGGAACGCCATAAGTTGCCAGGCAGTTTGGCTTGAAGTTCTTGAACTGCTTTGAAGGCATCTGAACAATAACCCTGTCAGCCTCATGCGAAATAACAATTGACTTTGTTCCAGGGGACCTGCAAAACTTCGGGCCAGAGCTGGGATGATCCTCAATGCCAAAGATGTAGGCTCCCTTCGGCACCTTTGACAACGGAAGGGCATTTCCAACTGCAACAAGCTCTCCTACATTTATCTTATCCCCCACCTTTACCCCCTCGGCGGCCAACATGAAGAAATTCCTTCCTCCCGCCCTCAGGCGCAGCAGGGGAGAGTTATGCGCCGGGTCATGAACAATGTCCATCACTTCGTAATCCCCCCTTGGCGGATATGCGGCCTTTGCGACAAACCTGTGGCTAGGCGCGCGGTATCTTGGCCCGCCTTTTCCTCTAGCCCTGCTGATTATTCTTTTTCCCATGCAATCACAGCATTCCAAACCTCGTTGCTATGTCTAAAGCAGAAAAACCCTTTCCAAGCTTGACCCAAGCCTTCTTCCTTCCTTTCATGTCAATCAGAGTGTTGACATTATCAACCTTCACGCTGAAGGCCTTCTCAACAGCCCACTTGATCTGCTTCTTCGTGGACCTCCTGTCAACTATGAACACCATCCTGTTCTCCTTTTCTATCTTTCCTATTGACTTCTCAGTCATCAGCGGATGCTGTATTATTCTCCAAGGATCATCCATAAATCTCACCCAATTTCTTTACAGCGCTCTCCGTGAAAACGCATAATCTTCCCGCATGAGTGCCGGGCGCGAGCAGTTCGGCATTAATATCTTTTGCGCTGCAGACATCAGCTCCGGGAATGTTCCTTGCGGATTTTGCAATCCCCTTGTCATTGCCAAAAACAAAAAGAACAGATCTCTTTGTCTTCAGCCTTCTGCCTCTCATCTTTCCCTTTCCCGCTCTCACCTTCTTCACCTTTACCCTGTCAATCTCATCATTAAGCTTTATCTTCTCCAGGAACTTCAGGACATCCTTTGTCTTCTTCACATCCTCCAATTTGTCGGAAGCGATGATTGGCAGTTCGATCTTCCCGATCTTATGCTTCTTTGAAACAAGATCATAAACAGTAGTTGCCGCAATTGCTGACATTACCGCCAGCCTTCTCTCCTTGTCGTTTATCTTCAGGCTCCAGATCTTCTGCAGTTTCGGAGGGTGTGCCTCCCTTCCTGTTACAGCCTGCGGAGCAAACCTTTCCCTGAAAGTCTGCTGGGGGGAGCTTCCAGTTGTCCTTGGTCCTCTTGCCATCTCCCTGTTCATCATCGCATGGAAAGCCCTTCTTGCTCCAATATAATGGGCAGCGGTCTTCTTTCCAGCCGAAGGATCAACAGCATGAGGTTGCCTGCTGTTGCCCCAGATTGCCATGACAGCTCTTCCTATAAGATCCTGCCTGACTGGCGCGGAAAATACCTTCGGCAGATCGATCTGCTTCTCCACGCTGCCGTCTAAGCTATAAACTTTCATATCATACACCCTGCTGGCTCGTCAGGCTTATCGCCTTTATTTCAACCGGCAGTTTAGTTTTCGGAGCCCTGACCGGAACCCTTAATCTAATCAATCTCTTCTTATGGCCTGGAACAGATCCCTCTATCAAAATTGATGTGCCAACAGCATTGCCAAAACTTACGAATCCGCCTTTCGGTGTGAAGTCCTTTCCCTCTGCAATCTTGAGGATCTTCTTGTTCAATTCTGTTCTTGTATGGAATCCATGCTGTCCAGACTGCGGAACTGTGTGCCTGACTTTTCCTGGCTCTGTCTGGCCTAGGGAACCTGTATGTCTTTGCATCTGCTGCGCCTTCGGCCGCATAATCTTTACTCCGTGCCTGACAACAGGACCTTCGAACCCTTTGCCCTTTGTAACAGCGGAAACATCAACAAATTCCCCTTCCTTGAAAACATCAGAAATACTAAACTGCTTTCCCAATAATTGTTTTGCATGCTCGATCTGCTTGTCAGCAGGACCTCCGAGCCTCATCTCAAAAATCTCAGGCTTCTTCTTGAAGTTGGGATTTGTATGGCACAATAGTGAAACATAATCTATCTTGGCTCCATCCAGCTTCTTCATCTGCTCCGCAGTCTTTGCAGCCTTGGGAAGAGCTATCTTTCTGGAAAGATTTTTCTCTATCTTTTCAGCAAGCACATCAACAGAAGAAATAGAAGCGAAGTTTCGTTTTTTGTAGCAGCGAAAGCCGAAAACAGAAAGAGGGGGGCACTCAAGGACTGTGGCAGCGGTCATGACCTGCTGGCCTTTTGTCTTTGAATTAGGATTTGTATCAACAAGCATGATCCTTGTCATCCCAGCCTTATAGCCAGCGAAGCCCAGAGGCTTTGTCTCGGATGAGTTTGGCCATGTTGATATAACAGGATAGATTCGGCTAGCTCGAACTCTTGGCCAGAATCCCATACTTCCCTTTCTTGGTCGTCTACGTTGTGGCATAATCGTCAGCCTATATGCTTTTTTGAACCTATTTAAGTCTTGTTTTCCCTTTCCGCTGACTCAGAACACGTTACACGAAACCTTTCCATTCAGAAATGACAGATGAAGGTATTTAAAGGTTATTCCGACACATGGAAATCATGCAGCCTGCTTAGTTCTTTTCTCTTTCTCCTGTAGACAACAGCAACCTTCCCTGTTCTTAGGCCTTCTCTCTTGTGCCCTTCGGGATGCAGTTCATTAAAGACGCTGAGATCGCTATGGTATGGGTTTCCAGGACAGTTGCCGCAGTCTGGATTTGGGGCTCTGGCGCACTTTTCGCGTGTCCATGTCCAAACAACATCATCAACAAGGACAGGATTCAAACTAGGCCTTTCAGCTGTTATCTCCATCAAGTATCTCTGCGTCGCGTCCGCAAGCTTGTCCCCATGCGTAAGGTGAAGCTTGGCTGCAGTCTCCTTTGGCTTTTCTGTCGAAGATTTGATCACAAACCTCATCACATGGATGTCAGGAGGTATTGGTATGAATCTCCTGTTCTCGCCAGGATCATAAATACCGCTAACAAGCTGGTCCCCCAGAAACAGCGCAGCGTTCTTCCTGCCGTATTCATCAAACTCCATAATCCTCTCGAAGGCTTCGTTGGGATGCATCCCCCTCTCAAACATTTTTCCGGGATTTCCATCATACTTCTCCAGAAATACCTGAGCATGCCTCTTCCAGCTCCTAACAACGCTCTCCGGATGTCTCGAACCCAGCTTCTCCTTTATTATCCTGACAAGCTCTGCCTCTTCAGAACCAAGTATGCTCGCAGGGCTGAAGAAGTCCCTGTCCTCTGCCACGATCTTGAGCGCGTTGTCATACAGGTATTCTGCCTGGTTCGCTGGTGTTAGAGGTGTTATGAAAAGCTGCATGCTGAATTTCTCCTCCCTGCTGAGAGGTCCAGAAAAGAACTTGTCTGTATAATGTGGTGAAAGCTTGTTCGGAGTCCCTATATATCTTGTCCCATTGCTCTCTTCTACGCCGTAGCGGTCTATATAATTATGAAAAACATTCCAGTCTCCGCCGTTGATTCCTCTCATCGCCCTGTCAGCGTATTCCATCAGTTTTAGTATGGCTGTCTCTGTCCTGAACTTGTCCAAAACACCAGAAAGATCAAGCTTCGCCATGCGGATAATTCAAGACTAAACTTTATATTACCAATATTCCTTGTATCTGTCAGCATCAATCCAGTCTGCTTCAACCCTGAGAGGCTCGATCCTGTCATGCACTGATTTGGGAAGCAGATGCTTCAACCTCTTTGTCTTCTTCTCTATACTTTCACTGCTCAGCTCCTCCTGTCCAGGACTCCTTCCGAATCTCCATGCAACAATGCCCTTCATCAATCCGTTAAGAAATTGCGGGTCTGCAACCCTTGCAAACTCCTCCCCGCAGTCCAGAAAGTCGGATCTCAGAAGACCGTAGCCAACAACAAAATCGCTATCAACTTTCTCCGGTATGAATTTTCCAGCATCATCAATAAGCTCGCTCCTGACCATATGGAACCTTGGATAGTTCTGGGCGATCCCCTTGGTTTCCCCTGAGTCTGGATAGTAGTATGGCCTCATCAAGGCAACATCAACAACAAACTGGGGGTTTCTAATATATGGCGTGACATGCCACTGGACATGGATATTGTCTGTATGATCCATAACGCTTACAGCTGCCAGAGCTGCTCTGTCCTTCTGCTCCCTGCTCAATGCAGGATATGCACCACCTATGACATCATAAACAGGCCTTGCAACAGTCCCGTCGCCCCATCCCCCTCTCTTGCTTTTAAGCAGTTCAGCTGTAGGCTCTATCTGACCGATAGCTTGGTCTGGAGATGCAGCAAACAGATCCCTTAGTTCATCAACAGCTTTTTTATAATTAATAACAGGAATTTCCTCTTCAATGGGTAGCTCCCTGTAGCTCGCTATAGATTGCTGAAACATTTTATCTCATTACAGTGAGTGAAACCTCTATTTATATGCGTACTTATAATACGACATTAAGCGTAGGGGGTTAACTTTCTGCAGAAGTTTGTGAAATGGCGCGAAGGAGGGGATTTGAACCCCTAATCCCTTGCGGGAACCAGCTTTCCAGGCTGGCGCACTGCCGAGTTATGCGACCTTCGCTTATACAGAACTAAGTTGGTGTAATTTAAAAAGAATTTATGTGGAAGCTTCTGCGACTGGCATTCTCTCGTAGAGAGGCAGACCATCCAAGCAGTCATTGCAATATCTGAGAGATTTTCCCGATCTCTCATTCATAACACAGCCCTCATCCAGGCAATGCCTCATCTCAAGATACATATGGCTTAGCTCATGCATGACAACGCCCTCCCTTGGACCAAAGCAGCCATCAGTGAATACTATTGCAACGCCAGAAGGAACTCCGTAACCCTGCGAAACCTTCCAGTCGTTCTTCTCGTATAGCTCAACTTTGCGAGGGTTAAAGAAAAGCGTAGGCCATATATCATTTCGATTCTGCCTGAGATGGTCACTAACAATCTCATCATAGTCAACGCAGAAGCCATCCCTGCTTATAATCGGTGTGAATTCCCTTATTGATCTGAGATATTTGGTCCCGTCCGTCTCCTCCTGATTGATAGCGTCAAATGTCCTTACCCTCTGCTCGCGCATAGCAGAAAGCGCCTTGCTGCATGCATCATCCACAAACCTTGGTTCAGCGGCTTTGAATCCCTTTGCTTTCAGTCTCTTCACTCTAAGTTCCAGAACCATTAAGTTAGTGAGTAAGAAAAGAATTTAAGCTATTCAATCTGGTGTTACACCCAAGAAGAAGCCTTCCTTCCCGAACCATCCATCTATCCCATGCGAACCCCATCCAGCGCGGAAAGAGTCCGGCTTCAGAACAAAGTCTGTTTCACTTCCAGTCTCGTCCCTTATCAGTTTTCCGAATACAGTCGCAGAAGGATAGTAATTTTTCATATAGTCCCTCAGCTGGTATCTTCCATTTGTCTTCAGGCTCTTGTCCCAGTCATCAACAAGAAGAGCCTGAGGCTTCCAAGATGTTTTCTTGATTCCATACCCAGTATCAGTTCCGATCCAGAACTTGACTCCATTCTCATCGTCAAACTTCGGGGAATGGACCTGACCTGAAGAGAGCTGCGTCCTATCGCCGCGTCCCCTTGGAGTAAGCTTCTGCTTCAGAATATCCCTCACCTGTTTTTCACTCTTCCCTTTGTAAACTGTTTCTATCTCTGGAACATTGTGAGCAGCCTGGTGAATTCTTGTCATAACCGCCTGTTCATACCACTCCTTCCATGGCTTCTCTGACCTGAGTCCCTTGGGAGGATATTTTACCCTCCTGCCCTCTATCTTTTCAACAGGAACGCTCGGATCCAGCTCCCAGTACACAGGCTGGCCTTTTACTGCAACCCTCCCCCAGCTCTTCGATTCCTCTATCTCCTCCCTGCTGAACGGAAGACTCATCACATAAGAGCTTTTTAGTGCCTCTTTTTCAAGAACATAGACGCTCCAAACATTAACATGCGGACCGTGAATAGGATCCATTGGATCATCTGATACGCGGAAGAATCGACCTCTGTCCCTCTCCATCTGGTTTGCTAGAACCTTGTAATCCAAAGGTCCGCTAGACATAATAATCAAACCTTGGTAGCCGGGGATTCGTCTTTAAATCCCTTAATTCTCTCCTCTTCCTCTCTTTCTCTAATCCTTTCTATAACCAGCTTGTCTACCGCATCAATGTCATGTTCAGTGATCTCGAACACTGTGATTACCTGATCCGATCCATCGCTCTGGAACTTCTGTCCTTTGGGAGTGAGCCTCACATCCTTTGTCATTGAACCAAGGCCAAGGTATTCGTAGCGATTCCCATCAGGGCAGTATGAAGGGAATACTGTAAACACATCATGCGGCCTGTTCCCAACCATATGAGGCATCGGCTGCTGCTGTGTCTGGAAATATATTCCATCATAGAACATTGCAGCGTGGTGATGTGTTGCAGCCAAGTATTCTGTGAATTTTTCTATAGGTGCAATCCTTCTAGGCTTCATGACGTTTACTAAGGGGTAAATGCTCATAGAAGTTAGATGGATGCAAAAGGATTTAAGCGCATTTCCATGCGAATATAAAGATTATGTTGCAAATTGAATCATGGATCCTGAGAGAGCCAGAATGGCTCAAGAGTACAAGAGGCATATCGGAGCAGAGAATATGGATGAATTCAGGAAGTATATGCAAGACCATTCTGAGGAGCTGAATGAGGATTATGCAAGGCAGCAAGTGGAATGAGCAAAAAGATTCGCAGGGGATGATAGGCTGTTCTCTCTTTCTCCACAAGTCAGAGTAGACCGTGTCAGAGAACTGATGAAAGATAACGGTCTGCGCGAAGTAGAAAACACGACAGAAAATGATCCAAATGAGATTGACAGTCATTATGTCTCTTCTGTAATGCAGATAGTCTATGGTATAGACATGGGGCTGGAGCCTACAGCAACAATAGATATTGTAATGCACCCATTCGCAATGCACTCTGCAGCAGCAGAAATGGAAGTCTCCAGAGTTCCCGCTGAACATGCCTCTGAAAGGCCAGCTAAGATCGGAGATAAGGGATATCTGGGATGAACAACGAAAGCTTGCGGCAAAGAAGATCAGTGGTGAGGTAAAGCATTACTACGATGTTTGGGCAGAAGACTTCTTGTCTTAGGCGCTTGTCTTATCTTCTTTCAGGGAAATACTTATGTGAACGCCATCCGGTATCTGAACCCTTGTTATCTGTCTTAATGCACGCTCGTTGGCAGAAATGTCAACAATCCTTTTGTGAATCCTCATCTCCCATCTGTCCCAGCTTGCGTTGCCATGCCCGGTCCCATCGCCGCAAGGTGTTTTCATTGTTGTTACCTTCAGCTTCTTCGTAGGCAGGGGAATTGGTCCTCTCATGACTATTCCGAACTTCTCTGATATATCCTTGAGCTCATTGCACACGGAGTCGAGCTTCAGGGGATCAGGACTGCTTAGCTTTATTCTTGCCTTCTGCATAGCTATCATCTGGTTTGACAGTATTTAAAAGGTTTGCGGTTTTAATCAGATTATGACAGCACTGAAGCGCAGGAATGGAAGGCTACACTACACAGGAAGAGATGTCAGGTTGGTTATGGGGCTCCATAATTTAGAATACTCAAACTCCGAGATAAGGGGAATAACAAACCTGTCTATCTTTGCTGTTGAGGAGATAATAGAATCCGGCAAAAACCGAGAGCCTGTGAAACCGAAGAGATCCGATAGGGAGAGGTTCATTGAACTTGTCGAGAGGGTCAGGGCGGGAGAGATGATAGTGCTTGAACCAGATTATGCGGATAACGTTTACGTAGGTATACTGGAATCGTTAAAGGAGCGCGGAAGAAGGGCGCACAACATAACAAAATATGTAGGTGGGAGACTGGGTATTGGGGGCCAGATTGAAAGGCTCAAGAACGACGACAAGCTAATAGAATATGATGATTATTTCAAGATGTACAGGCTGACAGAAGAGGGGAGAAAGATCCTTGCAGTCTGTCCGAGGTATTCCAAGGATATAAACCCCCGGAACAGTAAATAATCATGGCCCTGCTTGACGGATTCATGAGCATAGTTCTGCTTATAATAATAGCTATCATAGGTTTCAAGATTCTCAAGAATATTCTGCACATTGTCGTGCTTGTTGTCATTCTAGCTTTGGCACTCCAGTTCTTCGGAGTCCTAGGCTTTTGATGCAACAAAAACAGCTATAACAAAGAGAGCAATAAGTATGAAATACTCCTTCAGCCCGCCGGTTGTAATGTCTCCGCGGAAGTGTGGCCACTTTATTGGCCACAAAGGCTGGATGCCCTTGATTGTCATCGCATCAGTTATCAGGTGCGATAGGAATCCTATGCTGAACAGGATTGCAACCTTCTGGTCTGCAAGCCCTAACCTGAAGAGTATTGCAAGAATGATCATCAATACCCAAATATTGTGCATGAGCTTCCTGTGGAGTCCTCTTGTCTTAATGTCAATGTCCGGGACAAGAGCTCCGATTAAAGTGAATATTGCAAGATAGAGGGGATACTGAAAGATGAGGTTCAGCGTAAGGAAAAGAAGCAGGGCAAAAACAAGGTGTGTGTATCGCATCATGAAGATAGTATGAGCTTTATTGTTATAAAAAGAATTCCACAGGAAACAGAGGTATGCAAAATTACCACTCAGGGGGGTGAATCGAATTTAAGATGTAGAAACCAAATAAGTATAGGATGGTCAAAAAACTACAGATAGATACAAAGAAACTTCGCCATCTCTATCTAAAGAAAAAACTGTCATCATATAGAATAGCTAAGATGCACAATTGCGATAGTGGAGTGATAATACGTAGACTTAAAGAATTAGGAATAGTTATTAGGCATCCTAAAGACAAAATAAAGATATCGAAAGATATCTTGAGAAAACTCTATCAAAAAGGACACTTATCTACTGCAAAGATAGCGGAGATTTTAGATGTATGGCCGAGTACTGTTTATTACAGATTAAGGGAATACGATATAAAAACCAGGAAAAAGAATCTAGTAAGATTATCCAAGAAAGATTTGATAGAACTCTATTATCGCAAAGAGCTATCTCTATCTAAGATAGCCGCCAGGACTAACCACAATGCAGTATCCATCTGGGAAAGAATGAAAAAACTAGGGATAAAGTGCAAAGATGCAAGCACAGCCAACACAAAATTCCTCAAAAGGGAATTCAACGACAACAAAGAACTAAAAGCATACATGATAGGATTTAGAGCGGGAGATTTGCATGCTAGAAAGCGAGGTAGTCTAATAAGGGTAAATTGTAGCACTACAAAACAAGCTCAGGTAGATTTAATAAGAGAGGTTTTCGGCTCCTACGGTCATTTTAATGCAGGTAGGTGTGGCAAATTATTTTATGTGGAATGTGGTCTAGATAAATCTTTTTCATTTCTAATTAAAAAACCTAAAAGGATACCTAATTGGATCCTATCTAGAAATAAATATTTCCTTAGTTTTCTTGCAGGTTATACAGACGCAGAAGGCAACATAGGAATTTATGATGAAAAAGCGAGATATAGGATAGGCTCCTACGATAAAGGCATCTTATGCTCTATACGCAATAAATTACGATTTATGAAAATCGACACTAAGATGCGCCTAGAAACTAAACGCGGCATGCATGGAAATAGAAAACATAATGGAGATTTTTATAGAGTATCTGTAAATAGGAAAAAGGATTTGTTTTATCTCTTAAACCTCTTAGAACCGCTATTAAGACATAGAAAAAGATATAATGATCTTATAAATGCTAGAAACAACATCTTAAAAAGGTCTGGGAACAAGAAAAATAAAGGGTGATTGTTGTAGCTAAGATTTACATAACGACTCCGATTTATTACATCAATGACTTACCGCATATCGGGAGTTTCTACACTACTCTGGTTGCAGATGTTCTGGCAAGATGGCATAGATACAGGGGAAACGATGTCATATTTCTTACAGGTCTGGATGAGAATGCAGACAAAACAGTCCAAGCTGCTAAGAAAAAAGGCTACAAAGACATACAGAAATATGCGGATGATATGGCTAAAGAATGGCTGAAAACATGGAAAGCCTTGGGTTTATCATTTGACGACTTCATAAGGACAACAGAAGAGAGACACAAGAAGAAGGTTCTAGAGTTCTTCGCCAAAGCAAATGCGAAGGGTGACATATATCTTGGAGAATACTCAGGCTTATATTGCGAAGGATGCGAAACGTTTTATACAGAAAAGGATCTTAGCAACGGATTATGTCAATTCCATAAGACAAAGCCGAAGGTAATACAGGAAAAGAATTACTTCTTCAGATTGTCTAAATACGGAGACAAACTACTAGATTATATCAAAAAGGATCCCAGTTTTATCTACCCTGAATCTAGAAGGAATGAAGTCGTAAGCTTCATAGAAAATGGTCTGAAGGACATAAGCATCTCCAGGCCTGGATTGGAATGGGGGATAGAATTTCCTCTAGACAAGAATCAGAAATATTGGGTCTGGTTTGACGCACTTATCAACTATCTCTCGCACGAGGATTATTGGCCAGCAACGCACTTGCTAGCTAAAGATATACTCCGCTTTCATGCCATCCAGTGGCCAGCGATGCTTCTCAGTACAGGTTACAAACTACCAAAGCAGATTGTTGCACATGGATTTCTCACAGTAGAGGGGCAGAAAATGAGCAAAAGCTTGGGAAACGTAGTAGATCCTCTGAAGATCGCGAAGAAATACGGAATAGACAGCCTAAGATTCTATCTACTAAAAGAAATTTCATTCGGAGAGGATGGCGATTTCTCAGAGAAGGCTCTAGTAGAAAAGCACAATTCAGAGCTAGCTGACAGCTTAGGCAACCTCGTCAATAGAGTTTTAGTATTGGCAGAGAAGAAATGCTCGGGAAGGATCCCTGAGGTTTCTTACAAACATCTAGCAGATACCGCTCTGCTAACGGTAAAGTCTGTTGAAGAGCATATAAACAACTACCAGTTCCATCTGGCAATAAATGAAATACTGAAGCTTATCGGCGAAGCCAACAAACTGATAAACGAAAAGAAGCCATGGGAATTGGAAAAGGAGGAAGCGCATGAAATACTCTACTGCCTTCTAGAGTGCCTGAGGTTCCTTTCCATACTGCTCTATCCCTTCATACCGGAGACATCAGAGAAGATAATCAACCAGCTGAACCTTGAGAAAGACCACATAGACTTTAGGAGGTTGGAGTGGGGCA
>DATDXV010000014.1:0-46555 GCA_035289205.1 archaeon
TATGATGCCATATCGGGCCCGCTTAGCTGCTATGATGGAAGCTATCTGATGAGGAAGAACTTCCGCATATGGGCAGATCTGTTCCCAAGGTTTCTTTCGAAGTTCGGATATAACAACATATGGGGGGCAAACATGGCATTCAAAAGAGATGTACTGAAGAGATACAAGTTCGGAATTCGCTTCATGGAGGACTATAACATGAGCAGGCAGCTTAGGAGAAAGAAAGTGAACTTCACCAGAGAATTAACACTGCCAGTTTCTTCCAGAAGGTTTGCAAAAGGTTTTTACAGATTATGCTTCAGATATTACATAGCGAATTATCTGAAGATGAAACTTTCAAAGAACCCTGAATACGAAGGCTATTTCTCAGAAACAGGCAGCTGGAAAAGGAAAGCGTAATAGTTTTAAAAGCTACCCAGCATTATGATAGTTATGCCTCAGTGGCTCAGTCCGGTAGAGCGGCCGATCGCACAAGCGAGCCGAACCTTGTAAGGTTACCGAGTGAGCGGCAGGTCGGGAGTTCGAATCTCTCCTGAGGCTCCATGGGGTTGTCGTCCAATCAGGCTAAGATGTCTGAATAAGACATAGCAAACGGCGGTCTCCAAATACATTTTGGAGAATTGAGCTCTCTGCTATGAAAGAGAAAACCGCTGATGCAGGTTCAAATCCTGCCAACCCCACCAATCATTCTTCAGAACAGCAGTCCCCATGTATGCTCCGTGTTGCCAACCACACTGCCGAGCTTCTCCTTGGATATGACTTTGTCCCCGTCCCTAAGCTCGAACTCCTCCAGAACAGTCGGGTACTCGTTGTAGAATAACTTTGTATTGAAACTGGCCAGGAGCGGCTGTTTGAAGTCCCATAGGGCTCTGCTATATGCCCTCAATTTCATGCGCAGCGTTCTGTTTTTCTCCTTGGCAACAACCGTAAACAATGGAAGGCCGTTCTCGACTGTTTTCTTGACAGAGACCTTTGAAAAGGTATAGCACTCCTTGTCGGGCTCGTAAAAAAACTTCAGTGTGCCGTAAATAGGGATGCCCCCCCTGTTAAAGAAGCTCTCCTCCTTGTCAGTTCTGCGAAAACATGGGATGCCTATGTACGGGACAAAATACTCTATGTAAGACCCATTGGAAGAATGGAACATCCCCCAATACCATGGCATAGAAGGCACCTTCATCCTGACCTTCTGGAAATGCGCGGTGCCACTTACCTTCCTTTTTTTGTTGCCTTCCACTATCTCCCCCTCGAACTTTGTCCCATATATCTTAAAGACATCATAGCCAAACCTCCCAATATATTTGTCAGCCTTCCGGCGCCCCTCTGACATGAAGTCTGTCCAGTCCTTGATGTTGAAACGGAACTTTGTCTTTCCATTATTTATCGCCACAGAGCTGTTTTTCCCGCCTTTGAAGAAGATGCTCCTGTCCAGATTCGTTATGATGTTTTTATCCAGATACAGGTCAGAATCCTCCAGGATCATAGGCATTATCATCTTTTCCCCGTCGAAATACCATGCAGCGACCATTCCGCCAAACTTGAAGGCTTTTCCGTCTCTCTGCAGACCCTTCCTTCTCCAGAGGTAGTCATTAACGAATATCTTCTCGCACTCCTTTGTAGACCAGAGAATCATAAGCTGTTCGGATTTCTCCGGGGTCTTTCCAGGAATGAAAAATAGCCACCACCACCAATCCCATCCGACCCTATTTGCACTGTTGCCTATGTCAACATTCCATATGTCATCATCAATAGGTCTCATATACCAACACTACTAGACTTCACTATTAGTCTTTATAAATATTCTGAATAGGGTTATCATTAAAAAAGGGATGCTAGGTACATGTTTGCAGAACGGAACGGCTCAACTGGCGACAGAAGCAGTAGCAGATTAAAGAATACAAATATGAGTATAACAAAGACTATTCCGCCCTTAAGCTTGCCATAGAAGTCTTTAGTGCGCATCATTAGCAAGGGAAAGAGGAATACCAGGGAAACACCTATCAGGGGCAGCCTGTACAGCTTGTATGAATACAACGAAACAAGGTAAAACACCACAGCAGACGCAAATAACAGAACTGACCTCTTTTTCCTAAGACTGTCCAAATCTATATTCTTCTTGTAAACAAAATAGGAAAGCGTATAGGCAGATGACATGAAAAATACCATAAAGTATGGGATATCCAGAAGACTGCCTCCCAGCACAAACCATCCCGCAGAGAATTTGATGGATTCTATGAAGAAGAGGTTGACGAGTCCAAGAAGAGAATACTTAAGGCCCAGCGGCCTGTAGGAATGGAGGAAGTTCAAGAAGACGCACAATACAACAAGAGAGGCGAATGCGATATTGACCAAGAAGCTCATGGAGAGCCCCAACAGGAGATAAAGGAACATCCTTGCAGACTGCTCCTGAACGCTGATATCCCCTCTTGCCAGCGGCTTTGTCGCCTTCTTTACAGGATCCTGCGAGTCTTCCTTGAGGTCCTGTATGTCGTTCAGGCTGTATGCAGACTGATAAGCCAGGAGAAATCCTAGGGAGGCAATTGCTATAAGAAGATAGTCTGCAGGAACGCCTGTAGCTATGAAAAGACTTAGTCCTATGAAAAACTGAAAGAAGTTTCTAACTATGCTAACCTTGTGAATGTCCCTGATGACATAATCCATGATGTTCATAGCGCTCTTTCCTTCAGTTGATTATTTTGGCTCATTTTCTATTTAAACACAGATAGATCAGTAATAAAATGGACATAACTACATCTGTAGGTAATTTCAAGAAGGCAGACTCCTTTGTTGCGGTTGATGTGCTGAGGGCGAGCGCAACCATCTGCTACGGACTGAAGGGCGGTGTAAAGAGCTTCAGGCTTGTGAAGGATCTGGGAAGCGCTTTGAGCACGCCAAAAGGAAAATACCTCAGGATAGGGGAGAAGCATGGCATGAAGGTAAGAGGCCTGGACATTGCGAATTCGCCGAGGGAGATCACTGAAAGGAATGTAAAGGGGAGGGAAGCGGTTTTCTATTCTGACAACCTTGCAAGAGTTTTGAGCTCTTATGGAGGCGGCAAAACTGTCTTCATAGGAACTTTCTGCAACGCAAAGGCGCTTGCAAAGGTGCTGAAGAGATATGGTTCTGTCAACTTCGTAGCATGCACATACAGAAGATTGGGTCCGCTCTTTTTCTGGGAGGACCTGATAGGCATAGGGAAAATAATTCATGAACTAAGCAAGCTGGAAAGGCTCGAATTGGACAGGCTTTCCTCATTCTGCCTGAATGCATACAGGCGCTTGGGAAGGGCAGCGCTGCTCCTGTGCCCAAATGTCTACTACACAGCGCTGATAGCAGGCGTAAGGGAGATAGAGCTGGCCACGGAAGAAAACAACATAGACATAGTACCAGCCTGCATCAGCAAAGAGGGGGGCATAATGGTAAAACCCTCTAACATGAAATGATTTAAATGGTTGCATTAAATTATATGCATGGCGGACCAATGCGTTTTTTGCATGATAGCAGGGGGGAAGATACCTTCAGCAAAGGTGTACGAAGACAGCCAATTTTTTGCATTTCTGGACATAAATCCCGTGAATAAGGGGCACACACTGCTAATAACGAAGAGACATGCCGCAACGCTCTTTGAGCTGAACCAGCAGGAGCTGCAAAACATGGGTATTCTTATTCAAAGCATAGCAAAGGGGGTTTACAGGGCAACAAAGCCAGAAGGAATTAAGATTGAGCAGAGAAATGGAAGGGCGGCTGGGCAGGTTGTTGATCATGTTCATTTTCACATTGTTCCTAGATACAACGGAGACAGCGAACATAAAACAACCAAATACTCCAGCCCTCAGGAAGCGGAACAGCTTGCAAGGGCCATAGCCAATAACCTTCACTAGACTATTTCTTGGCGCTTCTTATGGGGGGATACGCTGGCTGGAGCTTAAGATATTTTATGTACAGATATCCCAGCGGCCATGCGTTTAACTGTTTCAGCAAATTCCATTTCTGAAGCCTTCTGGAAGAAGTTATGGCAAAGGTGCTCTTCAGGTAGTCTATTCTGCCCAGCTTCTTTAGTCTCTGCCCAAGGTGAATATCTTCTGCAACTTTAAGATTCTCAGGAAAGCCCCCTGCTTCAAAGAATGCATTGCGCTTGCAGGCGAAGCAGACAGCATAGATGGGCTGGAGCTTAGCTCTTTTCAGCGCCCTGTAAACATATGTAGAAGCCAAATACAGAATGTTTTTCTGGTAGCTGTCGCAAAGCAGGGGGACATTGAGCCCTATGACTCGCCTATGCTTTTGGAAATAATCATAGACCTCGCTCAGAACATTTGGCAAAAGCACGGTGTCTGCATCAAGAAATAAGAGCAGATCTCCCTTCGCTGCTGCAGCCCCTGCATTGCGACCAGCAGAAACGCCCATCTTCTTAGTCACAATGACTCTGTCAGCATGCTTCCTTGCAATTCTGGCAGTATTGTCCTTGCTGCTGCTATCTGAGACTATAATCTCATACTTCTTTTCGAAGTCCTGGTTTCTGGCAGAAGCAAGGGTATATTCGATAAACTTTCCCTCGTTAAGCGTGGGTATGACAACGGATATCGCTGGTTTCATAATTAGATTAGATTTCCGATATATAAGCTTTTTAACTTTCTCCAATTCAATATGAGCAAGCGCCAGTAGTCTAGCGGCAGGATACGAGCTTGCCAATTCGCAGCAAACAGTTCGCGACCCGAGTTCAAATCTCGGCTGGCGCACCATGTGATTTTTTGAGGAGAGAGAGATTCTACAAGATGAAAGGGGAGAGGAGGCAGATAGCAAAGGAAAGAATAAACATACTTCTTTCCCAGACAGCCAAAATGCCGGAGAAGAGGGAGAGATACACCGAACTGATAGGACTGTTCTGCAAGAGATACAACATACCGATCCCCGGAGAGGTGGAAAGCTCTCTCTGCAAAAGATGCTTCAACCTACTCTCCAAGTGCAAATGCAAGAAAAAGAGCAAACCAAAAAGCTTTTAAGCCTCGCTGGATATAGAGGTGTCATGTCAGTTAAAGACGCGGAGCCGTCTTCCGCAATTAAAAGACTGGCGGAAGAGCTGAAGAAAAAGGGGGAAATAAAGCCTCCGGAATGGAGCAAATTCGTGAAGACAGGGGTTTCCGCAGAGAGGCCGCCCCAGCAATTAGACTGGTGGTACCTGAGAGGCGCGGCTATTCTGAGAAAAATCTACCTTAATGGACCCCTTGGGGTGCAGAGGCTGAGGACTGTTTACGGTTCAAAAAGGAGAAGGGGGGTAAGGCCTGCGCATCATATGAAAGCGGGGGGGAAGATCATACGTTTAATGCTCCAGCAGCTTGAAAAGGAAGGACTTGTCACCAAGGTGGATAAACCAAGGAAGGGAAGGGTAATAACAGCGAAAGGACAGAGCGCTGTTGACAGGGCGAGCACATGGAAAGCTCAGTAGCAGAACAGATGGAGCTGGAGAGATTAAAAAAGGTCATCCTCGGAAAGATACTTTCAAAGGAAGCCGTTGAGCGGCTGGGGAGGCTGAGAGCTGTGAACAACCCGATTGTCCCGCAGCTCGAGATGTACCTGATACAGCTTTACCAGAGCGGACAGCTGAAGGAGACAATAACAGACGAGAAATTGAAGCAGATACTCTCTGTCCTGACCTCGGGAAGAAAAACAAGCATAAGGCGTATATAATGGGATCAACAAAAGTTTTGGGAAGGAAAATAAGGCTGATAGCCAGGGCAAAGATCAAGGCAGCGCCCAGGTGGGCTGACATAAGGAAATTCGGGAAGAGGGCAAGGTCAAGGAGGATAAGGGTTCACGAAACGAAGCACTGGAGAAGAGGAAGACTGAAGGTGTAAACATGGAGGAAAAAGTTTTCACAATACCGTTGAGACATGTTTTTGAGGGGAGCAGGCTGAAGAGAGCGAAGAGGGCCATAACTGCTGTAAGGACATTCTTGACAAAGCACATGAAAGCTGAGGATGTTTCTGTAGGAAAATCCATCAACGAGGCTATATGGGCAAGAGGAATACAGAAGCCGCCCCGCAGAGTTAGGGTTCATGCTATAAAGGATGGAGATGTCATCTTCTCCGAACTCATTGGCGTTGAGATAAAGACCCCCTCCAAGGAGCAGAAGGAGAAGAAGGGGGAGAAGGACAAGAAGAAAGATGAAAAGATCAAGGAAAAGAGAAAGATGATGAAACAGCTTACAACACAGCAGAAACTCGAAAAAGAACAAGGCATAGAAGTCGAGAAGAAGGAAGAGAAAGCTGGCGAGGGTCTTAAGCAGGAGAAATCCGCCTAAAATCTATTTTTAGACAGACATTCTGAATTATCCAAAAGACACCTTTATAAGCTTTGGGAAAATAAATCTATATATGGCAGAATTGAGCGTGGAACATTTGCACAGGGATATAGTTGTATTAAAGAAGGATGTTGCCGTGATAAAGCATATACTATCTGAAGAGGGAGAGTTAACTGACGAAGCTAAGAGACGCCTAGAAGAAGCAAGGAAAACCCCTTCAGATGAATATGTAAGAGTTGAATAATTTTTATTAATAAAAAACAATAAATATGCCAAAAACCCAAGAAATATATGTGGAATATACTTCTCCATCCGAAGGTTTCTAAATTTATAGAAAATCTTGAAAGCCACCTTCAAGAAAGAATAAAGAGCAAGTTAAGAGAATTGAAAGAGGATCCGTTTCGCTTTCTTGAGCACTTTGAAGGAGAAAGTCACTACAAACTAAGAATGGGTGAATATAGAGCGCTTATTGACATAGATTTCAAAAATAAAGAATTGAAAATCCAAGTTCTTGATCATAGAAGCAGAATATACAAAAGAAATATTTAGATAAGCTTTTAAACTGCTCTTTGCCATTTACACTCATGTCTTTCAGATTCATGAAAGCCGATTTCTTCGGCGACAAAAACATCGGGCTTTACGGATTTGCAACTGACTCCTACTGCCTTCTGGGAACCCAAGTTCATGGGAAGCTCCTCGGTGAAATGTCGAAAGCGCTTTCCACGGAGATAAGCCATGCCACTATTGCAAATTCCGATTTCATCGGGATATTCTCCAGCGGCAATTCGAACGGCATGATTGTTTCAAAGCTGGCGGAAGAGGGCGAAATAAGAAACCTGAGGAAGATAGTTCCGAACGTCCTTGTTATAGGATCAAAGGAGACAGCCCTTGGCAACCTGATACTATGCAACGACAGGGGATGCCTGATATCGAAGCGTCTAGGCAAATACAAGAAGGAGATAGAGGACACGCTTGGATGCGAGGCATCTGTGGCCACAGTTGCGGGCTTGGAGATTGTAGGTTCCGCGGCAGCCGCAAGCAGCATAGGCTGCGTCTGCCATAGCGGCGCAAGCGAAGAGGAGCTGATGCATATCGAGAAGCTGCTCAAGGTAAGGACAGATGTGGGAACGGTAGGTTTCGGCAATCCGTTTATAAGGAGCGGGCTTATAGTTAATAGCAAAGGCGTTGTCGTCTCCGATGCGAGCACAGGCGCCGAGATCGGAAGATGCGATGAGATATTCAACAGGGAGAGATTATGAACAAAGAGGAAGAGCTCAACAACAGACTAGTCCAGATGCAGCTTCTTGACGCAGGCATGCGGTCTTTGGAAGAGAGGCAGCAGATGATAATCGAAAGGGTTGAAGAGCTGGCAAGGGCAAGAAGCAGTTTGGACGACTTAAAGGACATAAAAACATCGAAAATATTTCTCCCGCTTGGAGCGGGGGCGTTCGTTAAAGGCACTGTGGAGAGCTCAAATGAAATAATGATGGCTGTCGGCGGGGGGGCTGTTGTCAAGGTGACACTTGATGGGGCGAAGGATAACCTGGACGAAAGGGAGAAGGAGATGAAGAAGGCTCTGGGTGAAGTCCTTGAGCAGAAGAAGGCTGTTGTAGACCAGTTCTCCAAGCTGCAGATAGAAGCGGAAGAGATTTCCAGAAAGAAATGATGCTATGTTTGGCTTTCTGAAAGAGAAGCTGAAGAAGGGAATTGAGAAGATAAAGGAGAGTTTTTCTAAGGAAGAGACTATTGAAGACATAGACCAGCAGATAGAGAGCGTTGAGAGGGTAGAGCAGGCGAAGCGGGAGATTGAGGAGAAGAAACAGCTTCTTGAGGAATCGGGATTCAAAATAAAACCTGAATTGGAAAAAGCCATAGAAGCTCCCTATACAGAAACCCTTATAGAAGAGGAAAAAGCAGAACTGAAGGAGGAGCTCAAGGAGAAGAGGGAGGAGAAGGAAGTAATAATACCACATATAGAGGTTGTTGACTTCGAGAAGGAGGAGAAAAAGAAGGAAGGTTTTCTTGAGAAGATAAAAAAGGCTATAACAGAGAAGACAGTAAAGGAGGAAGATCTGAAAGGTCCTCTGTGGGATCTGCAACTGTCTTTGATAGAGAGCGATGTGGCTGTGGATGTTGCTGAGAAGATTGTTTCTGATCTGAAGAAGAGCCTTATAGGAAAGAGCATAGGGAGAGGGAAGCTTGAGGATGAGGTAAGCAGGAGCTTTGAGAGCTCGCTGAAGGAGCTGCTGAGCTTTGAGTCGCCAGACCTCTTCAAACTAGCAAGATCCAAGAGTCCCTATGTAATACTTTTCCTAGGTTTCAACGGAGCTGGAAAGACAACAACTATCGCGAGGATCGGACACCTGCTGAAGAAGAACGGCCTTTCGCCGCTGTTCGCTGCAGGAGACACATGGAGGGCTGCTGCCATAGAACAGCTGGAGGAGCATGGGAGAAGACTGAGCATACCTGTGATAAAGCAGAAGTACGGCGCAGATCCAGCTGCTGTGATTTTTGATGCAATAAAGTACTCCGAAGCAAACGGCTATGACGTTGTATTATGCGATACGGCTGGAAGGTCGCACACGAACGTGAACCTTATGGAGGAGATCAAAAAGGTATGTAGGGTGAACAAGCCTGATATGAAGATACTTGTTCTGGATGCACTTACAGGAAATGACATCTTCGATCAATGTAAGCTGTTCAATGACGCTGTCACTGTTGACGGGCTTGTTATAACGAAAGCGGATGTCTATGACAAGGGCGGAGCCATAATAAGCGCTTCCCACACGCTGAAAAAACCTATACTCTTCCTGGGAATGGGGGAGAAGTACGATGACCTGGTTCAGTTTGAAGCCTCCAAGGTCATTGAGAACATCCTAGAGTAGACTTTTATAAACTTCTAATCTGAATCTTCTCCTATGCTTGAGAAACTAAGCTCAGGACTAAGAAACATCATAAACAAGATAACAAAATCAGGCTACCTAGACAAGAGCACCGTAGAGGAGCTCTGCAAGGAGATGCACACTACACTTATGGCAGGGGATGTGAACGCAAAGCTTGCCACAGAACTGACAGAGAAGATAAAGAAGCGTGCTTTGAATGAAAAACCCCCAGCAGGTATGACTCCTAAGGAGCATATAGTCAGGATTGTCTATGAAGAACTTGTTAACTTCTTGGGAAAGAAGCCTGAGGTTGAGATAAAGCCGCAGAGGATTTTGTTTGTTGGCTTATACGGCAGCGGAAAAACCACTTCCATAGGAAAAATTGGAAAGTTCTACCAGAAGAAAGGACTGAAGGTTGCGATTGTAGGATGTGATGTTCATAGGCCAGCAGCAATGCAGCAGGTAGAGCAGGTTGCAGGATGGATAAAGGTTCCATTCTATGCCCCAAAGGACAGCAAGGACCCTATTGATGTGGCAAAGAAAGGTTTGGAGCAGTTTGACAAGAAGTATGATGTAATAATCTTTGATGCCTCCGGAAGATCCTCGCTTGACCCTGTGCTTGCAGAGGAATTGAGAAAGTTGGGAGAGGTCATCAAAGCGGACGAAGTCCTGCTGACAATCCCAGCTGACTTAGGGCAGGCTGCGAAAGAGCAGGCTGAGGGATTCAAGAAGCTTGTGGGAATAACAGGGGTTTTCATAACAAAGCTTGATGCAACTGCAAAGGGCGGAGGAGCACTTACAGCCTGCGCAGTCACGGGAGCTCCTGTGAAGTTCATTGGCATTGGCGAAAGGCTGGATGCTATTGAAATATTTGATCCCGAAAGGTTCGTATCAAGGCTTCTTGGATTCGGAGACCTGCAATCTCTATTGGAGAAGATCAAGGAAGCTGATTTCAACAAGGAGAGCGCAGAGAAGATCATCTCCGGGAAGTTCACGATGAACGAATTCATGGAACAGCTTGAAGCGATGGGCAAGATGGGATCGCTAAGCTCCATAATTGAGAACATCCCAGGATTGGGAGGCATGAAGCTGCCAAAACATATAGATTTATCAAAGGAGGAGGGAAAGATGAAGAAGTGGAAATTCATCATCCAGTCGATGACAAAAGCTGAAAGAGATGATCCCGAGACAATTGACGCTTCCAGGATAAGGAGGATAGCCAAAGGCTCGGGAACGCAGGAGACAGAGGTAAGGGAACTGCTGAAGCAGTATGAGCAGGCGAAGAAGATGATGAAGATGGTCTCCGGAGGGATGGGAAGAGGGCCGTTGGCAAAGCTAACCAGGAAGTTCAGAGGATCATGATGAAGAACAAAAATACTATAAAAATCTCCGCAGAGAACATGAGTGTGATAAAGAAGCTTCTCATTGTGCTAGCGGTTGTGATTCTCATAGGCGGTGCAGCATACTACTCCAAGGCAAGCGCTTCATCTGATGCAACTCAATTGTATGCGGAGGCGCAAAAAGAAATCTTTCCTGCAGATGGCTTCCAGACAAAGATAGTATTGGGAGACCTTGGGCCGAAACTTGGCAGCTCTGGAACCATGGATGTTGAGAGGATGAAGGCTCTTTATCTTGAGAGAGGAGTGGCTGAGGAGAAGCTGAAATTCCTTACGGAAGCAAGCAATGAGCCGCTTGTCCTGAATTACGAGAACGCCAACATAATGCTGAATCTGTTCTGGGCGGCTGGCATAGCCAACAAGAATCCCATACTCGATGAGATGGCAAAGTATGAAAAAGTGGCGAACTTGGCTTCAACAGGGGGTTGGAGCCTTGCCAAGGGAGACCCCATGAACTACTTCAACAAGGTTGAGCTGATCGATCTTACAAGTGAACAGCAAGCTTTGGTGGAGGAGGTTGCAAAAAATATGTATAGGCCATGCTGCGACAATCCAACATGGTTCCCTGACTGCAACCATGGCGCTGCGCTCCTTGCATTGCTGGAACTGGGAGCTTCGCAAGGTCTCAACAGAGAGGAGCTCTACACATTGGCTTTGCAGGTCAATACTCTCTGGTTCCCCCAGCAATATCTTGAAACAGCAGTTTACTTCAAATCGCAAGGCAAGGGCTACTGGGAGAATGCACAGGAGATAGTGGGACCACAATATTCGAGCTACAGCGGATGGGCAAAAAATGTGCACAAGCCTCTTTCTGAGATGGGGCTAATACCCGAGGTCAGTGGCGGCGGAAGCTGCGGAGTTTAACAGTAGTTAACAGAGTTGATAAAGAAATTTATAATTACTATTGAAAGACTCTTCGTTTGAGGAAGAAGCTTCCTTCGGAGACAAAGACGCCGTAGTTCTTGTTGAACCCTCCAGGAACTTCCATATATTTCGGTTTGCTTTTGATTCCGAACTTGTTCAGAACTTTAGTGCGGACCTCTTCGACCATAAAAAATATTGAAGGACAAAGCTTAAAAAACCCCATATACATAACTATCATATTATGAGTACTAGCAAGATAGTATGTTTTATATTGCTGAAGAATGGGAAGGTCCTTGTGGAGAAGAGAAAGGTTTACAAGGAGGCTGATCCCGGAGCGGTAACCATACCCGGCGGTCATGTAAAGGACGGCGAAACGCTCCTTGATGCCTGCAAAAGGGAGTTTAGCGAGGAGTTCGACCTCAGCTGTAGGGACTTCCAATTCGTCTGCACGCTGTTGTATACCGCGTCCAACAGTGAACATATGGAGCTCAATTATTTTTTCTGCAATGGATGGAAGGGCATGCCAAAGGCCGCCGAAGCAGACAAGCTCATGTGGCTGCATCACACCGAGCTGGAAAAGCTCTCATTTGACGAGGACAGGAAAGCCATCGCCGAGCTGAAGTCCTTGAATGCCGAGCTTTTCTAAAGATATATTTTTTATAATTGAAATGTTCAATAACAAACTCTAGACAAACTTGTTAGGTAAGGCTGTGGAACCCTAAAATCTAGTTGACGGCACCGCCAACTTTGCCATCTACTGTTTAATCGGAAAGCTTTTTATACCTTCCCAGCTGTTTATGGCTTATGGTATCGAAATCACATGGACCCCATCGGAAGACAAGGGAGAAGTTTAGAAAATCTACGCGCATGACTGTAAACCAGTTCATGAAGGAGTTTCCTATAGGAACCAAGGTTGTTATTGATATTGAATCTGGATCCAGCGGAGGAGTTCCCTTCAGAAGGTTCCAGGGCCTTACTGGGAAGGTCATTGAAAGAAAAGGAAGGGCTTATGTTCTTGAGATAAAAGACGGAAACAAGGTAAAGAAGGTCATATCAAATCCAGAGCATCTCAAAGCTGCTTAGAAACATAAGGACCATCATAATTGTATCCGAACTTCTCAATGAAATATCTCTTCACACCCACTCCGGAAATTATAACCATCTTATCCTTCCCGAATTCTTCTTTAGCAATCCTTTCTGCTTCCCTCATCAGAAGCGTTCCATAACCCCTGTGCTGCCAGTCGTTTGTTGAAGTGCCGAGCGGGACTTCTGTTCCATAGACATGGATCTCCCTTATCAATGCAGCTGAAGGCGTTATCTCCGGCCTGAATGGCTTGCCGGGAATTCTTAGCCTCAGCAAACCAACAAGAACACTGTTCTGCATGTCTTCAAAGCTCAGGAATATTTCCTTACCGTCTGAAGCGTCATAATCAATTCTGCGGAGCTCTATCTTGCTTGGATTGAACGGACCCCCTTTTCTTATGACATGTCCCACCTCCCTGCATCTTATGCAATCGCAGCGAAGATTCCTGTTTCTCATCCTAAGCTGTATCTCATCCCTAAGATGGGAGTTCTTGCATGAAGAGACAATGAAGTCAGCAGGAATATCCCGCATGATTTTCATCACCCTTGTGTATCGCGGTATGAGCTGCTTGATCTTTATCATCAACTCGATCATCGTCTCCTTGTCATATGGATGGTACTCGCCTCTTTTGTAGAGCTTCTCCAGCTCTGTGCCCTCTACTACAAATGTGGGGTAGATCTTCAGCTGGTCTGGCTTGAAACGGGGATCTGCGAAGAGAGCTTTGAAGTTATCTAGGTCTCTGGCGGGGGTTGAACCTGGAAGGCCTAGCATCATATGAAAGCCAACCTTGAAGCCCGCATCCCTAAGATTCTGCACGCCTCTGGTGACATCCTCCACAGTATGTCCACGTTTGGTTATTCTGTATATGTCATCATCAAGGTTCTGAACCCCTAGCTCGATCCTTGTTGCGCCGAAATCCAACAGCTTTGAGACAACCTTCTCTGTGCAGAGATCTGGCCTGTTCTCTATGCACATTGCAACCATCCTGTTCTTTGCTGTCTCATTGATCTTCTTTGCCTCTTCCAAGCTGGGAGCAGGAAAGCCGTTTAGCCCATCATAACATCCTTTGATGAACTCATTCTGATAATCCTGGGGGTATCCAGCGAACGTTCCTCCCATCACAAGAAGCTCCACCTTGTCCGTGGAATGCCCCATCATCTCAAAGGTCTTGAGGCGTATCTCTATCTGCTTTGCTGGATCGTATCCAGCATGCAGGGCTCTCAGAACCTGGGGGGACTTGTCTGTATAGCTCTTCGGAGCGTTCTTGGTTTCAACCGGGCAGTATATGCAGCCATATCTGCAGCTGTCCTGTGGCCTTGTTATCACAGTGACAGGTGCAACGCCGCTTATTGTCCTGTTGAATTTTCTTATAGGCTTGGCTAGTACAGCTTCGGTTTGCATGTAAAGAATTCGGATGTTGTTGTTTAAATAATTGGGAAAATGAAGAGATTAGCAAGCGGAGGTCGCCTAGTCAGGTCAATGGTGCCAGGTTGAGGGCCTGGTGACGAAGGTCTTCGAGAGTTCAAATCTCTCCCTCCGCACCACTACTTTATTGCATCGTAAATAGCCAGATATCCCTTCTCTGCCAAGAATGCCTGGTCCTTCAGGACTTCCACACTGAGGATTTTTTCACTGCTCATGGCCTTCGCCTCGGCAATTATATCTGCAGCGGCATAAAGCCTGGCAAACCCCGCGCTGTCTGTCACAAACCTTATGTCAGGGTTCTGCGCAGCGCCCTCTGTTGTAGTGGGATAATTATTATTGATGGTTGTTGTGAATCTTTTGTCAAGATCAGTGACATAGGACTCTATAACGGGCAGTTCGCTGGATGTGATGGATGGGTGAAGCTTGTATGCCCCCACTTCATTTAGGAGCCAGCTCACGTGCCCCACAGCAATCTCCTGCGGGGAGCTTAGGGGCGGCTTGGGAATGTTCGGTTTTGCCACAAAACTCGGGTTCAGGATGAAGAAATAGGCATAGATAACCAATAGGACAACTACTCCCGCTGCAGCCAAGATCCTCTTATCCATGGCTATGTTATAGGTTCATAATATTTTAAATACAGCTATTCACCTATTCCTATAGTGATAATGTGACAGACCCTCTGCATGTGGCCATAATCATGGACGGCAATCGTAGGCTGGCGAAGCGACTGATGAAGGAGCCATGGAAGGGGCATGAATACGGGGCTAAGAAGGTGTATGATTTCCTGGGATGGTGCAAGGAACTTAACATAAAATATGTCACGCTTTATTCGTTCTCCATACAGAACTTCTCGAGGCCAAAAGAGGAATTCGACTTCTTGATGGATCTCTTTGAAAGAGAATTCAAGAGCATTACAGATCCTAATCACGATGCCCACAAAAACAAGATAAGAGTCAGGGTGATGGGAAGGGTCTGGATGCTTCCTGAGAGGGTGCAGAAGGCGATAAGGGATGCGGAAGAAGCGACAAAAAACTATAATGACTATCACGTCAACTTTGCGATCGCATATGGCGGACAGGAGGAAATAACTGATGGCGTGAGGGATATCGCAAAGAAAGTTTCCGAAGGGATACTGAAACCGGAGGATATAGACGAACAACTAATAAGGCATTCTCTCTATACAGATGGAACGCCCTATCCTGATTTTATTATGAGGACTGGTGGAGAGAAGAGAATCTCCAACTTCCTCTTGTGGCAGGGAGCTTATTCAGAACTGCTCTTCTTGGACAAGATGTGGCCAGAAATAGAGAAAGAAGACCTTGTAAAAGCTGTAGAAGAATTCAAAGCAAGAGACAGAAGATTCGGACGCTAGACCTTCTCTAGGATCTTTGCAACCTTCTCCTTCCCTAAAGCCATTATGAAAGGAGCCAGTCTTGGGCCTCTCTCCTTTCCCAAGATAACCAAGTATGCGGCCGCAAAGAGCTCCTTTGCATCTATGCCGCTCTTCTCTGATATCTCAAAGAACTTCTCGTAGAGCTGCTTCTCTGTCAATTTCTTATTAAGTTCAGAGGCAAGAAGCTTCATTGCTTTCTTCTGGCCGCTGCTTAATCTGCTTAGAATTTCTTTAGACGGCTCTTCAACAACTTCTATCCTGTACTCTTCAGGAGCATAGTTCTCTACCCAGAACTTCGCCGCCTTCAGCCTCTCTTCGATCTGCTTCTGCTCATCTGAAGAAAGCTTGCCTTCTATATGCCCAGTAGATTTAAGAATCTCTATAGAATCTGCAAGCGCTTTGCCACTGGAAACTGTCTGTGCAATAGTTGAAGCAAATGCAAATGGTATTCTAAGGGGCTTTTTCTTTGGAATCTCTTTCATAGAAAAGAAATAGGATCTCTGGATATTGACCTTCTCTCTGGCATCTGTAATGGAGTCTATGCTGAAAAACTGTTCCTCCAGCTTGTCGAATTCGTCAGCCAGCTTGAATATCTCTTTCAGTTCAATATCCCTCTGGCGCGTCGGCCTCTTCGTGTAGAAGTACATGAACACCTCAGGCTCCATTATCTTCAACATGTCCTGCACGATGTAGACATTCCCTTTGCTTGCAGACATCTTCTCGCCGTTCACAAGGAAGAACTCATAGACATATGGTATCGGCGGTTCTATGCCGAAGATCTGTCTGGCAACATCAACACCGCTCTTCCATGAACCTTCCCAATGGTCCTTTCCCATAGGTTCGAAAGTTGTATTGAATATCCCCCATAAAGCGGGCCATTCGAATCTCCACTGCAGCTTCCCTTCTGACCATGGAACCTCTGACTCCTCTCCGCACCCCTCAGCCCTCTTTTGCTTTATGGATTTGCCGCCGCAGATGAAATGAACTGTTTTCTTCTTCAAATCAAAGGAATCAATATTGCTAAGAGTCCCGCATTTCGGGCATATTGCATCGAACGGTATGTACTTCTCTGTCTTTGTCTGCTGATATTTCGCAGCTATCTTTCCTGCCGTATCAGCTTTCTCAAAGACCATCCTTATGTAAGGCTCGAGTTTTCCCTGCTTATAGAGCTCGTCAACAGAATGCAACTCAGGCCTCATGCCCAATACATAAACGCCGTCCATCCATACTTTGGTAAAATGTACTGACCATGACTTGCAACAACTAAACGGATCAGGAATTCTGCAGAGTGGTTTGCCAAGATAAGGCTTCATGTCCATCAGATCCTTTGTAAGATGCCAATTGCCTTTCAGGTCCGCTAACTTGTATGGAATATCCTTCAGAGGGTCCCTGTCGTCAGTTGTATGAACAAACGTGCACTTCTCACCCATCTCAAGAAGAGCCTTGTAGGGGAAATACGCCCTGATCACATCATTGATATTTCCTATATGCTTTCCGCCGGAAGGTGTCTGCTGGCACTTTATGTTTGCGATTCTCTTCTCCGTTTTTGTCCTCGCAACTATCTGTCTCGCTAATTGGTCTGCCCAAAAGAGCTCTTCCATGGAATCATCTGAACATTTATATACGATGTATGCTAAAAAGCTTACATGATTGACCTTTATACGCTATCGGTTCTGGCATTTGCGCTCTTCATAGGGTATGTCCTATACAAAGACAGGAAGAATATTGAAAGAAAGTATTACGTATTGTTCATAAGAAGAACAAAAAGATTCGGCGACATAATAAGCGATCTTGCAAAGGCATGGCCAACGTACTGGAAGTTCCTCTATACGGTAGGGGTGTTTGTATGCCTATATTATATGCTTCAGGGAGTATACCTGCTGACGCTCCTAGCATCTGACATAGCCACAGGGGCAGTGAAGCAGCCCGGTCTGCAGCTTATCCTGCCGACAATATCTGCAACAGGGTCAGCGGGCCCTGGATACATACTGATACCGTTCTGGTTCTGGATAATAACGCTCGGCATAATCCTGATAAGCCATGAGTTTTCGCACGGGGTCATAGCGAGAGCGGAGAAGGTCAAGCTCAAGTCTGTTGGCCTGTTTCTTCTTGCCATTTTTCCAGGAGCCTTTGTCGAGCCTGAAGACAGGCAGGTAAAGAAGCTGGGGACGCTGGCAAAGCTAAGAATTTTCTCCGCCGGGTCCTTTGCAAATTTCCTTATTGCCTCAACAATACTGATATTCCTGTCATACGTGCTCTGGCCAATTATAACAGATCCCGGAATACAGGTTCTTGACGTGAAAGAGGGCTCTGCCGCCGCCTTGGCAGGCATGAAGCCTGGGGAGATAATTACAGGAATCAACGGGAACGAAATACAAACCAGTTACAACGAATACATGGCCGGAAGGGGGTACTTCTACGAGGAGTTAGGAGCGCTAGAACTTGGGGAGAGATTGAGCATTGCCACAGACAAAGGAAACTACAATGTAGCTGTCGGAGAGCTGAACAGGGCTCCTTCCATAGGAATACAGTATGCGCCTATCTTCACAGTAAACGCAGAATTCCTGATGAGCACAGTAGTGCCGCTCTTTACAATGATATGGATACTCTCATTCGCTGTAGGACTGGTAAACATACTTCCCATGCATCCGCTTGATGGGGGGCTGATGTTCGAAGCTGTGGCGCAGAGGATATCCAAAAAACATTCAAAGAAAATAGTGAAGTTCGTTACATATGCTGTTCTATTTGTATTGCTCTACGACTTCTTCGGCCCCTTCTTTAGATTATCTTAAGAGACTTGATGTTGTTGTTTCTCTCTAAGAAGGCCCGGAGAGCATCGATGTTCGTGCCGTCCTTCCCTATGACCTTTCCCTTCATCTTCGACTCGACAGAAACAACTGCGCTGTCTGCGCTGAGTTCGATCTTCCTTGCAGCGGGAATCAGGTTCTTTATGAACTGCTCCGTGTTTTCATCCCATTCAAAGATCTTTATCGGCTTCTGCAGAAGCTTTTCCGCGGTCTTGACAGCCATACCGTCCTTGCCTATCGCCTTTCCCGCCTTGCCTGGACTCACAAGAAAATAAAGCGTCTCCCCCTTCACGCAGTCTCTCACTTCGGTTTTGGTTATGTCCTCGAATGCTGTTATTGCCCTCAGCGTATCGGTATCGAAATCTCTCATTTGTTTATCACCAGGACAGATACGTGGAACGGCTTTCCGCAAAACACGCCAAGCTGCTTTCCGGTTCCGTCAAATTCCATTACATTCTCCTTATATGTTTTGACGAGGGTATTCTTAAAATCAGCTGGACAGTTGAGAGATATGACAACCAGTTCCGCCTTTCCGGACTTTATCGACTTTACAGTGTTCCTGTACCCGAAAAGCACCCTCTTCTTTTCAACCGCAGCTTTCAATTTTTCCTTGTAATCTGTCTCTTTCATGGAATCACTTCTTTGGCTTGAAAACCAACTTGAACATTCCCGTTCCGACAGGAACCACCTGGTTTATCATGACGTTCTCTACGATGCTGTCAAGCGTATCCCTTTCCGAAGTAACAGCCGCCTTGGTCAGATGCTTTATTGTCTCCTCGAAGTTTGCCCTTGCAAGGACAGAGCCCTTTGCACCCGCCACCCCGTACCTGCCGATTGCCTTAACCTTTCCGTCCGCTGTCATGACATCTGCAACCAGCATCAGATGCCTTATGTCCACATCAAGGCCCTGCTCGCCTATGATTCTTGAGGATTCTTTCACTATGGCATTTCTCGCAGCCTCGATCCCAAGGACCTTTGCTATCTCATGTATGTTGTTTGTGGTTGTCCTTGTTATGTCAATCCCTTCAAACTCCAGGACCTTTGCAAGATTTGTTCCGACCGTGTTAAGAACCCATTCTCCGTCCTTCTGCGTGACTATGATCTGCTCGATGTCCTTGATGCCGCTTATGTGGGCATCCATTGCCTTTGCCCTCAGCTTTTGCATCGCCTTTACAGTTGCCTCGTCCTTTGTCTTTATGGAAACACCGTCGCCGCTTTCCTTTACATTTACACCCTTCAGCTGTTCCTTGAGCGCATCAACGACCTTGCTTGCCCTTACACCCTTCTCTCTCATGAGTTTCGGATCAAGCGCAACGTCTATCTGCATCTTCAGCAGGTCAACAGCGCTGCTTGTTGCTATGTCCTTTAATGCAACCATCTTGATCTCATTCGCAATGTCCTTTGCCTTTTCTGCCGTGTTGTGCTTGCTCTGCAGGTAGATTACCATCATGGGAGTAGTAGGGCTTCTTCTGGCATCGAATATCTCTACAAGCCTTGGCAATCCCAGGGTTACCTTTACCTCTGCAGCACCAGCAACGTGGTAGGAACGCATCGTCAGCTGCGTTGATGGCTCAGAGATGCTCTGTGCGCTGACAACGCCAACTGCCTCACCGCACTCAAATTTGCTCTTATTGTAAACTTCAACAACTTTCTTCACTATCCTTTCCTTCTGCGCCTCGGCTGGTTTGTACTCCTTGAAGAGAGCCTTGAGCTCATCAATCATCTTCGGCGGCAAAATCTTTTCTGCTTCGTTTATATCCATAATCATCACTTGACAACGGTCTGGACAATAGCTCTCAGGTCGAGCTTGCCCCAGTCAGCCTTTGCAGGATCAATAAAGTCCTCACCAGGAACGAACTGGATAATGATGCCTCTGTTATCCCTGATTGTTCCATCATATCCGAGCTTCAGGTCTTGCAGGGCGTTCATCAGCCTTCTCTCAAGATAACCGCTATGCCTTGTTCTAAGGCCCTTGTCCATGAGCGATTCCCTGCCAGACATTGCATCAAAGAAGAATTCGAACGGGTGAAGACCTGATCGGAAGCTGTTCTTTATGAAACCATGCGCTAATGGCGAAAGATCTCCTACAGCAAAATGGGCAAGAGTCCTTCCCGTGTAACCTCTCTGAGCCCTCTCTCCAAGTATCCTTGCCTGGCCAACAAGACCGGAGAGCTGGGTAATATGGGTCATTGAACCGACAGCTCCAGACGTTGCCATAGTCAAAACAGCATTCTCCCTGAAGGAGGGCTCGATTATTCTTCCTGCATCCTCGCTTACCTTTGAGAGGACCTTGAGTATGTTTGCCTCGAGGCTCTTCTCCGCGCTCATTCCTGCAAGAACCTCTATCTTCCCCTCCTTATGAATCTGTATCAGTCTCTCAACATCTGCCTCGCCCTTTTCTATGACTGCTTTTATCTTCTGGTTGGCCTCGTCGGAGAGGCCGAAGTCATCGATGCTCAAGCTGAATCCTACAAGATCAAGATATTTTATGCCCAATGCTGCTGTTCTATCTATAAACTTTGCAGCTTCCTCGCTTCCGTATAATCTTTCTATGATGTCTATCAGCTTTCCTGACTCCTTTCCTACAGCCTTGCTGTCAACGCTGCCAGCGATAAGCTTGCCGTTCCTTATGACCATGTAATCATCCCTCTCGCATTCCTCTTTCTTGCACGGATCCTTCCATGCCTTTGTCTTGAACTCGACGCTCAGGTCCTTTGGCATTGTAGCAGAAAAGATATCCTTCCCCCTCACCTTATCCTTCAGATCCTCCTGGATTATCCCTATGTTGGCAAGCATATTGAAAGCATTCTTTGCGCTGACAGAGTTCTCTTTTCTAGTCAGAGAGTAGAGACCGGAGATATGATCCTTAACGCATCCTATTATAGGCCCGCCGAACCTTGGCGAACGTATGTGCTTCTCAACCAACATCAGCATCTTTGCCTCGGCTCTTGCCTCCTCTGTCTGAGGCACATGGATATTCATCTCGTCACCGTCGAAGTCGGCGTTGTATGGAGGACAGACTGCGGGATTAAGTGTCATTGTTCTCCATGGAGTCACTCTGACTTTGTGCGCCATTATTGACATTCTATGAAGCGAAGGCTGCCTGTTGAATAAAACAATATCGCCGTTCTGCATCTGCCGTTCGATTGTATAACCAACTCCGACCTCCTGCAGGATTTCTTCTTTGTTCTCTGCGGTTACCTTCTTCTTCTTTCCGTCCGGTCTTATTATATAATTGACGCAAGGCCAGTGCGGAACATTCAGTATCAAGGACTTTACATAATCAATGTTCTTCTCATGCACGACAACCGGTACTGTCAGCTCCTTTGCTATTATGAGCGGGACCCCCACTTCGTTTATGCTTATGGAAGGCTCTGGAGAGATAACGCTTCTTGCAGAGAAGTTGACCCTCTTGCCTGCTAAGTTATGTCGGAATCTTCCCTCTTTCGACTTCAGCCTGTCTGCAAGAGTTTTCAGCGGTCTTCCCGACCTGTGCCTTGCTGCTGGAATTCCAGAGAGTTCATTGTCAAAATAAGTAGCAACATGATACTGCAAAAGTTCCCATAGGTCTCCGATAATGAAGTCAGGAGCGCCGATGCTGATGTTATCCCTCAGCCTCTGATTGATTCTTACTATATCCACAAGCTTATGTGTCAGGTCGTCCTCGCTCCTCTCGCCCGTCTCAAGAGTAATTGATGGCCTTACAAGAACAGGCGGGACCGGAAAGACTGTTATAAGCAACCACTCAGGCCTTCCTCCCATTATGCCTAGGAGCTTGACATCCTCATCGCTTATCTTCTCGAATCTCTCTCTGACCTGCAGGTTTGTCAGTTGCGTCTCCCCTTCAAGGAAGCCGTAAGGCTTCTCAAACTTTATCGGCAGCTGCTCTGCTGAGCAGTGAGGACATTTCTTTATCTGTGTTGTTGCGCTTGTTGAAATAAGCTTGCTGCAAGAGCTGCAGATTATCTTTAGCAATTTGTAGATTAGTTTTGCATAGAGGACATGAACAACAGGCCTGATCAGCTCAATGTAACCAAAATGTCCCATGCAGGCGTCCATGGTCAGGCCGCAGGTCCTGCATCTAAGACCAGGATCAATCACGCCAAGCCTGGGATCCATGATTCCTCCCTCTAGGGGGAAGCCGTCGTTATCATACAAATCAGCTTTTGTCAGCTCAACTACCGCAATCTTCTTTATCATCTGCGGGGATAACAGATTGAAATCAATTGATTTTATCTGCATTCATTCACCTGAAACATTCAGCCTTGGGTAGATCATCATCGCCTTCAGCTCGTCAAGCAGAAGCTTGAAAGCATAAGACATCTCAACATTCACTATGTCGCTCTCCTTGCACACTGTGCAGACCCACTTCTCCTTTGCCTTGTCCCAGTTTGAAATTATGCCGCAGCCGCGGCAGATAGAAATGACAACCTTGTCTGAGTCGAACCTTTCCTTCAGGGTCAGAACAGCGCCATGAGCTATCAAGCAGTCCTTTTCCATTTCTCCCAGTCTCAGACCGCCCTCCTTCGCCTTTCCTTCCGTTGGCTGCCTTGTCAGCAGTGTAACAGGCCCCCTTGACCTGACCTGCAGCTTGTTTGCTACCATGTGCTCAAGCGCGGAATAGTAGCAAACGCCGACAAGAATTTCAACCTCGAACTTCTCCCCTGTTATTCCGTTATACATAACTTCCTTCCCTGCCCTCTGGAAGCCCATTGACTCCAGCATGTCCCCCATCTCCTTCTCAGTAAGCGACTCGAAGGCAGAGCCGTTGATGTATTTGCCGTTAAGCGCTCCAGCTTTTCCACCGATGAATTCCAGTATCTGTCCAAGAGTCTGCCTGGATGGGACACCATGGGGATCTATGATTACATCTGGCTTGACTCCAGATGCAGAGAAAGGCATGTCTATCTCCGGAACAACCAATCCAATAACTCCCTTTTGGCCATGCCTTGATGCGAACTTGTCTCCAAGCTCTGGAGCCCTCATGTCCCTGATGGATGCCTTGATTAGCTTTGTGCCGTTCAGTGTTTCTGTGAAGAAGACCCTGTCAACGGTTCCATGCTCCCTTGTCCTCATCAGAATAGAGCTGTCTCTTAAGTTCTCTACGCCGGATATCAGCTCATTTGCGCTGAGGAATCTTAGAGGCGATACCCTGCCTACAATGACATCACCGCCATTGATCTGCGCTTCAATAGGCAGGCTTCCATCTTCCGTAAGCCTTGAATAGCTCTCCTCTGTCTTGTACCCCTTGACGTTCTTGTCAGGTATTCCAAACTTGTCCTCCTCCCCTCCCCAGTATCTCTTTTCTTCTGCGTCGTAGATCCTATAGAACATTGATCTGAACAGCCCTCGCTCGATAGAGGCCTTGTTGAAAATAACAGCATCCTCCATTCCGTACCCCTTGAACGGGAGCAGGGCAATAACAACATTCTGCCCCATCGGATTATGATACATTCCAGCCATCTCCACCACATCTGTTGTGACAAGCGGGACCTGCGGATAGATGAGGACGTTTGATTTTGTATCCGTCCTTAATGGGAAGTTGTTCTGGTATATGCCGATGGACTGGCCTATCATCTTTGACCCCAGGTTAATGCGGTCCCCTCTGTTGTGATCTGGGAACGGGATGACCGCAGATGATGTTCCGAGTATGGCTATCGGAGTCAGCTCCAGATGGGTGTGGGCGGTTGTAATGTCCCTGTCATACAAGGATATGAAAGTCCCGTCCTCTTCCTCTGCGTCGATATATTCTATTATTCCCTGCTTGACTAAGTCCTGCCATCTGGTTTCTCCCTTTTCCATCTTCCTCATAATATCATCTGTCAGACCGAACTTGCCTCCGTTTATGACTGCCAGAGGCCTTCTTACGCGTCCTGCGTCAGTGTTTATCCTGACCTCCCTCAGATTCGAATAATAGATGGTGTTAATCTCATTGCTAGCCGCGCCTTTTCTTCTCTTCTCCTTCAGCTCATCCACAAACTTCTTTCCATCCGCAACCTTTCCGGCAAGCACACCATCAACGAAAACATCAACATTGCCCTCCTTCTCGAATTTCAGCGATTGGACAAATTTCTTCTTGTCATCCCCTATAAGCCCTTTTGTGACCTCAGAGAAGAGTGCCAAGTGCTTCCTGAGACCGATCGTAGGGCCTTCCGGAGTTTCTGCAGGATCAAACCTTCCCCAATGAGTCGGATGAAGCTCTCTTGCCTCGAAGTGCTCCTGCGTTGAAGCGAGCGGCGATAGGACAAGCCTCAGGTCCGAAAGGGTGTCAACAGCGTTCTTCCTCTCCAACCTCTGCGATATGCCGGTTCTGCCGCCGACCCAGGAGCCTGTTGCCATTGCAGATATCATCTGGTTTGTAACAACATTTGACTCAACAATTGTCTGGATAGGAGGTATCTTTCCCCTCTTTGCCATCTTCTGATAGTTGTATTTTACCCTTGCAATAAGGCCCCATTTCCCAATTAAGATTGATCTGAAGAGCAGCTCCAGCAGATCCCCCGCTATCTTCACTCTCTTGTTTGCATAGTGGTCAAGGTCGTCCTCCTGGACCTTTCCAAGGGAGAATTCAATTATTCTCTTTGCTGCTCTGATCAGATACCTTGCCTTTTCTTTCCTGATCTTTGGATCCTGGCCGAGATGAGGGAGAAGATACCTGTCGATTATCTGCTCTATTCTGTTTTTCTGCTGCTCCTTCTGTATGAACTTCAGGTGAGTTGCTATGAATTCAATCGCGCTTCTTGGAGTCTCAACATCAACCTCGTATATGTTAGGAAGGAACTCGTTGGATATCTGTTCATCACCGAACTCCTCTATCATATCCCTGTCAGACTCCATTCCAAGAGCCTTTATCAGGACAACAATCGGAAGCCTCCTTACATTTGCAAATGAAATATAAATTGTGCCGTCGTTCTTTCTCTCTATCAGATGCCTCTGAACATAGCCTCCATACTCAGAGTTTATTCTGAGCTGCTGCATGTAGTTCCCAACGTTCTCATTCTCAACAAGCATCCTGTTTGGAGCGATTTCCTCAAGAAGGACAAGGAATTTCTCTGTTCCGTTTATAATGAAATATCCGCCGTTGTCATGTGGATCCTCTCCGGCAGCCTCCAGCTCCTCCCTGCCCATCTTGCTGAGCGGGCAGATCTTTGACTTGACCATCACAGGAATCTCCCCGACAACAACGCTGACAGCTTCCTGCTCCACATTGTTGACAGTCGGCTTCAGTTCAACATAGATCGGCGCCATGTAAGATACTCCTCTCAGTCTCGCTTCCAGAGGCATAATCTTTCTTATTGAACCCTCTGCCTCCTTTATCTGCGGCTCGCCAACTGATACCTTGCCCAACTTTATTGTCAGGTCCCCGATCTCAGGGACTTCAGGCTTTATCTCCTTTATTTCACTGAGAACTTTCTGCAGTCTGTTTTCTATAAGATCATTATAGCTGTCAATCTGATACCTTACAAGGCCGACGTCCCTGTTGAAGCTATTTAACAGTATCTTGGAGTTCATGAAATCATTCCTTGGAAACAGATCTATAGTAAACAGCTATTCCTGCCGTTGGAGACTTTCTTACTATTTTTATCACATCCCCTTCCTTTGCCCCGATAGCTTTTACAACAGCCTCGTTGGTTAGCATCTTTGGCAGATTGTTGACCTTTATCTTGTGCAACTTAAAGAGCTCCTGCTTCTCCTCTGCGGAGAGAATAGTGTGTTCAGGAACCAACTCATGTTTCAGAATATTATAGGACTTCTCAACCAACAAACCACCGGGAGTACTCGTTCTGGAGAGTGAAAGGCTCTCCTTCTATAGACTTTCAGAGCTTTATAAAGATTTGGGGTGTTCTTAAAGATTTCCCCCCATCTGTCGGGATTAAATAGAAGCTCCATTATCTTCTGTTTATGAGAGAAATTCCGCTCGCAATAGTTGAAAAAATCGCCAGAAACAACGGCGTGGACAGGATTTCTGCGGACGCCCTGCGGGAGATTGAGCTCTTTGTCGAGGAATTGGGGGAGGGCATAGCCAAGGAGAGCGGGGAGATCGCAAAGCACTCGAAGAGAAACACCATCCTTGGCAAGGATGTAAGGCTTGCTGCAGGCAAGGGCTAAGATTTATATTTGCATGTTCTTCAATAGAGGAATGGTTGATACAAAGGTTGCCATAAAAACATTGAAACCAGGAAGATTCTGCGTCATAGACGGAGAGCCCTGCAAGGTCTTGGACATAACTCTGTCCACTTCAGGAAAGCATGGCGGCGCGAAGGCAAGGTTGGAGGCTGTAGGGATATTTGACAACAGGAGAAGGAGTGTAGTCAAGCCCGGCGACTCTGAAATAGAGGTCCCTATTGTCGACAAGAGGAACGCGCAGGTTGTTGCGATAAGTGCCAGTACCGCTTCGCTTATGGATCTTGAGACTTATGAGAACTTTGATCTTCCGATTCCAGAGGAACTGAAAGGAAAATTAACACAGGGCGCAGAAGTGCAATACTGGATTCTTATGGAAAGGAAGATGATTGCCCAGATGAGAAGCAGTGAGAGTTAAATACGTTGGCAGTATTCTATTTCTATGCAAGAGCAATTGGAAAAGATAAAACTTCTTCACGAACTAAGAAAGGAAGAGATAGAAAGATTTCTTGAGCAGACAAGAAACAAAACAGCTGACTATAGGTTAGGTGAGCTGTTCTTCTGCATCTGTACCCCCCAGTCAAAGGCGAAGTATGCAAGGGAATTTGTAAACAGGCTGAAGAGGGAAGACAAGCTCTGGAAAGTCACATTGGAGGAACTAAGAAACGATTATCTGAAAAACATTAGGTTCAATGAGAGAAAAGCAGAATACATAATAAAGGCAAGGGAGATGTTCTCGGATATCAATATACGCTTAGACACGCTGCCAAAAAACCAGCTGAGGGAATGGCTTTATGAGAATATTCTGGGATTCGGACTGAAGGAGTCAGCGCATTTCATGAGGAACGTAGGCATCCATGATATTGGAATAATAGACGTTCATGTTCAGAATTTTCTGAAGAAGATGGGAATGTTTGATGGGGAGGTTGGGAAGATAAGCAAGAAGACCTATGCGGAGCTTGAAAGCAAATTCTTCGAGCTGTCCCATTTGTCTGGGATACCTCCTCCGGAACTCGACATAATAATCTGGCTCCATCAGTCGGGGGAAGAGGAGTTCTACGGCTAGGTGCAGAAACAAAAATAGAAAATTAAAAATGAAAAGTGTCAAAGACGCTACTTTCTTCTGCCTTTGAAGCTACCGAAATAGCCTCTGGCGGATTCTGCTATAACGTCCCTCAGACCAAGACCGACTGCCAAAGCGACTCCAAGGCCGATCGCTGCTATTATTATGAGCAGTATGTTCTCGACCAATCTCGGGTTTATGCCAACGAAAGGCAAAGCAAGCGCTATTGAGACATAAAGCGTCAGGAAGAAGATTGTCTTCCCTGCTATGTCAGAATAGATCGTATGCCTCCTTACGAAAGTATCTTTCAGATAGGCTGCGATTGCATATCCTATCACTATCAGCAAACCTGCCTCAACAAGGCCGGGTATAAAGCTGATTACGCTCTGTACGAATACGGTTATTGCAGCAACACCTAGGAAGATTGTAGCCTGTTCGATGAATACAAGGTATATCCACCATCTTACGACAAGCTCCAAGACATCAGATATCTTGAATGGGAGGTTCTCTCTGTCGCCTATGAACTTGTCTGCTTTAGACCAGGTTACAACTCTCTTTGTTACAGTTCCCAGCACATGGCCAAGTATGAAGCCAATTGCCAGGGCAACTATTGCCGCAAGGAGTCCTGGAATGAAGTTAATTAATCCAGTTCCAATAGACTGTAGGAATTGTTCTAGTGCCATTAGTTCACCTTAACCTTTATGTAGGAAACCGCCTTATAAATCTAGTGGATTAGATGCATGAAGTCTGCAGAAAAGCAATGCTAAAAATTAAGCCAAAGGCCCATGAGATGGAGAAGGCAGAGGCGTTTGCAAAGAAGCTCAGGGAGGTAGCGGAGAGGTCTGCCAAGACATATGGGGTAAAGCCAATGATATGCGGCTCCTATGCTAAAAATACATGGCTGGCAGCGAAGAATGAGTTTGACATGTTTCTTCTCTTCAATCCCCTTGCATCAAGGAAGCAGATGGAGCAGGAGGGACTGGACATTGCAAAGAGCATTGTCAAGGATATGGGAGGATCATACGAAATAGCCTATGCAGAGCACCCGTATGCAAGATCTTCTATAAAGAGTGATGGAACAACATACACTGTGGACCTTGTTCCTGCCTATGACATAAAAGATCCCAAGAAAATCCAGTCTGCCGTGGACAGGACACCGCACCATGTTATCTATGTGAACAAGCACCTGAAGTTCCCCGATGAGGCCAGATTATTGAAGCAGTTCTGCAAGGCTGCTGGCTGTTATGGAGCAGACACAAAAACCCAGGGTTTCTCCGGATACCTCTGCGAGCTCCTGATAGTATCCTATGGAAGCTTCGAACTGCTGACAAAGAACGCAGCCAAATGGAGAGTTCCTGTCATAGTGGACGAGGACAGAGAGCTTTTCAAGAAATTCAAGGCACCGCTCATACTTATCGATCCAGTTGACCCAAACAGGAATGTTTCCGCTGCCGTTTCCATAGAATCATTCTACAGATTCGTAAGGCAATGCAAGGAATTCATGGAGAAGCCGTCCATGTCTCTTTTCTTTCCCGAGAGGCTGAAGCCATACTCTGCAAAGGAAGTGCAGAAGGAACTAAGGAAGAGAGGAACGAGATGGTACGCCCTAGAGCTTGAGAGGCCGGATGTTGTAGACGACATACTCTGGCCGCAGCTGAGGAGATGTTCTGAGATACTGGAGAAGATGGCAGTTGCCAACGGCTTCCGCTGCCTAAGAAGAGGCGTCTGGGCGGATGAGAGAAAATGCATAATAGTGCTGGAGATGGACATATGGAGCGTTCCTGCAGTTCTGAAAAAAATAGGTCCTGATATCTATAGCAAGCATGCTGATGACTTTCTTAAGCATTACAAGACCGAGAAAGTATTCATTGAAGACAGCAAATGGGTTGTTGAAAGGGAGAGCAACTACATAGCAATGCTGCATCTATTGCAGGATCTTGTAAGCTTCACGGAGAAAAAGCTGCTGGAGAACGGCATACCGAACAAGCTCTCCAAGAAGATCAAGGAAGCGAAGCTCTATGCCGGGGGGAATTTCATCAACATCGTCAAGGGCACGGACAGCGACTTCGGAAGATTCCTAAGAAACTGGTTCGAAGAGGACATGAACGTGGTCTGATGCCCGAGAAGATTGAGATTTTCTTTCTAGGAACAACCGCAGGGATACCCTCTCCTGAGAGAGGGCAGGCTGCTGTGCTCATGAGATATGGTGGAGATACTTTTCTTTTCGACTGTGGAGAGAATGCACAGGTGCAGATGGAGAGGTGCGGCGTCTCCCCGCTGAAGATAAAGTCAATCTTCATATCGCACTGGCATGCGGACCATTTCGCAGGACTGCTGCCTTTGATAGAAACTCTGCACATGATGAAAAGAACAGAGCCGCTGGAGATATACGGGCCTGAAGCGGAAAGGTTTGTTGATGCACTGATGGAATTGAGCTATTGGGGAGTTGGCTTCAAATTGACAGCAAAGGGCTGCGGAGAGAAAGAGATAGAGAAGATAGTTGACAGCAGCAGGTACGAGATCTTTGCAATAAAGACAAAACACAATGTTCCCTCATGCGGATATGGCTTGAAGGAGAAGGACCACTGGAAGATAAATCCCAGACTTGCAAAGAGACATGGCTTATCCAACAAACAGATGGGAGAGATAAAGAAAGAGGGAAAGATCAGAATAGGAAACAGAACAATCAAGCTGGAGGATGTTGCATATCTCAGAAAGGGCAGGAAGGTTGTTTATTCAGGCGATACATTGATACAGAAATCTCTGTTCGAATTTTCAAAGGATGCAGACCTGCTTATTCATGATTCTACTTTTGCAGTTCCAATGGAAAAGCGATATCATTCTTCTTCTGCAGAAGTTGCGAAGATGGCAAAAAAATACAAGATAAACAAACTTATCCTAACGCACATAAGCAGAAGAAATCCAAAAGACAGCGAGATACTTAAGCCTGCGAAGAAATATTTCAAGAACTGCACTGTTGCAAAGGACCTCATGAGGGTCGTATTGGAGTGATTCCATGGGACTATTGGGAGCTCATGTTTCTATTTCTGGCGGCGTGAGCAATGCACCGCAGAGAGGTCTTGACATAGGATGCGAAGCTATACAGATTTTTTCGAAGAACCAGATGCAGTGGGATGCACCTCCGATGAAGAAGGAGGAGGTTGAAGGATTCAGAGAATCTATAAGGAAAAGCAAGCTCGGGACAATAATACATGACTCTTATCTAATAAATCTCGCGAGCAAGGACCCGAAGCTTCTGAAAAGATCTAGGGAGGGCTTTGTAGAAGAAATCAGAAGAGCAGCTGCACTTGGAATAGAACTGCTCAACTTCCATCCAGGAGCGCACATGGGAACGGGGGAGGAGGCTGGAATAAAAAACATAGCAGAAAGCCTGAACTGGTGCCATTCGAGAACTGAGGGATTGAAAGTTGTCAGTGTTCTTGAGAACATGGCAGGTCAAGGCAGTGTTCTAGGCGGAAAGTGGGAGCACCTCGCAGGAATAATCGACCTTGTAGAGGAAAAGAGACGTGTTGGAATTTGCATTGACACATGCCATACATATGCAGCAGGTCATGATATCGTAAATGATTATGAAGGCGTCTTCAGGCAGATTGACAGTATAATAGGACTGAAGAAAGTTAAGGCGTTTCACATTAATGATGCGAAGAACGGCCTAGGAAGTCATCTTGACAGACACGAAGAAATCGGGCATGGTAAGATAGGAAAGGAGTTCTTCAGGAAGCTTGTGAATGACAAGCGCTTCGAAGATGTTCCGATGATCCTAGAGACTCCAGGCGGAGAGAGCTGGTACAAGAAAAATCTAGTTCTGCTTAAGAGTTTGAGAAAATAGAAAAGAAAAAAAGAAAAAATGGTTAACGCTTCAAAGCGAGAGTTGTGGCAACAGTAACTGCAGCAAGTCTGGTGTTGTGAATGCTATTCCTATGTAGATTATTAGTCCGATTATGACTGCTGGCAAAGATACTGCTATTGATGCTCTCCACAGATTCAATCCCTGCTTCCTTGCCAATGCGTAGACAAGAGCTGCACCGGCATAAACGCCAACGAAGACGTTCACAACGGGTATCCAGCCAAGCACCAATGCTGGTACAAGACCGACGCTCAATGCCGCAAGGGTGTCATTGTATTCTTTGTTTGCTCCAACTAATAGAGCGAAGGCGTGCAATACTGCACCGCCTATGAATAGGGCAAGGACTGCGCCTATTATGACTCCTATGAAGGATATCACAATAGTACCGGCGCCAAGAGAACCTAGGAAGTCTCCAAGCGGAAAGCCTGAGTATGGCTGTATCCCGCTAATAGAGATTCCCAGAGCAACTAGTGCACCAATGATCGCTGGCACCAGCGAGGATACTACAATGAGCTTAGCAAGCCCACCTGTATCCATTGTCTTGGAATCTATGTATCTCTCTGCTTCGAATAAAACCTGTTTTATTATGTTCCAGGTCATTCTTTCGCCTAAATAGGATTGGATAGGCTGTATATAAAGATTTTATTCAGGATGCCGAATTACGCCTTCTTCTGCGCCAAAATAGCATTTACTACCCCGTCCTGGCCCACTCTCGAGGTGACCTTGGCAAGGCCAAGCTCTGTCTCTATGACACAGCCGCGCGTAATAACGTTCATACGGACGAAGTTGGGGTCAGCAGTGTTCTCCTTCACGGTTATGATCTTGGCCTTCTGGCTCTTGCCTGTAGAAGGGTCGACAACATTGGCAAACTCCGCGGAAAGAAGCTTTACCTTGCTGTTTCCGCCCATGATCCTTAGGACCTTTCTTTTCTCCTTGCCAATCTTGACAGCATGGAAGTCCCCGCCCAGCTCATGCTTGGCTTTCTTGCTCATCTTGTGGTATAGACCGCCCGTGGGTTTTCTGTTGCTTCTTGTCTGTGATCGCATACAAAGAGTATAAACGCACTATTTAAATACCTTTGCAGAATATCTATCGTTGAACAATATGACCAATAGACCAATAGATGTGCTGGACAAAGCCAAGGGAAAGAGGGTTTTGATCAAGCTCAAGAATGGAGCTGAGATAACAGGCACCCTGCAGGCTTTCGATCTCCACTTGAACATCTGGCTTGACGATGCGCATGAAAGGAAGGACGACAAAGAGATAAAGCTAGGTGCAACGCTTGTAAGGGGAGACACAATAATACTAGTTTCTCCAAACACAGAGTAATCCTATGACTAAAGGAACCCCGTCGATGGGAAAGAGGAACAGAGTAAACCATATAATGTGCAGGAGATGCGGACATCATTCTTATCATATCCAGAAAAAGGCCTGTTCTCACTGTGGCTATCCTGCTGCAAGAATCAGGAAGTTCAGATGGCAAATGAAAGACACGCTGACAAAAGAGAGGAAGCTCTAGCAATTGTCGAATCTGCAGAGAAGACTTAAAAGCTTTTGGAACAGACTGTTCTCATGACACAGAAGTTTGAGTTTGCTGTTTTTACAGATGAGGAAAGAGATGGAAGAGACCCAGTAAGAACTGTGCAGGTTTATGACAACACAAAAAATCCGCCGCTCTATTTGGGTGATGTAGTAGCCGTCCTGCCAACAGGAGCAGTAAAATCAACTCTTCCAGAAGGAATTCGAGGAAAATCAGCCATCAAAAAGGTTGTAGATGAAACTCGGTTTGAGGACGAAGACGATGTATATGAAACCTTGATGGAAGATGTCAACAAGGTAAAAGCGTTTTCTTAGTCTGTCTCTACTTTCTTTACTTCATGCCTCTGCCTGTTCTCGTCGTACATGTATAGCTTGTCGTCATCCTCTGTCTGCGTCAAAGCATGCGAACCGTCGCAGAAAGGCTGATTTCTAGACAGATCACACCTGCAAAACCATTTTGTTTCCTTCCCTATTGCTATAGCGATTGGACCCTTGTCTGTTTTCTTAACAATTCTTGGCATAAAATCACTTCCTCGGAAGCTCGCTGAATCTTGTCTGGACAACGTTCCAATCAACAACCTTCAGAAATGCTTCTATGTAATCAGCACGCTTCACACCGTAGTCAAGCATATAGGCATGTTCGAAGACGTCCATGATAAGAATGATTACCGCGCCAGCAAGATGCCCTGCATCATGCTCGTTTATCCAGACGTTGAACAAACGCCTGGCTTGGGGATCGTAGCAGAGAGTGGCCCATCCCACACCTCGCATGGATCCAACAGACCTGAAGTCCTTTGCCCAATTCTCATAAGAGCCGAAGTTTGCAACAATAGCCTTGAATATCAGAGAATCCCTGTCTATTTGGCCTGTTTCCTTAGACATATTCCCGAAATAGAACTCATGAAGCCTCATTCCGTTGAATTCCCATGCAAATCTTCTCTTTAGTTCTGCAAACTCTGTGGATGATGTCCTGCCAGCCTGCACGATCGCATTAAGGTCGTCAACAACCTTGTTTGTGTTGTTCACGTACCCTTGGTAGAGCGTGAAGTGGTTCTTCAGGATCTGCTCGCTGAAACCTGGCGTCCCAATAAGATGGTCGTAATTCTTTGTTTCGTATGGCATGATTATAACAGTGTTTTAACCTTATTTAAGATTTATGCTCCTTTCAATCCACTTGGCATATTCCTTGTTGAAGGAAACGGGAATCTTAGTTATGCAGGGGATTGCGTATGGATGTATCTTTTCAACCTCCCTCTTCACAGCTTCAAACTTGCTTGAGGTAGTCTTCGCAATCAGGTTGAACTCCTTTTCATCAGCAATTCTGCCCTTCCATCTGTAGAGGCTGTTTGTCTGGAAAATATTTGCACAGGCTATGAGTTTTTTCTTGATTAGGCATTCTGCAACTTTTTTTGCGACAGACTTCGAGGGGTTCGTGATATAAACAAATATGTATCCCATAAAAAGAATAGGCATCTGTATTTTAAATAAGAAATGCAAATTCTAGCATGAATCCCTCAAAATACAACAACATGTATGTATGGACCATAGCATTCCTTCTGTCCCTTGCAGCAGTTGCAAGCTATAACATCGGCGATATCCCTGCCAACCTCATAATAGCGATAGCAGCCGCATCTGTCCTTGATCTGGCTGTAAAGAGATTCCACCTGAAGGCAAAGCCCTCTTTCCCCTATTCTGCCTTCATATCGGGAATCATAATAGGCTCAATAGCGCCGTTCTCTGCTTCGCCCCTGGTCGTTGTTTTGGCTGCGGTGATTGCAATCCTATCCAAATACACGATAAAACTGAAGGGAGATCATGTCTTCAACCCAGCAACGCTGGGCCTTGCGGCAGCATTAGCAGTGTTCGGCATTGGAGATGAGTGGTGGGCTGCCACGGGGTTCACGGCATTTGGCGCAACAATACTGCTGGCTCCGCTGCTAATAGTCCCGAACTACAAGGCGCTGAAGCTAAGGGTGGCCCTGCCTTTCTTAATAATCACAGCAATCCTTTTCTTCGCTTCCGGAGATATTGGTGGATACTCCCTGACCGCAGTTGCAAACGTGTTCTATGCCCTTCCATATTATTTAGGTTTCATAATGGTTTCAGAACCCAGAACATCGCCATACCAGCCAAAGGAGCAAATAGCATTCGGTGTTTTGGTTGCATTAATTCATTTTGCAATGCAATCCTTCAGCTTCCCCTACTACCACCTTGTCCCCCTTCTAGCAGGAAACCTGATATTCTCCATTTACAGAAGCCGGCAGATCACTTGACTGTTATCTTGCCTGTAAAGGACGGGTTCAGATGGTCATGGTATTTCCATGTTCCTAGCTGCGTAAAAGTGAAGGACCAGCTCTCCCCATTCTGCAGGCCTTTGCAAGCATCAAACTTGCTTGAAATGCAGCCGTCATACTCAGGGTAAACAGTGTGCGTTGGGTGTACAGCGGAAGCGGGCCAGTGCGGCGCTGTATCCTTGTTTATGAAGGTCACTGTTGTCCCGGATTCCACTTCAAGGAAGTCTGGGTTGAAGCCAGCGGATGTTATCTCTATAGTATTGGGTTCAGGGGATGTTGAAGAAGTACTCTGAATGCATGCCGAAGCAAACACAACAAAAAGCAATGGCAATAGTGTTTTTTTCATAGAAGGAATTCATGCGGGTTAAATATAAAGATTCTGCCTTATCTATTACCATGCGATTGGAAGATGCCCCGGACATAAAAGAATGCATGGAAGATCTGGTTGAAGCCCTGCAGATGAAGCATATTGATACAAAGAGAATAGTATGCATGCGTTCCTCCGGCAGCAAGGGAAGGGCTCTGGCAAGAATCTGGTCCTTGCCTAAGATATGGCAAAAGGCTCTTGGAGTTGAAGCGCATTATGTTGTAGAGGTTATCTCTGAAAAATTCGACAAGCTCAGCGAGGAGGAGAAACACAAAACTCTGATACATGAAATTCTTCATATACCCAAGAATTTCTCAGGTGCCGTTGTGTCGCATAGGACTAAACACTTCGATGGTTTAGGCGGGCACAAGACAGTAAGAATAGATGAAAGGACCGTCGACAGGATGTACAGGGAAATCAAGCACAAACTTAAATAGAAATTAGGATAATTTAGAGAGATGCTGAAAACTGGCAGCAGAGCTCCGGACTTCTCTCTGAAGGATCAGAAGGGCAAGTTGCACAAGTTGTTTGACTACAAAGGCCAGTGGGTTCTTGTTTATTTCTATCCAAAGGACGATACACCAGGCTGCACGAAAGAAGCCTGTTCCATCAGGTATAATTTTCCTGCTTTCAAGAAAGCGAAACTGAATGTTCTTGGCATAAGCGTTGACTCTGTTGAAAGCCATGAAAAGTTTGCAAAGAAATACAGCCTGCCATTCACACTGCTTTCAGATAAGAACAAAACTGCTGTGAAGAAATATGGCGTATGGGGCAAGAAAAAATTCTTAGGGGTAAAATATGAGGGAACAAACAGAACATCCTTCCTCATAGATCCGAAGGGAAAAATAGCAAAGACCTATGAAAAGGTAAAACCCGCTGAGCATGCAAAAGAGGTCTTGGAAGACATTGCATCTTTAGCAAATAAAAAATAGCTTATTTCTTCAATCTTGTTATGGGATTGATTATTTCTTTTATCTTCGCATCAACTGCGGCTGATTCTGCTGGATTTATGGGTGGTAGTGTCTCTCCTGTCTGGTATCTCCTAATAGCCCCTGCATAAAATTCGGAAAAGCCATAGTTCGGCTCTTCCTTTGCCCTCTGGGAAACATACTTGAACGCAGCTGCCCTTACAGCAGGGTCTTGTGCATGATCCAATATGTAAGCCATCAAATAGTATTTGTTATACTCCAATCCAGCGCTATCCGCTTTTAAAAGGTCTTGGAAATCACTCATAGCTTCTGGCCCTTTCTCAACAACTATCTTCCATGCCAGCTCCTCCATGAGCTTAGTCTCATTCTCATCCACCTCTATAATTCCAACCCTTCTCCCGGCATTGGTGAGGATATCTAAAACACGCCTCCCCTCCTGCTTGTTTAACATTCCCTCTTTATCTGGCATACAATTAATCACTCCTTTGTGGTATAAAAACCTTTCTGATAGAGCATATTTATAAGACCAAAAGCTTTAAATAGATACCGATGACCTAAAATAATACGTGATAACGGAACTACTTCACTACGCCGTGGTGATTAAGTGAGTTTTTCCAAGCTATTATAGGGAGATTATGCCACTAAAGTCGATTTCGAAGGGAATAACGAAGTGTCCGGAGTGCGGTTGCAAGTTCTTCTTTGAGGACGAAACTAGAGGGGAGACGATCTGTGGCAAGTGCGGACTGCTTCTTTCTGAGGCTCACATAGACACTTCCCCAGACTGGAGAAGCTTTGATGATGAACAGAGATCAAAGAGGACAAGAGGCGGAGCACCGCTCACTCCTACGAAGCACGACAAAGGTATCACGACTGAGATCGGAAGGGGTAAAGGAGAATTCTTGAAGGTTGCTCCTTCAAAGAGACCACAGTACTACAGATTAATGAAATGGCAGAAGAGGCTTGTAGAGAGCAAGGACAGGAACCTTTCCTTTGCATTATCAGAGTTGCAGAGATTGGTTTCGTTCCTAGGACTGCCAAAGTCTGTTCATGAGGAAGTTGCTAAGAAATATGAGGAGGCTGTTGAGAAGGGGCTTGTTCGTGGTAGATCGATGGAGTCTGTTATCGCTGCTTTACTTTATGCTGTTACTAGAGACCTTGACACACCGAGAACACTTGAGGAAATTGCTGAAGCTTCTGGTGTTGAGAAGAGGGAGATTGGAAGGACTTACAGATACATAGCAAGGGAACTGACCCTGAGAATCCTGCCTGCGAAGCCTGACAGTTATATTCCTAGATTCGCTTCTATGCTAGGACTTTCTGACAAGGTCCAGGCAAAGGCCATCAACCTTTTGAAGCATGCGAAACAGAAGGAGATAACTTCTGGAAAGGGTCCGACAGGCGTGGCTGCTGCAGCTTTGTACATTGCAGCTGTTCTCGAAGGGGAGAAGAAAACGCAGAGGGAGATTGCGGACGCGATCGGCGTGACCGAAGTGACCATAAGAAACAGGTTCAAAGAGCTCGCAAATCAGCTTGGCATAGAAGAAGAAGTTGAGAGAAAAGTTAAGGAAGAATCCTAAAAATTATTACAACTTTTAAATAGTAAAGTTTATATAGTCTACTGGATTAGATTTCCTTATGGCATCGGACATAAAGCTGGGAAGGGCAGAATACGAGGACGATGTATACAGCTGTTTCGAAAATGTCCCTGCCTCTACACTGCTTGCACCGCTTTTTACCAATGATAAACCATCAGCAGTGATCGGAGATAGAGGAACGGGAAAAACCAGACTGCTTCTGATGCTATCCAAAGAAATTCCCATTGAGATGCATCACCTCAACAAGATAAAGCTAGACGAGGGAACACTCAGGTATGAGAAAATTGTTAATGTTGATGATCCTATAGCTGTGGTTGTTGACGATCTGCATTACTTGACAAAGGCTATGCAGGTCTCTAACATGAATGAAGGGAGGATCAAAGAAGAGGATGTGCTTGATGTTATTGAAGGGTTCAAAAGGGATGAAAAGGAGAAGAAATCTAAGATGATTGTTGTTGCTGACGAGAGCCCGGCAGCACTTTGCTTGCGATTCAAAGAGGACAGAAACAAGAGACGCTACCTTGAGATGTTGGAAGGCATTATTATGGCTTCTGACGATATGCAATTCTACATGACATATGCAGGCAGAAATCCCAAAGAATCACAGGAGAGCGGACAGGGTGTAGATCTTAACAGCAGAGGCATTGTATATCAATACGCTAACTTAGCGTCAGGAGAAAAGATGCCTCTTCATATGGGCATAAAACTCTGGAGAGAGGAGCTTCCCTTCAGAATGGCTGACAAGGAATTTGAAGCAAGAAATATGGAAGAGCTAATAGCTAAACGAACACTTAAGGAGCCTTCTAAGGAAAGGAAGAGGAAATTAGAGAGGGAAGTTGAGGACAAACGAAGGATAATGGAAGAGGTGCTTAAATCTGGAATTCGTTTTTTGCACGATCTTCTTCTATATAGCAAGGATGAGTATGAAAATGCTTATACAGTCGCTCGCGCAATAGAAGTAAAGATAAATGATGAAATATATCCACAAATGATAAAAGCCTCAGAGAACCTGACAAGAACCTTTAAGATGAAAGATATTCCCTTTGCCTATAGCACGAGAAGGATTGGCATGTTCTTCCCCATGGACAAAGACGGATACATAGTGCCTGACACTATGTTTGAACGCGACGAGGGCCAGTGGGAGAAAAGGATACCAGACAAGCCTATAGCCACTATCAGGCAGCTGAAGGTCATAGCAAAAAGGAAAGGCGGGGTTAGTATGGAAAATATATCGCGCGCTAAAATGCCGGAGTTTGGCCGCAGAATTACCGGAGATTTAAACGCCTATGCAAAATCCAGGATTGAAAGCATTGAAAGTGCCAATGGCATTCTATACGAGCAAAATGAAATAATGGAAATTAGGGAGAGAATACTGGAAACTTATCATAGATTGGTTGGATATAGCCCTATGAGCCTAGCAAGGAGCATGATGGAAGGGAGCACCGATGCTGAGGTTTATACTACCATGCTCAAGCATGATTTAGCTTTGGAGTAGATTTCTATGTCACAAGACTATACACCGGTCGGCATGAGGATAAATCCTGCCTTAGTAAGAGGGAAATGCACAGAGTGCAGGGAATACGTTTCTTATAATGAGGATGCTGTCTTATTTGATCTCTGCCTCAGAGCAATGACAAAGCAATCAGTTATGAAGAAATACAGGATAGTGAGCGGCGTTACAGTGGAAGGTGACATCAGGGAAACTGCACACCATCACCTGAAAGACCCATGGAAGAGAACGCGGCACATTTATCCGAATGATGGTTGCCCTGGCACACCAGAAGCCATGGAGCTGCTTGAAGAGCAGACATGGACCCTGCCTGACGGAAAGTTAAGGCTAGCAACACTCCCAGAACTGGATCACATAGGAAATATCGTTGAGCATATGCACAGGATAGAAAGCAAAACGCCAACATTGGAAGAGCTAAGATCAGAGATTAAAGATGGGATTCAAATTAATACGGATCAGAATAAAGAAGTTCTTAGAAGAGAGAGGAAAATACTGAAATAGACATTCTCTGAACTACTTCCTCAGCTTCTCCTCAAGAAGTTTCAGCCTTGCATCTATTGTCTCAAGCTTCTGAATAATCATATCCAGCTTGTCAATGCCTTCTGGAGCTTCTTGTTCTGGTTCAGGCTCAGGCTGCGGGGGCTGCTGATAGTATTCCCTGAATCTGTAATCCTCTTGTTGTAGGGGAGCCAACTGTTGCTGCCTTGGAGGAGGAATCGGCCTTCCCTGCGGCGGCGGAACTGGTGGCATTCTGAACTGTTCCAGTTCAGAAGGGAGAGTTGTTTCTGGAGAAGATGAAATACTCTCCCGCTCTTTCTTCCTTTTCAATAAATCCATTATTCCCATCTTTCCACCATCGGAACCATGCCAAGAGCTGTCCTTATCGCATTCTCCGCCTCTTCAGCCGCCCTCTTGGCGTCTTTCATGTACTTTCTCATCTGGTCATAATAAAACGTCCTGAAATGAAGCCATGCCAGGGACTTCTCCAGGCTGTTGTTGTATGGTATCTTTACTATGACATAGCTCTGTATCCATATTTTGATGGTCCCTGTCTTGTCCTTGACAGATTGCCTGCCATGGGCCCTGATCTTTAGCCATATTGTAGATCTTTCATCCTTCCCATCTTTGCATCTCCATATGCCGAAGAAGTCTATGGGATCGCCCGAGATATCCCACTTGAAATGGTCCTCAAAGAAAGAAGTGCTCTTCACCTTCAGCGCTTCCTGCATTATCAGGCCTACCATGGAAAGGAGTTTGGAGGGGTGCGGCCCCGTGTAGTCTATTGTCTTTGTTTCTGCCGGAGCTAGAGCGTTCGCTTTGAATATGTAAAACTCTTCTCCCATCCTAATCCCTTGCAGCTTTCTTTAACTCATCAACTAGAATAGATACAAGTCTCCTTCCCTCTGCGAAATATCTCTCCCTTACAGAAGTATACAAAATCCTGTGGTAAACCATTCTGAGAATCTCATAGACAAGGCTTTTCTGCCAGAATGTGTCCTGGGGGTATTCTGTTCTTAGTGCTCCCTCTATAGTTATCCTTGCTGTGCCTTCTCCTTTTCCTGTTGTGCCCTTTATGGTAACCTCTACCCAATGGGAAGAGAACCTGTCAAGGTCCTTGTTTGCCTCCCATGCTGCTTCAAACTTGTCTGTCTCTCCCCTGTGCCATGCGAATTTCTTCTCCTGTATGGAATGCTGGGACAATCGGAAAATGCGGACCATGAGTTCTGGTATCAGATCATAGAATTTCTCCGGCGTTTTGCCGGTGTAGTTTATAGTCACAAGAGTTCTTGGTCTCAGGTAGTCCTCGTGCAGCTGAAGCTTTGTTCGCGCCCATGGCATAATATCACTTATTTAATACCCTAGCATGAATTAATAAATATCGGTTAAGGCAATCTTAAGCTTATGGTGCTCCTAAAGATACTCGGAATAGTACTAATAGTAGTAGGCTACTTCCTGATAAGGCTTTTCCCAGACGAGGGAGAGGCTCAGTCAGGGGGCTTCACAATGTCTGGTATAATACTGGGTGCCGCACTATTGCTGATCGGGATAGGGCTTTTGATATTTGGCTGATCTAATGACAAACAAACCCATATTCGAATTCACTGGAGGCTCTGGATGGGGCATACCTGTTAATACAAACCCAAATCGAATAAATCCTACGCTAGGAGTCTATCTTGCATCAGGCCCAACGAACCCCTCAGAGCAGGAGGAGAGGAGCAATCAATTTGCAGAATTAAACTTTACAACGCAACCAGGCACGGCTTCAGGAATCTATTATTCGCTTCTCTTCTACCTTCTGAAGCTGAGATGGAATATTGCAAAGGTTGACGAATGGATAGATGTCAACCCCACGCACAGGGAGTACTATGAAAGGACCATGGGAACAAGGCAGATGCTAGAGGGGGTGATAAAGCAGGGGCTCGGATCAATTGCTTCAGCTGTTGCTGACTATGAACTGCTTAGCCATGATCTGAGAAAATACAGAGAAATATTGAACTACGCATCCTCAAAGGACAAGGAGCATTCGCTAAGAGCGATGTTCATAGACTATGTTGACACCCATACCGAACAGTTGAGCATGAGGACATTTGTGCAGAGATGGTCCACACTCATAGCGGATTTCATGAGGCTGGATGACAAGGATGTTGATCCGGATGCGATAGCGAAGAAGCTTGGGATCAGCAAGGCTGAGGGCGTCATTCTTGCAACAAAGAACAGGCTGTACATAGAATGGAAGAAGCTGTTCTTGGAGAATGTGAAGGAAAGATATCAGACTATCCTTGGAATGTCCTCTTCGAGAAAGAGGAGCGTACAAGAATACAAGGAATGGCTGAAGCCGTACATTGCGCGCTTTAAGATGACGAAGGTGGGGCTTGAGAGAAGCTCTGTAATGGGCACCCTTTCAAAGTCCTTCGCAGACATTTCAGGCCAGTCCAACTATGCAAACAAGATATTCATCTGGGCATGGAAGCCATTTGAGCCGCATGGATGGAAGGAGAGGGCGAAAGAGTACCTGAGCAGCGAAGGGTTCGTGATAGATCCTTATGACGACTTTGTGAGGGAGAATTTCATACTTGATCCGAAGAAGGGCCTTGCGAAAGAATATCCATACTTGGCAGAGGAAGTGATGTATTGCGAAAACTGCAGGAAATATTTCGATTCAGGAATAGAGTTCTGCGACAAATGCGGAAGGACACTGGACAGCAGAGCAAGGGCGGACAAAATAGTTGACGAGGAGATAAAGCCGAAATGGAAGGCAAAGGAGATGAAACTGGACCCTGCAGTGCCTTATTATCTGCTTCTAGAGATCAATGTAGATAGGCTGGGGGTCAGGCTGCAGACCGGCGAACTGGAAGACATAACCTTCAACACTAAAATGAGGGTGGTATCGCAGAACATAATGCTTGTAAAGTTGCTGGAGCTTGTATGCAGGGACAACGAGCTGGAGAAGTATATCAACATAATAATAGGAAAAAATATTGAAGAGAAGAGCATAGAGCAAGTTGCAAAGGAAAATTATCCGCAGCTCTTTGGGAAAGAGGAGAAGAAGCCGACCGGGTGGAAGAAGATAAGGTCAGACTTCATGAAAATGAAAGAAGAGTTCGTAGGGCCGCTGAGGGGCGCCAGAGAGCTTCTCCCCGAGAGTATAGGCTTAAGGCAGTACGCATACAAGCCCATTTCCAAGAGATTCCTTTTCTTGAAGAGAGGACCTTATGAGAGCAATTTCGGGGAGAGGATAAAGAAGGCGTATCTTGCGCATTCAGGACTCGTGCTTGTATCAATTTCAGAATTCTTGAAGCAGAAAGTGGGTGTTCATTGATGGCATACACAATAGCTGTTTCCAGCGGCCTGTGGGCAATACAAAAACCGGAAGAACTGCTGGGAATATCGAAAAAATTGGAGTGGGCGTTGACAAGGGGCGTTAATTTTGTTCAGGTTGACCTTGAGAACATTACAGAGTTCAGGGAGCCTTTTCTGGAGGACAAGATAAAAAGAATCAAGAAGCTTGGCGTTGAGTTCGGAATCCATGGGGAATCCCTTGCAACATCAGGCGGATCAGATGTTCTTCCGCTGGGTTCTGCGCTCCATACAGACTATCTGATATCCCATCAGAGACTGAAAGAGAATGTTGTGGGAAGCGGGAAGATCGGAGCAAGATTCTGCACAATACACACCGTTGAGGCGCACCCATTTGTTCTTCTGGGAAGGGACCTGCAGTCAACAAGGCTTGTGGACTTCTGGGGAAGGCCACTGAAAGCGTTGCTTGAAGAAAACCCATCCCTTATAGACTGGGCAATCAACCAAGAGTTCATAAGAGACAACGGCCACTGGTTCGATATTGCAAGAAGAAACTTCCAAGGATGGACCGAAACATATGTAAGAACGCATAACAAGATGCCTACAGAGGAAGAGCAGAAAAAGGCACAGGCAGAGACATACAAAGAGATTTTCAAAAGCTATTACTCCGAAGATGATCTTGCATACGGGCCAGAAAGGGTTGCATACTGGCTTGTAGCAAGATACATGCAGATGAAGAATGATCCTATATGGGCTGAAATAGTCGGGAGGAAGATAGAAGACAAGGATCTTGCAGATCTCATAAATTCCCACAAATGGGTTCCGGCTGTTGCTGCGAAATACATGTGGGGGCATCTGATGCAGGATGCGTGCCCCAAGAACACCCTTGCCTCGCTGGAAGGGGATGTAAAGCCTATTCTGGAAAAGTACAAGATGTATCTTTCCTTTGAAACTCCGATGGCCCAGCATGGCTATGAAGGGCATGTCAGGCTTGCCAGGCTGCCGCATATCTACTCTCTTGTCAAGAACATCAATTCGCAATGGGTTAGCATGACCATGGACATGGAGCACATGCTGGGGTGCAACATAGACCCGGTTGAGGATATCAAAGCACTGCCATCTAGGGGAGGGGAGAGGCTGAAGATAGTTCATGTAACAACCCCAACGCCGTTAAACCCATCGCACGTTCCTGTTCCTGTTGGGTCCGAGGCGCAGTATTATATTTACCAGAGGCTTTGGGAGCTGAGGCAGAAAGGCTTTCTGGATGGCTGGATGGTTTTCGAAAGAGCCGGAGGAGACGATCCTATAAAGCAGTCTGTATTGGCAATGAGAAAGATCAAGCAGTATCTTGAACTGAACACCCCTCCAGACCAGTTGCCTCTGGATTTCTGGGGAATGGATCAGAGAGGCTGGGAAGTGCAGAGGCAGGAAGTGACAATCAAGGAGCACATGATGGACCCGATCAAGGGAATGCTGCTTGTCCCTGAGGAAGAGTACACATTCTTAAGCAAATCCTCCTCTGAGAAAGGCAAGACGCAGGAATGGGGCAAGGAGAAATACAGATAATCTTTTATAGTCCTATAATCAAGTAGTTCTATGACTGAATCTGTCGGGAAGAAGTTGAGAAAATTCTCTGTCGAGACAAGATTCGATTCTGCGAACAAGCTGAAAGACAAACTGCTTGATCTTTTCAAGGGATACATTAAATCCGTTGTTGTCTGGGGCTCTGTTACAAGGGGGGACTATACAGGAAAGTCTGATGTTGACATCTATGTCATATTTGACGACACAAAAATGCCGCTGAAGAAGTTCGACGACATAAGGGACAAGATAGATGGCGACATGAAGAAAGCTGCTGAGTCTGTTGACCCCAGGCTTCACGTCCAGCCTATACTTGCATTGACAGAGTTCTGGGACGGTATAAGGAACTGCCATCCGCTATTCTATAATATCGTCAGGGAAGGGTATGCAATCTATGATACAGGCTTCTTCATTCCCCTGCGAAAACTGCTCGAATGGGGGAAGTTCCCTGCAACGAGCGAAGCTGCCGAAATAAGGCTGGAGTCTGCTCCAAAAAGGCTGAGCAGGGTGAAAAGCGTGAAGCTCTACATGATTGCTGAAGATGTCTACATGGCAATGCTTGATGCTGCACAAGCGCTTCTTATGTATGTGGGTGTTGGACCTCCTCCGCCGAAGAGGGCTGGGGCGGAATTAAGAAAGCATCTTGTAACAAACGGCCTGCTTGAAGAAGAGTATCCGAAGATGATGGACGATGTGATTGATTTCAGGAAGAAAGTTGAACACAAGGAGATAAACGAGGTCTCTGGGAAAGAGGTTGACGACTGGATAGAGAAGGGGGACAGGTTTGTAAAGAAGATGGAAGAGCTTCTGCACAAGATGGAAACGCAAAGAAAGGCTGATGATGTGAAGAAGAACTATGAGGTCATGATCAAGGCATCCGTTGCCGCGCTAAAATCTCTGGACAAGCTGCCGCCCGAACCGGAGAAGCTTTCCGACGCATTCAAGAAGTATCTTGTTGACAGCGGGCTTGTCAACTCCATGTACCATGATGTCCTTGGAAAGGTGATCTCAATGAGAAGGATGTTGGAGGAGAAGAAGCTGGAAGAGATACCTGAAAGAGATGTGTACATGTCCAAAGAGTATGTGAGAAGGTTCTTGGTCAACGTCAAAGGAATTCTTGAGAAGAACCCCCCGAAACTTGAGAAGGCTTTTGCTGCGGAGGAGAAGATGGACAAAGCGAAGAAAGAGATTGAGACAGCAAAGGAAGAGAAGAAGATAGAGCAGAAGATCGAAGCAAAGGAAAAGAAAAGGAAGAGCAAAAAAACTTCATAGCTAGTCACTTTTATATATAACAACTCTGCATTTTCTACATGGCAAAAAAACAAAATAGAGGATTCAACCTAGGAAGAGCCTGGTTTGTTCTTGTATTATTGATAGCAGTAGTCGCTTCAGTGATTCCATTCAACCAGATGCTTGTCTACCTTGTGCTTGCAGTAGCAGGAGCGTCGATAGCCATAGTAAATGTGAGGATCGTGGAAGAGCAGCATTTCCTATTGGCAATAGCCGCCTTCACAGTAATCTGCCTATCAGTGATAATGTTGGACATAGCCAGCGGCAATCTGGAGATTCTATTGAAGAACCTAGTTGCTGCATTCGGAACAACAGGCTTCGTAATTGCTGTGGCGCAGATTTCAAAGATCAGCCTAAACAAGTAAATAGCCTGCAAAGGAAACGGCTATGGCAGCACCCCAGTAGACCTTGTTCCATGCTATTACCTTGCTCCCGTCCAGAGGCGGGATT
>DATDXV010000015.1:0-7517 GCA_035289205.1 archaeon
GGCTTGAGCTCTTCCAGGCAAAGAAGATTGTCAAGGCGATAGGCAGGGGTTTCTCCCCCACAAGGGCGGGCGAGCTGTTTGGGGAGGACAAAGAGCTTGAAATCATTGATCTGGAAGGGTTCGGTGAGAAGAGGATGAGGACGATAAAATCGAGGGTCATCGGGACCAACGGCAAAACAAGGAACATCATAGAGTTCTCAACAGAATGCCTGGTTTCTGTCTACGGCAACACTGTATCGATAATAGGTAGCTACGAGAAGATACAGATTGCGAAGGGAGCCATAGGCAAGATCATCGACGGCGCGAGCCACAAGGCTGTTTATGCCTATCTGAGAAAGGCCAGCGGGAAAGAGTAATCTTCCTTCCTGTCCCTAGTCCTTGTGAGACCGCTGTAGAAGGTGGGAAGGTTGTGCTTATACAAATATGCGCCTCAGGTACTTTTCTTCTTCCACTTGCAGCTGCGGTATATCATTATCGAATATTCTGTTCGATTCCTCAATAAACCTCGATGCCTCTTCTTCTTTTGTTTCATCCTTCAGCTTGTTTGCTCTTCTTTGCATTACTATCTTGCCAACAGTCTTTATTCTGTCTGAATCAGGGAACATCTTAGCACCTTTTCTTATAAGCTCTAAGCTCTCATCTTCCTTTCCACCAAGGTAATAACTCTTGATAATAGCTTCGTAAACGATTGCTCGGTCGTCCCCCATCTCAAATGCTTTTCTGAATAAATCTGCGGAGCCTAAATAATCTCCACTTTCAAATAACTTATCGCCTTGATCCAATAATCTCCCAGTAACTAGCTCTCTAGCAATTTCAGGCTCTGCACCTTTGGTGGAAATAGAATTTCTGCTTCTTCTTGAACTCCTTTCAGGAGCGTTCTCTATGTAGTCATCTATGGCTGTGCCGATGAATCCACCTATGAAAAGCCCTCCAAATGCAACGGCTATTGGTATGTACCACTCGGGACCAGCCTGTACAGCTGGCCCGCCTCCAAGATAATATCCTATTCCTGCACCCCCAAATCCTCCAATATATTTGAAAAACATACTGTTATCAACTCCAATTTTGTATGTTTTCTAAGCTTTTATAATTCATACATGTCAGAATCTACTACTAAAAAATTCCGCCTTTCTTCCTTTGATTATTTCCGAAACGTGTGCAGAATCCACTCCAAGCCTTTCAACGATTTCCCCCTCATTTATTGGTAACTTGAACCCCTTGGATCTCCAATATCGAACATGTAAGATTAGAGCTACGGTGAGCGCCTCGTCACTTGTTATGTCCTTGGCTTTAATTTCATGGGATTCCTTTGTTTTGGGGTCGTAAACTGTACTGTTGTGAGCTTCACTCTCTATTCTATGGGCCTGCTCAATTGCAGCGATGAGCAGTGGCTCTCCTTTTCTGTATGGGTTCTCAGGCTCAGGCGGCAGGGCGCCTATTTCCTTGGCCTTTTTCTTAAGCTCCCAAAAGGGCTCAGAGTCCGGTGAAAGTTTATAGAATGACATACTCATTTACCTCTATGAGAATCTGCAGGCATAGTTTGATGGGCAACCACTGCCGGGAGTGGCACTCCTTTCTTCATCATACTAATCTTCCATTTTTCAATGTTCTGAGCCGTGTTGGCAAATGCCTTGTCTCCGCTGCTTATAGCCTGCCCATTAAGCTTGCTTATAAATCTGTTGGTCATGGCATAAGGTTCTGCGTTGAGTAAACCCACTTCTCTCTGCAGATACTTCCATGCGCCCGGCATGTTTGATCCTATTCTGATCCTAACAAGTTCCTCGTCCATTCTACCTATGCCCTTGTATTCGCTCGGCGTGTTGAGTATCCAGTTCCTAACCCTCTGTGGTGTTTTGAACACACCTCTCCAGAACTTGTTGCTCTCAAGGGATGCCTTATGAAGCACCTCATGAAGAGGTGTTATTTTCTCCAGCATCTTTGCGCCCTTACCTAGAAGCCTTTCCTCCATCTTTCCAACAAAACTTATGGAACTCTTGAAGATTGTTATACTGCTTGCCCTGTCTCCAAAGAGCACTTTTCCAGATTTCCTGAGAGGCTGTGAATCAGTAATACCCAATAGGGTGCCGTCTAAGCTTCTGCCTCCAGACTCCTTCAGATATATTTTAGTGTCCTTGCCCATGTCGGAAAAATGCCTCAGATTCTTGTTCAGATTCGCCAGTATCCTCTTCGAGCTCACGCCAGCTACCTCCTCTTCGAAGAATCCCCATCGCATCGCATATCTGGCTGCCATTCCATCTAGCCTTAGAGAGGAAGCCAGCATCTTCCCTATTAACCCTATGCCAACAAGCGAAAGCATGTTAATCCCGATATCAAACAGCGATGTGGTTGCCACTCCTGTCACGGGATCAATGTTTATTCCCAGCAAAAACGACAATGCTCCTGTCGCCCAGGCGTTGTCCTTTATGAACCCCCAGTTGCCCAGCCCTATGTTCTGGTCGAACGCGGCGCCTGTTATGGCAGAGAAGGGCGAAGCCAGCGCTATCTGCGGTGTTAGGAGCAACAGAACAAAAACCAATGGAAGCGCTCTGCTGAAGAGCATACAGAATATTGCGGGGAAATGTTTTTAAGCAGGCGGACGCAGACCGACAGATGCCGTTTTCTATTTTTCCCTTTCATGAAAACGAAGGCGCCTTAAAGTTTAACTCGTTCATTTAATTTCTTTATTAAGTTCTTTTTCCAGCAGAGGCAAGAAATAAACCAAGAAATCAAAGGCTTCTTTGCATGCTTCAACAGAAACCACTTGCGCTCTGTATACAATCTTATTCCTGAGCATTCTGAACCTGTTGAAATTATTTATATCGCTGCTTTTTATTTTATAAAATTCTTTGAGGAACGCTATTAATACCTCATGGGAGTACGGCTTGTATCCTCTAAGAGACATCAAGGATTGCACAGCTTCCCGCATGCACTCATATATATTCTCAAATATGAACGGCGAATTGAATTCATTGATCTTCTGTTCTTGTATGTATTTTAGCCGATCCCGCGCTCTTTTGAACAATGACATCGCTTCTCCTATGTCGGCGGACTCCCTTTTAACCAGATTCTCCTTAAGATAATAATCAAATTTTTCAATCATTGCAACACCTTCAGATATCCATAAATGACTATTCCATTGGCCAAACTGTTTATGAATTCCTTTTCCGAGTCTTTTAACTGTATTTCATGCACGCTTATTTTTCTTTTTAATGCTCTTTCAAACCTGCTTAGATCTATATCCAAACGCTTTTTTGTGACTATCGCTATATCGATATCGCTTTTTGACGTATCCTCCCCCCTTGAATATGATCCGAATAGAATTATCGCCTCCGGTTCCTCATATTTTTCTCTTATTAAACTTGTTAAACCGAATTCTTCTACAGAAAGCATGTTGTACGCTCTTTTCAACTGCATGAACTTTCCGTCCCTGATAGCTGATATGTTTTCTACTGTCTTTGTTTTTTCAGATTTTAACAATTTCTCTTTTTTGAGCTTGCTTATGATTTTTATCACGCCTGGCGGGGACAGGCGGGTTATTCTAGATATCTCCCTTATGTAGAAGCTCTTGTCGGGACTGTCGAAAAACAGTTTCATCACTTTGTATATGTTATCTTTAGTTATCATATGTTATTATATGTTTACAACTGTTATATAAAGTTAACGGCACTATGAAATACAACAAAAATGCCTGTCCCAATCTTCCTCCCCGTCCCTGGTCCTTGTGAGGCCGCTGTAGAAGGTGGGCAGATTGTGGACTCTGGGCTTCCGCCCATCATTGCGCAGAAGCTCCTAGTCCCTCTGGAAGAATGCTGAAACAACATAGGCCCATTCTAATCCCTCGAGCTGCGCATCCCCGTGAAAGTATTTGACGGAGCCGTCCTCGTACACCACGGCCTCCACGCACGCTTCTTGCCCTTTCAGACGCTCGGAGACCCATTCGCTGTCCGGAAACTTGACAGGGCGCCTCCAGCGCCTGAAGACAACAGAGAAGTGGTAGTCCTTCGCCATACTAGATTTAGGCGCGGCAGAGGTTAAATCTCTAACATGGAACTTCTGAACCCGCCTGCGATGGTAAGGAAAAAACGGCAAATGCCTTATAAATTTATACTCGAACGCTGCTGAAAAGCTTAAGGCCATTCTTTTATAAACTTTTGAAGGCAATACTTAAAAGAGAGATATGGCTTCAATGATAGCAAAGGGGCTGATTCGCGGCGCTGTTGAATCCGCAGTAGAACACAAATATGTGGGAAAGATCGCGGAAAACAGGGACAAAATAATGGCGGAGATAGCAAAGGAGGCTGATCCCATTGACAAGTATGCGCTGGCGACTATCTTGGAATATCATCTTAGAAAAGGCGTGCCGGAGGAATTGGATATACCCATATTCTGCAAGGAGATGCTGGGCGCGCTGGGAGATCTGAAGTCAAGCGATGATCCAAACGAGAGGGCGATGTACGAGTCCACTGAACGCCTCAGCAGAGTGTTGGAGATCGGATACAGAAGCAGAATGCTGGGCAAGTTCGCGGAAATTACGAGAAGGCACGGGGCATATGCTGGCGCCGGGGATTACGTAGCTGCCAAGATCGAGAAGAGAAAAGGGGGTTCCGAAGCAGGCGATACAGGGCCGGAGCCTCAGCCAACGGACCAGCCTATGCAGCCAAGAAGGGATTATGCAAAGGAGGTCGCAGATGAAAACAATTCTATATCTTCCAGGCAAAGACTTCAAGGAAGAACAGCCCGCGTCTGCGTGTTTGACAAAGCGGTTCCTGCCGACAGGGTTCAGGAAGCGATATTGAAAGCGGTTGAAAACCAAGGTTACAGACCCCGCATTTCCAATGCAAATGGGAGGGAGGAAATTCAGCTTTTTGGAACAAGGTTTTTCTCATCCAAAAAGCGGCCGGAGGGGTACGTGCACTACGAGCTTAAAGACGGGGAATGCAAATTCTTTCAGATAAGGGAATACAGCCTCTTCTGACAACCATTCGCAAAGCTAACTCTTCGAGAGTTGATAACGAAAGTCCGTCAAATGCCTCTCCTCGCAGGAAGCTTTAAATAGGGGTTTGACCAAATTAACTGTATGGCAGTAGTAAGTTTCACATACCTAAAGGACGCATGGCATGCCAGGGCAGAGAGGAAGGCGGAGGACAGGGAAAAGAGAACTGTTTTGAGAGAACTTGCAACAGATTACGGGAAGATTGCCGAGATCACCGGGGTGGAAAGTTTTTCTGGGAAGGCTCATGACTATTCCCTTGCTAGCAGAGACGGCTTCTACGCACGCAGGCTGAGGAAGACCTATGACGCTTCAAAACTGAAAGATGAGAACAGGAAGGTCAAGAAACAGGTGAAGGAAGCGGAGGGGGAGATCACGGCTCATGCCATTCTTCTTGCCCAGGACCTCCTTGAGACAAGCAAGGACTATGCCGCTGGAAACACTGAGAGAAGAGAGGAGATGCTTGCTGTTTATGAGACGCTGAGAAGGCTTCATCCGGAGATCGCTGCGAACACGATGCAGATGATTAAGAATCAGGAAAGGAAAAAGGGGCTAGATACAATGAGAGAGAATGGAATATCAAACGAAGCGCTGTTTGGAGGAACAAGCAGGTTTGTGGAGGACGATGAGGGATCAAGGGCTTTGGAATGGGAGTTTTTCGGGCACAAGCCTATTGAATTCCATAACTATTCTGACGCGAACTTCTCAGGCCTGTTCAAATGGATGGAAACAGGCAGGGGCGGCCCCGCGACATGCTATTATGCGTCTGACGGAGGCGTAGCGGATGTTCCGAGGGTTCTCAAGAGGAAGTCGAAGATCATGACAGAGCTGGCGGGACCTATTGATGAAAAGAGGGAAAAATTCGCGGAGATGATCAAGATTGAGGCCAAGAAACACAGGCGTGGTCGCAGTATTGAAGATTCTAAGCTTGAAGACTTTGCGGATAAAGTTTATGAAAAGATGAGGAAAGATGGAATGATATTCTCTGAAGCCCAGATGAAAAGAATAGCTCGGAGCGAGGGCAGGAAGGCTGTTGTCAAATATGTCTGGCTTCCTATAGCTGGCGCAGTTGGAGCCGCTGCGGCGTTCGGAGGGGCATTAGCTGGAGGCTATATTGCAACGCAGCAGAACGGGGATGATGTCCCTGTTCCCGTCGACGGGACTGAGTTTACTGTTGAGGTAAAGAAATTAGATCAACCAGGAGGTGGAATTGGAGTTGGCTACCCAGAAGTTGTTTATAATGGCACATCAAAGGCATGGGTTAATCCAAATGGAGAAGTTGACAGTTATGCTTTCAGAACATGCAGTATACAGGACGGGACAAATGCAAGTTTAGGTAGCTTCATACCAAAAGAATATCTGAACAAGGGACATGAGTGTGGTGGGGATGAAGATAGCATGGTATTTCTATTGGGTCTTAATGATCAAATACCGTTTGGCAACAAAACGCTAAGTGGTGCAGAAGTCTACAAATATCTTGCAGCACCGGGAACAGGATTTGCAAAGTTTAAGTTTCAAAAACAAGTTTCTGAAGAAGATATAAGATTTTATAGTCCTAGTATAAAAAATCCTCCTGTCAACTCAAGTACTCATCTTAACATATTTGGAAAGATAACGGAAATGATAAGTGTTCATGATTCGGGATATACAGAACTAAAAAATGATATGCTTGGTGTGAAGGAGATAGAAGGCTTCTTCAATCTAACAGGTAGACCTACGCTCAGGGCAAATGATAGCGGGGATTCAACAATTCTTGGAAAGGTTGGTTTTCCTATAATAACTACAATCAATAGCAAGAGCTACTACACTCTTGAAGGCTGGAAACTTGATGGTTTGATAGAAGAGGGTAAAAAATATAGAGTCAAGGGAGCTATAAGCAACGTAGAATTCCCTCCTTTGCTAGAAGCAATTAACACTGAAGTCGTATAGGAACTATTAGGTATAGGTCTTTAGCACTAGATCTGCTCCAAGATCTTCCAAAGCCCATCCATCTATACTGCTTGTTCCAAGCGGGACTTGGTACATAATGAACGTTTGATATTTTCCAGTTGTTATAGCAGAACCTACTGTAGACGACACTGCTGAAATTGTGCTTGCGGTGGGTGGATAATTAACATAATCAGGATTACCAGCGTAGCAAAGTCTAGATCCATCCGGTGCGTAAACAGCTACATATATTGCTTTGCATCCTCCACTACAGGCAGTTGTATTTGCTTTCAAACGAACAGAACAGGTTGCAGTTGCCTTGTTCTCTGAACCGACAACATTATTAACATCTACATATCTTGTAAATCTAACTTCACCATATCCCCCAGGTGGCAAATAAGTTTTTGTAGTTGCAGGTCCTAATACATTAAAATAATAACTTCTATAGTCCTGCGTCAGCCCTCCTTCACCCTCCAACAAAACCCTCTTCTTCACCCCGCCGTCCCAAGCATAATACCTCTTGTTCTGCGCGCTTGTTCCGGTCGTGATGTCGCCTATGACAAAAAGGTTGAATGGTCCAGCAAATCCCTGAATAGTGAGG
>DATDXV010000016.1:0-6085 GCA_035289205.1 archaeon
TGCCATAGGAGCCCCCGACTATCTCATTCTCGCAATAGACCAGAGGTTAAGAAACCAGAACACAAATTTCCTCCTTGGCCTTGAAGCATCGCAAAGGCCGGTAGGAGCCCTCGCTGTCGGCAAGCTCAGAGAAGCCAGGGATGAAGAAGACCTTTGCTCTCCTTTCCAGGATTATGTGAGATCGCTCGCTTCCCATCAGCTAGGACATATGCTCGGCGCGGCTTCTGGAAGAATGGGAAGGGATATTCTGGCGAGCCAGGAAGAGACGCAGCGGAGCAATAATTCGTATAAAAAAGACGGCCTCCCTCCAGTTTCCCTAGACCATTGCGATTCTGTATGCACTATGGCAACCAGCACTTACATCATAAAAGGGATGGGTTATATAATAGAAAAAACGAGAGAGAGAACTTTTTGCGATGAGTGCATAAATCAGATGGAAGCGACTTTAATCTACAAAGACGGCTGAGCTTAGCTTTTTATCCCTTCCAAGACAACAATAGTCAGTGGTTTTACGACAAGAATAATAGGTGTTCTCTCAGGCAAAGGGGGCGTTGGCAAGACAATGGTAACAAGCAACCTTGGAATATCCCTCGCAAAGCAGGGTCACAATGTGATGATAATCGATACAGACCTGACGGCTCCTAACCTTAGTTTGCATATGGGAATTCCCTTCTATGATGTTACCTTCCATGATGTCCTCAAGAAGAAGCTGCCCATCGAGGCTGCAATATATGATCATCATTCAGGCGTAAGGATCGTTCCCGCCTCCCTGGCAGCCTCAGCAGTAAAGGGAATAGATTACAACAGGTTCAAGCATGTGTTTCTTGCCCTGCTGGGCAAGGCAGACATAATACTTCTCGATTCTCCGCCCGGACTTGGACCTGAGGCAGAAGCTGTAATGGACGTTTCTGACGAGCTTATAGTCGTTACAAATCCCGAGCTCTCCGCTGTTACAGACGCATTGCGCGCTTTGAAATTTGCAGAGGCAAGAGGCACGAAGGTATTGGGCGTGGTCCTGAACAGGGTAAGAGGGGACAGGCATGAGCTGAAGAGGTCTGAAGTTGAAGACATGCTGAACGGAAACGTTTTGCTAAGCATACCCGAGGATCCAAATGTCATGAGATCTGTCCATCTGAAAAATCCTGTTGTCCTTCACAGACCGAAAAGCATAGCAGCCATGCGACTGAAGCGCTTGGCTTCTCTTGTGGCAGGAGAGATACCTGAGGAAGAAGAGAGGGACGAAGGCTGGTTCAAGAAGTTCTTCGGCTGGTTGCAGTGAAAAGAGCCTTTCTGATACACGGCTGGGAGGGATACCCTGAGGAGGCGTGGAGGCCCTGGCTGAAGACTGAACTGCTCTACCAGGGCTTTGAAGTTCTCATTCCAGCGATGCCTGACACGAACCAACCGAGGATGGACGCTTGGGTCCAGCATCTCTCTGAGATAGTGGGAACCCCTGATGATGAATGCATATTCGTCGGCCACAGCTTGGGATGCATTGCAATTCTCAGATATCTTGAAACGCTCAAGGAAGGGCAGATTATCGGGGGGGTTGTGATGGTTGCTGGCTTCACTGACAATCTAGGGCACAAAGAGCTTGACAGCTTCTTCCAGACAGAAATAAACTGGGAGAAGATCAAGCGGCACTGCAGGAAGTTTGTCGCAATACATTCTGATAACGATCCTTATGTTCCTGCAACCCATGGACAGATATTCAAAGAGAAGCTGAATGCCGCATTCATAATACAGAAGGGCATGAAGCATTTCTCCGGGGATGACGGGATAACAGAGCTGCCGATTGTTTTGGACGCGGTTACGAAGATCGTAGAGTGATTATTTAAAGATTGGTTTCTAACTTCTAATCATGCCAAGCTATGAAATATTCCAGCGGCATCTAGATAGAGTTAGAACGTCCTATGGGAAGAGGAAGGCAAAAGAGAAAGACGCATTGGAGGATATCTGGAGCGGATATAATTTAGAGGTGATACCGCTGGAACATGCGATTGCTCTTGAATTTCAAAAACTTCTTGATGAGATGGGCAAACCGAAGGTTCTTGGATTTAATGCGAAATATAATAGTGAAAGGGGAAAGTTTGACATTAAGATAACCGGACTGAGATTATCCAGCGGAAAGACAATGAGTGACGATGATACTTCAAGTCATGCTCTCTGTCCGCATGCTGTTATGTCTCCACTGACCGGTATGGGATTTATGGAGAAGATAGACTCAAGAGTAGAGGAATTTATGAGAACATATTTGGTAGACCGCATAGAGCATCCTGATAATGAATGCGAACATAAGTGATTATACTTCTTTCCAGTTCCAGCTTCTTGCGATGTCTCTCAGCGCTTTCCTGAAGTCTTCGTGCCTTTTCTCCATGATAGTTATGATCATGTTCAGGAAGTAGCATGGCACGACTATTGCCGCAAAGTAGAAAAGCAGCGCTATGCCAAGGGGTGATGCTACCATCCCCTCTACAGCAAACAGGCTGGAAAGGGGTACCCAGACGGAGGGGTCTATTGTTATATATTCTGCGGAGAGCGGCCAGAGCAGCGCGACGCCTGGCGGAAATACAACATCAAGTATGACATGGCTGAACAGGAATACAAGCATCAGTATGCTGAATCCTTTGAACTGGAGGCTTGTCCTGTAATGGAAGGCATAAAACACCACAAGCAGCGGGAGAAGCATGGTGAGGAACAGGTTATGGAATGTTGCCCTTTCCAGAAAGATGAAGTGGTCAAGGTCCAAGACAAAGGAGGAAACGAACGCTGCTATGAGGATGTTCCTTACAGGATGCTTCAGATGCACCCTTACCGCCATCGCAGCCATTATTGGGAACAAGAAATGAAAAAGCGTGTCCATTACATCAGTCTCTCCAGATCTAGTTCAAACGCTATTACAGGTTTGTCCATTTTCCATGAATCCAGAACCTCAGGCCTGATCTCGCCGAAGAATCCCGCATGCTTTCCGTCAATTATGATCTTCCCAACCCTTCCAGTTATGAAAGAGCTATGGACAGCTGGTTCTATCTGGTAATCAACATCGAACATGCCCAAGAACGATTCCAAGTAGCTCTTCATCTCCGTAAGGTTTGCCCTGTCATGCGCAACAACAACTGCAAGTTTCTTTATGTTTTTAGCTCCTGTCTCTGCTGATTCATCAACTAGTATTGCATCCCCTACCTCGAAGATTGTCTGCGGATAGTCATAATGCTTGTTTCCAGACAGCACCTTCATCAGGGAAGGCAGCAGCCAGGTCCTGCATATTGCATAATCGCTTGAAACAGGATTCAGTATCTCTGCGTGCTCCCCCTCTTCAATGTGCATCTTCCTGAAATTGTTGCTGCTGTTCGTAAGTATGAATCCCATGAACTCCTGGAAGCCCAAACCTATCATTGCAAGCCGCATCTTCTCTATCATCCTTTCCCTTTCAGAATACCCCCCAAGCGTTGGGATTTTTGGCAATGCAGGCTCTATATTATTGAATCCATAACCCATTGCAACATCCTCTATTATGTCGACAGCATGCATGATGTCCGCTCTGTATGCTGGTATCAGTATGTCAATAAACCCTCCTCTCATCTTCACAACTTCGTATCCCATCCTCTCCAGGCACTGCTTAATATCATTCTCAGAAAGCCCAAGGCCAAGAAGAGAATCTATGTCCTTTACTTCCAGTTTCATCTCCCTCGGTTCTAGGTTGGGATATTCATTCTCCCCGCTCTTCACTGGGAATATCCTCCCTCCGCGCTCTGTTATGTTGCATATAATTATGTTCAGCACAAATTCAACAGCTTTCTTGTCTGTTCCGGTGACATCAATGAACAGGCTTCTGGTGTTCTCTGTAACCTTTGTCCTGTCTGAATTCAGAATCGGCGGGAAGCTCATGATGCCCATGTCATCCATGATGACAGGCCAGAATTCGTAGCTTCTCAGGAGATTCGCATACTCTCTTCCCTTTTCTGTCTTCTCGACTGTCTTCTCCAGGCTCATCTCCCTGCTTTCATTGAGCGGGATGAAGAATGTGTCTTTGGGGTCAGACTGCTTGTAGATTATTGGCGTTCGCATCCTGTCAAAGTCATGAACACCCACTGCAACCTTCGCCCTTTTCCTCCCCAGCCCGTCATGCAGCTTTTCCTGCAGCTGCATCAGGCTCTTCACAAGGCTGTCATCGAGCTTCACATCCTTTATGACAGCGCATGCGATGGAAGGCCTCGCCTCAACGGGCTCGACAGTCATTTTGATGGCAGGCTTTTCCATCCTGTATTTCCTCAGTCCAGTCTCAACGCCTGTGAAACTCCTTATTGCCCTGGCGATGCCTTCGACAGAGAACATATCAGGCCTGTCTGGATTTATCTCGCACTCCATTGTGTTTCCGCTAAAGGCAACTTCAGATTTCAAAAGGAACATCACTTCCTCTATCTCGTCATTATTCATATCCTTTCCAACAAGCCTCAGCAGGTCATCCTTCTGTATTTCTATTACTGGCATAGTTACACCTTTGCACTCCTCAGGAATTTTAGATCTTCTGAATATAACATTCTAATATCACTTAGTCCTAATTTTAGCATTGCTAATCTACCTATACCTATTCCCCATGCTAACACTTGAGATTTTTCTATTCCGAGCGGCTTCAGAACTTCTGGTCTGAGCAACCCAGCTCCAGCCACTTCAGTCCAACCCCTTTCTTTGAAATTAGCATACATATCCACTCCAGGTTCTACAAAGGGGTAATATGAAGGCTTGAATTTGATCTCCTTTATTCCTAAGCTCTCAGCAAGCTCTTTCAAGAAACCCAGCAGATGCTTCAGTGTCAGGTTCTCCCCGACAACAATTCCCTCGCACTGGTCAAATTCCAGCAGGTGTTTGAAGTCCAGTGTGTCATGCCTGAATACCCTGCCTATTGTGAAATACTTCCCTGGCTTGTCTCCAACCGCTGCGAGCGTTCTTGCGGAAACTGCTGTTGTCTGCGATCTCAGCAAAAGGCCTTTAGAAACATCCTCACTCCACCCGCCACCCCAACCGCTGCTTCCGGTTATCCATCCCCCTTCGTGCGTTGCCTTGACCTTTGCAACCAAATTCTTGTCAGGCATATTTCCATGCTTCGGATTCTTCAGGATGAGAACATCATGGACCCCTCTAGCAGGATGGTCCTGCGGAACGAACAGCGCGTCCATGTTCCAGAAATTTGTTTCCACAATAGGTCCGCTCATCTCCTGAAAACCCAGGCCAATGAGCTTCTGCCTGACATCCTCTATGAATTGCAAATAAGGCTGCTTCTTTCCAGGATAGATCTTCGGCACAGGCGTTGTGGGATCATATTTCTTGAAATCCTTCCCCTTCCAAGAACCGGATATCAAATGCTCTGGTGTTAGTTGCGCGATTTCTGCCTCCTGCGCCTTAACAGGCTCTTCAATCCTTTCCTCTTTCTTCTGCTTTCTGGAGAACAGTCTGCCAAAAAGACCGGTTTTCTCTTCCTCTGCTTCAGGAATCTTCTCCTTTGTGATATCTATCAAGCCTCTGCTAAGAAGCGTCTTCTCAATATCAGGATCAGCCGAGCCTGTGCTTTTTATTTTCTTTAGAGCAGTTTCAAACTCATGCTCGCTCCTCAATGCGTCCAGACCTTTTTCAGTAATCTCTACGAATCCCCCATCCATCCTTATCCAGTCATGCTTTCTTGCCCATCCTATGGCTATTTTTGTGTAAGGTAGCTGCGAGACTTCCGCAAGAGTCTTCTTTGATTTAACAAAATCTAGCAGCCTTTTCTCAGGAAGCCCCATCTTCAGGTACTCCTCGCCTTCTGTTGTTAGCTTGTGCATTGTATCCCGTAAAGATTCGTGCGGTGCCTATTTAACTTTTCCTGATAACTAATTGTCATGGACAGGAGCGAAGCGGTTCCAATTATGAGAGCGATATCAGACCCAACTCTATCAGAGCCTAGGAAATCTGGATTTGATTGCAGGCAGTCTCCTTACATAGATATACTGGCGGCATTAAGATCAAATGGATACGGAGGTCTAGAAGGGCAGAGATCTTCGCAAGTGACTCGTGAAGTTAACGGGCGCCTGCGTCTGCAGGAAACAAG
>DATDXV010000017.1:0-2002 GCA_035289205.1 archaeon
ATCTGGATATCCAAGTTTCCGAATACGGACGAGGACATCACCATCTTCAAGAGCGCGGTAGCAAGCGTTATTAATGAATGGTCCCTTTTGAAGAGCGGGGCGACAGACAGAGTTGAGGTTCCTGCCTTTGTCAAGCAGTGCTGCGACATGCCTGAGACCGTTGAGATAGATTTCATACTTTCATACGCATACTAAGAAGAAACTTTTAATAACTCCAAAAAACAAGTTTTATTATGGTCTTCTTAAAATACGTGACTGGTCTGGGCGGCATAATATTAGGAGCTGTGAAAAGGACGGATTTCATTGGATATATGCAAGCCAATGGCTATCCCGATTTTGATCTTCCTCCTATGAGCCTAGAACTGAGCGCTTATCTTGTTACATGCTTAGGCCTTGGCTTTGCCGGAGGTCTTGCATTGGATTATACAGTTGGCAGGAGAGTAAAGAAATACTTTGACGGTCGTGTGACTAAGAAAGGACTGGAGATCGTCAAGAGGAGGGACGAGGAATATCTTGCGAAGCAAAAGGAAGAACGCAAAAATCATGACAAAGCTGCGCAGATTCTTGGCATGAGCAGAAGCAAGGCGGAAATTAGCAAAGCAAGCAGCAGATCAGACTATCTGCCTCCGGATAGTAGATTGCATGCAGGAGAAGTGGACCCGTTCCTCCACAAATACCTTAAGACAGGGGCACAAAAAATCGAAGAAAAGACAGAGACTTAAATAGTGCGGAACGAGACTTCTTTTCATGAGGCATGAATTCTGTTTTATCTGCGGAAAGCAGACGGAAGAGCTTATCGATGGGATGTGCTCCGACTGCTATGAGAAGAACAAGAAACCCAAGAAGATCAAGCTGATTGACTATCTGCTGTGTCCGCGTTGCGGCAGGATAAAGTTCAGAGGAAAGTGGGGCAAGAAGGAAATAGGTGAAGGCTTCAGCAAGGTTGGTGAAGGCATCTGCGACGACTGCTCAAGGGAGAAGGGTGGCTACTACGAAGCAATAATCCAGATAAGGGGCGACCATCCTCACAAGTTCTTAAGGCTTGTTGAGAGAACCATCCAGAAGTCAAAGGCGCCGAGAAACTTCTTCACGCTGAAAGAAGTTAAGGGCGGTTATGATTTCCGTATAGGCAACAAGGTTGTCATCAGTGAGATAGCTAAGGAGTCAAAACACATGGGTGCAGAGATAAAAAGAACATACAAGATCTTTGCAAGGACAGACGGCAGGGATGTCTATAGGACAACTCTGCTGATAAGATCAAGTGGGATTGAAGAATAATCATCTCTTATGCAGATGCTTTAACCACAGTTTCTTGAAGAACGGAAGTGTCAGAGTGGAGAGCATGAACGCAACAGCAGGAACTACAGCGTTCGTCCACGGATTTGGTATGTTTATTGCTTGGAGATATGCCCCAATGGCAATGTAGGTGAATATCATAAGAAGCATTCTCCTTGTATAACTTATTTCCCACGCTTTGTCTTCTTCAACCCTTCTGTTCCTTTCTTTTATATGTTTGAGCTCTTCCTTTGCATTGGCCATAAAATAATTTCATCTCCTGTATAAATAAGAATAGAAGTGCCCTGTCTTGATTCTCTTTGTTTCCCTCCATCCTTCGATAGGATGGCTCGCTGAGACGATTCTAGCTCCTTTTTTCAGTTCTCTCTGGAACTTTCCCTTCAACTGCTGCGTTATTTTGTGCGAAAGATAAATGATTACAACATCTGCCTTGCTTATGTTTGCATTGAAGATATCCCCCTGTATTATCTTCCCTTTGTTTCTGCTTAGCCAAACCAATAACGGGTTTTTCTCTATCCCTATTGCCTTGGCTCCAAACTCCCTCTGAGCAATCGCAACAACCCTTCCGTCTCCAGAGCCAAGGTCGTAGACAGCTTCCCCTTTCCTTGTCCTTGCCAGCCTTAGCATTTCTCTGATTGTCTTTCTGGGCAGGGGAACCAGGATTGCCTCATCCATCAGAAGTTGGATCCATATCCATAGCAATGCA
>DATDXV010000018.1:0-12697 GCA_035289205.1 archaeon
GCAAAAGCTGATGGAAGTGAAATAACAATCAAGAGACCAGATGGGGATGTAGTTGTAAGAAAGGACCCTCATAAAAAGAAAATAGACCCGGGTAAGGTTGGAACTGTGATAGGTGTTGCTACTGGTTTGGGATTGACAGGCGGTCTTTACTATGCTGAGAAAGCTGGTTTGATAGATATTGACGGGGATAAGGACGGAGGAACCGCGGAGACCAAGGAGATAAAGACATCTGACATAGAATCGAATTATCATATGGAAGGGGTAGCTAATCATTATTTGAATGAGAGTGAGAGGCAGGCAATAGGTATATTGCAAAAGTATATTGATTTTGATCCTTCAAACGGAGAGGTCAGGAACGGTACTGTCGGCGTTGATTTCGGTCAGAAGCCGGACAGCAAGAAGGAGACCTCGTTTGTTAATACATTCCTTGAAGACGGAACAAATATATCTAAGAGTCTTACAAGGGCTGCAGCGGAGGAAATTGCCAATGCCACATCTAAAGCACCAAAGCAAGCCAACATAAAGGCTTTCGATATAGAGACAAAGCCTTTGATGGGCGCCATAGTTTATGGTTATCTCTCATCTGACGAGAGAAATGTCACCGGCATGATTGATGCATATTTTGATGATAACACAACAAACAAGGAATTCAAGAAGGCGGTAGTTGGTGTGGACTTCAATGCCAGCGCAAATGATTCCAAGCCAACCTCCTTCATAAAAGCTGAATTGAATGATGGTTCTGTTGTACAGAAGAATATCAGCCGTGCCTTGGCAGAGAAGCTTGTGGACGGCAAGAGCAAGGTTCTCGGTTCTCCGATAGAGTACGAAGGTAAGGGAACATGCGTTCCTTCCAAGATAAAGCAGGAAACAAACCTGAGCAAGATGGAGGAGTACCTGAAGTCCTGTTCAGATTTCCCGCAGATAAAGATCAATCATGATGATTCAGGCGGGGTCTTGCTTGCATACTTGCATAACACCTACGAAGCAATGCTGAACAGATCCCCTGTTGCAGATCTTGTGGACAGATGGAACAAGAGCAATCAAAGCAGCCCGGATTACATAGTCAACGTAACGCTTATCGATACCCCTGATGACGCGCCTGGCGCGCCAATCGGCGGAGGATCCATAATGATAGTAAGGGAGCAGGACGGGGACACAGACAGGATTGTGCTCTCCAAGGAAGAGACAAGAATCTGGAGAGAAACATTAAAAGTAGGTGGATAGTTTGTGGAAAAAGTATCTCCCCCTTATAGTTTTAGTACTTTTGGTCGGATCTCTATTTGCCAGCCCAGCATTGGCTAATCATATAAAGAGGACAGCTGGCGGATCTGCAAGTTCGGGTTCTGTAGGGGGCGTAAGCTCAGCTGCAGTATATGCCCTGACAATCAACGCTTATGACAACTCAAACAATCAGGGTATTGTTGCCAAGATAGACCTTTACCAGAATAACCAATTGAAGTATTCAACAACAGCGCAGAGCGTTACTTGGCTGTTGAACGCAGGCGTGTATACTTATACTGTTTCCAAGTTCGGGTACGTTACGAAGAGCGATTCAATAAACCTTCAGGTGCATACCACGAAGGATGTAAAGCTCAATCCTGACCCTGCAAGTCCCTCTGCGGCATGGCAGGTACCCCTTCCATCTATATACAGAACGCAGAGCGGAGATTTTATCTGCAAAGCTAGCGATGCAAACGGCATAGCATCTGTCCAGGCCAGGATAAAGTATCCGAGCGGCACTGTTAAGGGCACTTATGCAATGAGCTCAATAGGCAGCGACAATTACAAGCTTACCCTTACGCCTCTCGCAACAGAGCCGAAGGGACAATGGACAGCTGACTGCATAGCCACTGACAATGCCCAGAGAACTGCCACAGACACAGACAATTTCCAGGTCCTGAATAATCCTCCAACAGCCCAGTCGATAACAGCCAACCCACAGGTGGGTGGAAAGAATACCCAGTTCGGTTTTTCAGTCATAGCAGGCGATGTGGAGGACGCTGTAACTTCCCTGATAGTGACGTTCAAGATCACAGCAACGGGCTTCAGCAAGGATGTTGCGGGCAATTACAATCCTACCAATGGCAGGTTTGAAGCTGTCTTCACTCCAGGAGCCGCTGCTCCGGGCGGTGCTTATCAGGTCGTAGCACAGGCAAAGGATCTTGATCAAGATCCTGGAACTTCCGCATCAGCAAGCTTCACAGTGGATGACCAGCCACCGACTGTAACCGTTAAGTCTATGGTTCCAAATCCAGCTTTGAGAACGCAGAGCGTTGATATTGTCTGCAATGCTGTTGATCCCAACGGAGTTTCCTCTGTGAAGGCTGTCATAACAAAGCCTAGCGGGAGTCCGCAGGAGTTCACAGCCAGCCCTATAGGCGGAGACGATTACAAGTACACGCTCGTTACTCTAGCGACAGATCCGACAGGCGCATGGAAGGTTGCATGCAAGGCTACAGACAGCTTCCAGAACACTGCGACGAGCGCGGACAGCACCCTAACAGTCAACAACAACCCTCCAACTGTTGCGGATCCTATTGTTAATCCTACAAGCGGCGAAAGAACAAGCGCATTTTTGATATCCACAACTGCTGGTGATGTTGAAACAGCGACAGCCTCACTGACTGTCAGCTTCACAATAACGAGAAGCGACAGCCAGGTTGTCCAGGGCGCAGCTACCTATAATTCCGCAAACGGCAGGTTTGAATACAGCTACACACCCGGCGTGACAGCTCCATACGGCGCCTACTCTGTGGTTGCAGGAGCAACAGATGCTGATTCTGGAACTGCAACAAGCGGCCCAACAACATTCACAGTAGCTGATACAACGAAGCCTGCAATAACTAACTGCCAGGCTGTTCCAGCTTCGCCGCAGACCTATGACAGGAATAGAAATTACAAGTTCAGCTGCGATGTTACAGACAACAATGCTTTGGATGACGTGGTCTTGACATTCAACGGAACGGCTCACAGCTCGAAGGCTGGACAACTGCAGAAGAGCGGCGATAATTATTATCTTGAGATGGTAGGCTTGGATGCCCAGACACACGCATACAGCTGGTCTGCATCAGATACTGCTGGAAATGCGGCTGATCCTGTTCCCGCAGACTATGTGATTGCAAAGGCCTCATCCACTGTTTCGCTTACATTCAACCCTCCTTCGCCTCAGCCCTACAAGACCGCTGTAACAGCTGCCTGTGCCGATACGAATCCCGAAGCGGATCCGGCTTTGACGAGGAATGCAGTGGACGTGACTGCCACTGAGAACGGCATACCTATAGCATTGCCTGCAGGAACACACGATTATGAGTGCAGCGTTCCCGAGACAACAAACTATTTCGGCGCAACAAAAACAGATAGTTATATAATAGATAAAATTCTGGCTCAGGTCAGCTTGACATTGAACGGCCAGGCCAATGATATATCTCTTGCACCTGGTGCGCAGCTGGATGTTTCTGGTCAGACTGCTGATGGAGACCAGAATCCTGCAACAAAACCAACATTATCAGAGAACAGCACCGTCATAGGAACAGGCGCAACATATCCATTCACATTGACAAAGACATGGAACCCTGGTGTTGGAACATATGCCTACAAATATGATTATCTTGATTCGGAGAACTACACAGCTACAAGCTTAACAAGAACTGCTACTGTTCAGGACACGGAAGCTCCGCAGTGGAGCAATAACAAAACAAGTCCTTTGTCCCCAACAGACTATGCTCCTGGAAAGCAGTACCAATTCAATGTAACATGGACTGACAATACAGGTGTTGCACAAGTATGGTTTAGCTGGACAAGTTGCTCTGATCAGGGATGCGGCGGATACACTATGCCTGTAACAACAAAGAATGGTGACGAATACTATGTTGACATGAGCGACCTTCCTGCTGGAAACTATTCGTTTAGCTGGAGGGCAGAGGACGCTTATGGAAACAGCGCTATAACAGACACATGGAAGTATTTGATAAACCCAGCAGACCCGACAGATCCTCTAAACCCTGTGCTGCATCTTTCACTCAACGGTGTGGAGGCAGATCAAGCAGTAAGCTATGGCACTACATCAACAGCTCTAGGATGGAAGGATTTCATTGAAGGTAGCTTGACACTTTTCAGAGACGGGGCAGTTGTAGCGAATCCGGAGGCATTGGTACTGGGAGCGGAATTATATAATTATACCTTATACTTCCCAGGCTCTGCAAATTATACGTCTGGAAGCGTAGAGAGATTCCTTACTGTTGACCAGAGAGCTCCTAGCGTGATATTCACAATCACACCGCCTTCGCCGATAACATATGGTGTGGCTACAACAGCTACATGCACCTCTCCGGATGTGCAGATGACATTAACAAGAGATGGCAATGATGTTACTGGGACTGAAAACGGAGCTCCTGTAACTCTTACAGCTGGAACGCATAGTTATGCATGCGACTATGCTGGAAACCAGAACTTCACTTCATACAATTCAGAGGGCTTTTATGTTGTGAACAAGGCTTCCACAACCCTGTATCTGGCACTTGATGGACTAGAGGGTGATAAGACATACAACCTAGGGCAGACGATAAATGCCTATGGATGGGTATTCTTGGACCAATCTCCTCCATTGCTTTTTGTAGACAATGATCAGGTTGCAACAGCTGTTGAGAACACCCCTGGAAGAACCAATATCTGGTATCCTTCTGTGCAGAACGCAGGCGTTCACAATTATACGATTGCATTGAACCATGAGAACTACACAGCTGCACCTGTGACAAGATTCGCTACAGTGACAGACACGGAAGCTCCGCAGTGGTCTAACATGACGGAGAACCCGCCTTCACCGACTCCATATGCAAAGAACAAGCAGTACACATTCAGCATAACATGGACAGACAATGATCAGGTTGCGTCTTCTGTCTTTTACATTGGTAGCTATGTTGTAACTCCTGTTAAGAGCGGCGATGTTTACACTGCTACAGTAACAGACCTGCCAGTAGGAAACTATGATTATTACTGGACAGCTGTTGACAATGCAGGAAATGTTAATAATACATTTGCTGTCAATCCTGTGTATGCTGTGACAAAGGCTGATCCGGGAGTTCATGTTTCCCTGAATGGTGTTGAGTCAGACTTGACAGTAATATACCCGACTGAGACAACTGCATTTGTTTGGGTTGACAACGGGGAAGTTGACGAAGCGCTTTATAGGGACGGCGTGCCTGTCTTTACAAATCCATGGGAGATCATAACCTTGGGTGTAGGCACTTACAATTATACTGGTTTCTACCCAGGCTCTGCCAATTATAGTGCTGCTTCGGTGGAGAGATTCCTAACAGTCAACAAGGGCAATCCTGTAAACAACACAAACCTGACGCAGTCTGTTATACACCTTTCCTTTAACGGTCTGGAAACTGATGCTAATCTTGCTTATGGCCAGCCTCTGAACGCTACAGCATGGAAGACCATAGGAGAGGGAACGCTTGACTTATTGAGGGACAGCGTTCTCATCAACGGGGAGAATGGCATTTATGCTACTTTGCCGGCAGGATTCTATACCTACATGGCAAACTTCACAGCTTCTGCCAACTACACGGACGGCCAGATTGTGAGATATGCAACAATATCAAGGGCGCCTAGCTTGATAGATCTTTATTTTAACGGAAGCTTGACACCTGACACAGTCTTAGTCCAGCAGGGAGACGGTGTAAATGCAACTGCACAATTAGTAACAAGCCTGCCAGCAGACGGGACTGTTGCGCTATACTTGAATGGAACACTTTTGGTTAGCGGTTTGAACAGGGCAGAATATGCAATAGACACCTCCTCATTGGCGTTCGGAGTTTATGAGGTAAATGCAAGCTGGACCGGTGATGCAAATTACACAGGATTCCAGAAGCTGAGGTACATTGATGTAAGGCCAGAGCTGATACCTCCGGTCATAACAATAACAAGCCCCGTTGCAGGCTCAACAACAGGAAGGACCGTCTGGTTGAACGCTACAACAGATGAGAATGCTGCATGCAATTATGGCCCTGCTACAGACCCAACAGCGCAGATGGGTGTGACTGGAACATTGAACCATTCGCAGTTATTGAGCAACCTGCCGTATGGAAGCAACACATACTTTGTGAAGTGCGCTGATCCGTCTGGAAACGCAGCGGAAGCCAGCGTGACATGGAGCGTGTTCGAGAACATAACAATAGAGCTGGAGAACGGATGGAACCTGATCTCATTGCCGGTTGTTCCAAACTCCCCGGTGCTGACAGACGATCTGGCGATATGGGGAACTGATCCGTATGTCATAGAACATTATAACGCATCAACAGCGTCATGGTATGTCTACAACTCAAGCGAGCCTCTTAATGCAAACCTTACCCAGCTTTACCCTGACTGGGGTTACTGGGTCTGGATGGCTAACGACAGGAAGATAAATATTGTTGGGGTTGCAGGTGGGCAGAGGAATGTTTCATTGATCGAGGGGCTGAACATGGTTGGCTGGACAAACCTGAATGCAGAGGAGATGAGCCTTGCGCTCTATTACATACAGAACAATGTTTCAAAGGTAGAGTGCCAGGACACAAGCGACAAGAGCGTGAAGAACCTGTACCAATGTTACCCGCCTGCTGGAGATTCCTTTGAGCAGGGCAAGGGCTACTTCATAACAATGCTGAGCAATTCCACATGGGTATATCCAAAGAACATACCGCCTGTTGCAAACGCCGGAGCTGACAGGAATGTCGAGGTAGGCGCAAAGGTAACATTCGACGGATCTGGGTCATCTGATTCGGATGGAACAGTTGTTAGTTATGAATGGAACTTCGGAGACGGGACAAATGCCACAGGCATGTCTGTTGAACATACTTATGCAGCAGAGGGCGTGTATGTTGTGACACTCAAAGTCACAGATAACGATGGTGATTCTGCTTCAGATCTTGCAACTGTCAGGGCATTCACACCTGCTGCTCCTGGAGGAAACCTAGGCGGATTGGGTGGTAACGCACCGTTCCAGTACAGCGGATTGATAATTTTGTCGGTAGCAACGCCTAACATACAGCTTGCCCCAGGCAACTCAACAACCGTAACAGCCACAATTGTAAATGGCGGTCATGTGGGCCTTGCCAACATAAATCTTAGCGCTTCCGGGGTTCCGGCAGGCTGGATAAGCATCAATCCGGCTTCCCTTGGTTCCTTGGATAAAGGCGGGACAAACAGCATCTCCATAACCATCACTGTTCCCGCAAACGAGCAGAATGGAACAAGGACAGTTACAATAACAGCAAATGCCAGAGTAGTTGGACAGAATACTCCTGTTGTTGCCACAGACGCAATTAGTGTTACAGTAATCGTTTCGCCAACAATACCGCCGCTCATACCTCCTACGACAACGCTACCCGGTGCAATAACCGGCGCATTCACTGCACTGACCAAGAACAGTACAGCTGTTGCTGCTGCAATAGTGGCAGGGTTCATAGCATTATTGGCTGCGCTTTACTTTTTCCACAGGCCTTACTGGAACAGGCTTATGGGCGTGTTCAAGTTCAAGCCTCCTTTGGCTCCAGGAACGCCAGTAGTTACAAAGGATGTCAAGGCAGAGGCGAAGAAAGAGGAAAAGGCTGAGAAGAAGGAAGAGAAGAAAGAAACGACTGGCAGCGGGGATAACTCTTCCATAGACTTTAGTATTGATTACACAAAGTAATTATCATGTTCCTTTCCTACTTGTTTCTAGGAAGACCTAAGAGCTTTGATGAATTCGTTGATTATGCGAGGCGTAAAAAAATAAAGAAGATTGGCATAGTAGCAAGTACTTATGACAGGGACTGCAAAAAGCCCTGTAACTTCAGGAAGATGATGGAGAGCGTTCATTTTAACTATTCCTTTTATGTGGACCTTGTTGCTGATGGAGCTTCTTTGAGGGTTTCGGAATATCAGCATTTGATGGGCATAGAGACCATGCATCCTGCTCACATGCTTACAGACAAATTGTATCTTTACAGGAGAACTTTATCAGACGCTGTCATGGTTGCTGAGAAGCTTGAGAGGGCAGACATACTGCCCGATATAAACGGAGACAGTGTTGAGAGCGCAAGGGAGCTGATGAGATGCGCTGAGGAGAACATAAAGAAATTCGGCTCTTCACTTGTTGCTGGGAAAGTGACTAAGAAAGACATACTGGAAATCTAGTCAAGCTTAAATGCTTTTGCTTACAATTCTTTTTATGGGAACATATGCCGAACCTTCCGGAATAAGAATGGATTTCACTACTGATGAGCGCGAGTGGTTTGATAAATGGGAATCAATACCCTTCGGATGGGTTTCTTATATAACTCCTGGGAACGTAATCCAGCTCCATAGGGTCCATCCCACTTTTAGAATGCCACAAACAAGCATATCAGATGCTCTGGATTTGCAGCGCATGTATGCTAAAGAGAAGTCTACTTTTGATGAAGAAAGCGGTCTCTTGGAAAAAGGTTCTATTGTTTATAGAACTCCGGATAACTCGGATGCAATGCTGAGGAACAGCAAATTAGTCGCTTCGATAACGCATCCTTTTTACACAAATCCAGACAAAGCAGAGAAGGCTCTGGCACAACTTGGCCTCTCAGAGGATGAAGCGAAGGTGATGAGAAGCGGTTCTTGGAGCATTGCCACGGAAGGTATGCTGAAAAGTGTTAAGGATACTGAAGAACGCATAAGTCCGGGTTCCTTAGGTAGTGGCGACTTGTACATATCAACACTTAATGCACACAAAACTTTCCGTCGATTTCTGGAATGCGCGGAACAGAACGGGAAAGTTAGCAGAAAAGTCAAATTGCTCAGATCTGTCGGAGTTATGAGAGATTCAGAAGGAAAGTTTGTCACTATTCCGGATTCTGAATAGCCTTTTTATTTACAACCCTTTAATTCTTTACATGCCTTTAGAGGACATAATTATAGGAAGAGATCCTGAGGACCTGAGAAAATACGGGAAGAAGGGATGCATATTTCTGGGGAAGCATCTTGTTGGATCAGGGTTCGATACGCATGTGACAAATCCCGTGCTGATGGATGTCTCAAGGCCGCACGTTCTAATGATTGTTGGTAGAAGGGGAAGTGGAAAGTCATACTCAGGATCAATAATAGCGGAAGAGATTCTCAAACTCCCTGATGATGTAAGAAGCAACCTGACGGTTTTGATGATTGACACTGCAGGAATATTCTGGTCCATGAAATCTGCAAACGAGAGGGATGCTGCCCTGCTATCACAATGGAGCCTGAAGCCTACAGGGTTCAATACAAGGAATATTGTTCCAGTGGGGCTTACTGATTTCTATGCAAAATCCGGGATTGGCTATGATGGGACGTTCTCGATAAAACCTTCCATGCTTTCAGCAGGTGATTGGACATTGACGTTCGGGATAGATTTATGGAGCCCTGCAGGTGCGTTGATAGAGCGCGTGGTAAATAAAATGAAAGGCAGGGAATATGGCATTTCTGATATCGTAGCTGAGATAGAGAAGGACAGGAGGAGCGATGACAAAGAGAAGATGATGATCGAAAATAGGTTTCTAGCTGCAGAGGAGTGGGGGATTTTCTCAAAGGAGGGAACTGTTATAGAGAGCCTGCTCACTCCAGGCAACGTGACAATTCTTGATGTCTCCCTGCAGGAGTGGAACGTAAGAAATCTTATGCTCGGTATACTCTCCAGGGAGATCTACCAGGCTAGGGTTGCTGCTAGAAGGGAGGAGGAGACTGCCCTACTGGAGGGGGAAGCAAAGAAGAAGCTGCCGTTGACATGGATTATAGCGGATGAAGCACATAATTTCTTTCCTGCGGATTCTGTTACTGCTGCTACAAGAGACCTTCTGACTCTGGTAACTCAGGGACGCCAACCTGGCATTAGCCTTGTTTTCATAACACAGCAACCTAACAAGCTCCATCCCACAGCTGTTTCGCAGAGCGATATGGTCATTGCTCACAGGCTCACAGCAAAGCAGGATTTGGATTCATTGTCGCAGATCATGCAGACATATCTTCTCGAGGACATTAGAAAATCTGTTACTAACCTTCCCAAGACCAAGGGCTCGGCGGTTATTCTTGATGACAACTCTGAGAGGCTGTTTAACATACAGGTAAGGCCGAAGCAGTCATGGCATTCCGGCGGAAGCCCTGTGGCATTCAAGGAAAAATAAGCCGCCTAGCAAAAAGTAAACGCTTAAAAGGGTCGGAAAACAAATTCTAGTTATGAAGGGAATCGAGGGTCTGCCTTTCAAATATATCGTACTGATACTAAGCTCTATTATAATACTGGCAGCATTCTTTTATGTGTTAAACATTTATAAGGTCACAAGCATAGATAATATCAACAGCGTAGGAAGCTTCCTGAACAACGCCATAGACAAAAACTTGGAGTCGGTGCTTAAAAGATGAAAGGTATTGAAGGATTGCCAATGAAGTACATTCTGATTATTCTCATAGCTGTAATTATAACCGGCGCAGTCATGAGCATTACAACCGGGCTCACCAAGCAGATCAAGGAGGGCGGTGAGGGGATCGGGAAGGTTGGACAGGAGGGCACACAGAAGAACCTCTGCGACTCTTCAAAGAGCTTGGGAACAAGGGCATGCATAACTTGGAATTGCACTCAGTACTTCCCAGGAGATTCTTACTTTACAACTAATAGCAGCATTGATAACAGCTGCTAGTTTAAAAGGTTTGGTAAACAAACTGCTTTTATGAAAGGAATCGAAACTCTGCCTTTCCAGCTTATAGCTTCTCTCGTTCTGATAACAGTAGTCATCTCTGTGGGCTGGTATGAGATAGGGCAGTTCCTAGAGTTCAAGGGGGAAAAGGACTTCAAGGAGGGAATAGCTGGCATATACCAGAATATGAGAAATCTCCAGGCTCTCTCTGATCTTGGGGCGTTTTCCGGCACTTCCCTAAGTATTCCAGGCGGATATTCCATGGAGATAGACCCTTCTGCGGACACTATAATCGGAAGGGACCAGAGCGGATTAGCAGTTATTACAATTCCTTCCCCGGATGGAAGAGCTTGCATAGACATACTTGCTGTAAAAAGAGAGGGGGATGTTCTTACATCAAAGGAGACTTATGGTCCGAGTAGTTATGAATTCAGAATCCTCTACACATCCGATACATCCACTATGCCCATCTGGAGCATAGCTTTCAAAGACAAGGCGGGGTGCTGATGAAAGGATTCACTGTCACACCGGTTGTTTTGATATCAATAATACTCATAGTTGGCTTCATGCTTATCCACTTCTCCACAATAGACTTCTGGATAGCAGATTCAATAAAACAGGAGGGGGAGATAAAGAAACTGCAGAATCTTGCATTCAAGGACATGACTATAGGAACAGCTTCCTTCTATCCTGCCATAATAAAACTTGCGCAGATTCTTCAGGGCACTTCTGAGCTTACTAACAGCATTCAGGATCTTGCCTCTTCAGCTGACTTCACAGCTTCTGTGAGATACAATGACAACAATATCTTTGTGACATACGCCAAATCTTATGACACTGCTAGCGCTGTTTCCAGGTTTAGCGATCAGTTGAGCCATGATACAACTATCAGCTATCCTTTCCAGAGGCTTGTCAATGCTTACAATTCGATAAGTTTTCCATATACGCCATGCTCATCTGCGGAAGGTGCTGTAAGGAATTCCCTTCCCTCTGGAATAGAATGGAGGTACAGCGGCCCTTACTTTAGTTGCACTTCTACAGTTCAGTGTTGCGGTGAGGATGGTTGCTGGTCAGAGTGTTCCATATATAGCTATGAGGCTGAGTTTGAAAGCAGCTACATAAAGAACACCCTTTCAGAGAAATACATACACAGCATAGGAAGTACAAAATCGGGGACCTGCTGGGTTTCGACGTGTTAGTATGATAGAATGGTGGGCTTCTAAAACCGGCGTTATAATTTTCATAGTCATACTCACAGGGATACTTCTTGTGCTTGTTGGCGTTGAAAACACAAGCTTCAAGAAAGAAGAACTTGTAAGGAATGCAAACAACATAGCTTTATTGATAGATTCTATAGGAACCAAACAGGGAGTCACTGTCTACACGATAGAGGGAACAGGAACCTTTATACTTGCTCTGAAACCTTCAAGTGTTATCCTTTCAAGAGATGGTGTTCCTGCAGAGCGTTTTGTTCTAAGCACTATAAAGAATGCGGATGTGTTGTCTCTTTCCGAAGGCGATGTTCTGGTGATAGAGAAAAAATTGGATGGTGTTTATGTCAGCAAGCAGTAAGGGAATCATAGGGGAGGACATCTTTGCAACAATGGTAATGATGCTGCTGATCTTCTTTTTCGTCCTATCTCTTACCGACACATATTCCAAATACCTGAACCTTCAGGACCAGATCGACAGGGAGAGGAGGGCTGCAGGAACAGCAGAATGGATTTTCTTCAGCAATGATGGAATATTAGACAAAAGCAGAGTAAGCTGCAATCTATTGCCTTCCATTGACAGGATAGGCTTCGAGGTAAAGAGTTCTGCAGCAGCTGTTTCTTGCAATGTTCTGACAGATAAAGACAGGGCTGTTGGTTCCATGCCCCTTCTGATCAAGGACGGCACCCGTTACTATACAGGGAGGTTGATTGTTTATGTTTATGAGTAAGGGTCAGGCCAGCCTGATGGACATTGTAATGCTGGCTACTGCCATTTCCGTGGTTGTTGTTATCGGGACGTTCTTCAATTCCCAGCAGCAGATCAAT
>DATDXV010000019.1:0-8360 GCA_035289205.1 archaeon
GACAAGGTTCATGTAATGGTGGACGGTAGGATTGTCAAATCGGGCGGCTCTGAGCTTGTAAAGCAGATAGAAGAGCATGGCTATGGGGTGTTTGCATGAAAAAGAGCTTTCTGGACATCAAGCAGGACAAGTTCGTGCCTGACAAGATTGATAGCTATGAACACAAGTTCCAGAAGGGATTGTCAGAAGAGGTTGTCAGAAAGATCTCTGAGATAAAGTCTGAGCCGCAGTGGATGCTTGACTACAGGCTGAAAGCTCTTGCACAGTTCAGGGAGATGGCCGCGCCGCAGTGGGTTCCGAGGGTAAATGAGGTTGATTTCGATTCCATAACTTACTATCTGAGCACATCTGAGAAGCAGGCCACAAAATGGGAGGACGTTCCTGAGAACATAAAGAAGACATTCGAGAGGCTTGGAATACCTGAGGCGGAAAGAAAATTCTTAGCGGGAGCGGGAGCGCAGTATGAAAGCAACATGATCTACCATAAGCTCAGGGAAGACTTGGAGAAGAAGGGCGTGATCTTCTGCGACATGAACACAGCTGTAAAGGAGCATCCTGAGATTGTAAAGAAATACTTCGGAACGGTTGTTCCTTTTAACGACAACAAGTTCGCTGCATTGAACTGGGCTGTCTGGTCTGGTGGTAGTTTTGTTTATGTTCCCAAAGGGGTCAAGGTTGATCTGCCTCTTCAGGCATATTTCAGAATTAATGAGAGGAATGTCGGTCAATTCGAGAGGACTCTAATCATAGCGGAGGAGGGAGCAGAGGTTCATTACATTGAGGGTTGCAGCGCTCCATCTTATTCAAGCAACTCCCTGCATACAGCTGTTGTGGAGATAATAGCAAAGGCAAATTCGCGTGTTCGTTATACAACCCTGCAGAACTGGGCAACCAACGTCTTCAATTATGTCACAAAGAGGGCATACGCATATGAGAACGCTTACGTCGAATGGGTGGATGCTAACGTTGGTTGTCTTGCAAAAGGCACTCCCATTTTTACAAATCCTTCCATTAAAAACATAGAAGATATCAATGTAGGTGATAAAGTAATTACTTTCAATGAAAGTACAAAAATGATAGAAACCAAAAAGGTACTTGGTACGAAGTTTTCCGGAATAAAACCCGTCTATAGTATAAGTCTAGGAAACGGAAAGAGAGAAATAGATGCAACGCAAAATCATCCCTTTTTAGCAGTTAGATATTTTCCAGACAGAGCATGCAAATTAACTCGCTATGAATTACATTGGAAAAACTTAGAAGAATTGAAGGTAGGAGATTTCGTTTTAGTTGCAAAAGAATTACCTGATTTAGGTAAGTCATATGAATTACCTACAATAGAAACAATCAGAAAAATTAAAGGTAGGAACCAATATGGTGCAATATATGATATTGATACAACTTACAAATATAATAAAATTAAAATTCCATCTGTGACTAATGAGGACATAATGTGGTTGTTCGGTCTAATTGTTGGAGATGGGAATATCGTGATAGAAAAGAGCAAAAATAGGAATAATAGGTATGGAAGAATTGTATTTTCTATCCCTAGAAAAGATAACGCAAGAGAAAAGCTTTTGAAAATAATGAAAGACATTTTTATATTAGATAAATATTACGAGAGAAAAGACGGCGTATCTATAACATACAACAGTTTACCTTTGGCAGAAACTTTTGAAAAAGCAGGCTTTAAGGGAAATGCACATACAAAACGAATCCCTGAGTGGATCTATGGTTTACCGATTAGCCAGAAACGAAGTTTCCTTGCGGGCTATCTAGAAGCTGATGGAAGAATTAATAAAAACTCAGCACGTCTTAAGTGTTGTAACAATCAACTTATGGAAGATTTCCAGAAGTTGTGCATCATTTCTGGGATAGAATCCAATAGAATCAAAGAGGAGATTGAAATCAAAAAAATAAAGATGAATAAAAATGCAGAAGAAAAAGAATATAGAAGCTATGTGATGCATATAAGTGAATTATTTAAGTTAAGAGAATTTTTCTCTGAGAAGACTAGAACTAAAGTCCCGATAAAAAAGGAAAATATATTTAAGGAATGGCATTTTACAAGAGGAAGAAGAATGAAACTACCTAGCCATCTTGCTCTACTTAAGATAACCAAGATAGAAAAAAAGGCAGAAGTTCCGACATATGACATAGAGGTAGAAGGCAGTCACAATTTTGTTGCAAATGGAATATTTGTCCACAATAGCTATGCGACAGCCAAGTATCCCTCCGTCTATCTTCTAGGCAGAGGCGCGAAGGCTGACATTCTCTCTGTAGCTTTCGCAGGCAAGGGGCAGATTCAGGACGCAGGCGCAAAAGCACTGCATTTCGCTCCGAACACCTCTTCGACAATCCTGTCGAAATCTGTTTCAAAGGACGGCGGGAAGACTGTGTTCAGAGGCCTTGTCCAGGTCTTCAAGGGTGCGAAGAACACGAAGTCTCACATGAAATGCGATGCGCTTCTTTTGGATAAGGATTCCACATCAGACACAATACCTTCCCTGAAGATCGATGAGGATGAAGTTCAGGTCGGGCATGAGGCTGTTGTAGGAAAGGTTGGAGAAGAGCAGCTATTCTACCTGATGAGCCGTGGCTTCACCCAGGAAGAGGCTGTCACAATGATAGTCTCAGGATTTCTGCAGCCATTCACAAAGAAGCTCCCGCTCGAATATGCGATAGAATTCAACAGGCTTATAGAGCTGGAGATGGAAAATAAAGCGGGGTAAAGCATGTTTGATCCAGTCAAGGTAAGGAAAGACTTTCCTATCTTCAAAAGGAAAATCAATGGAAAGCCATTAATTTATTTGGACAACGCTGCTACGACCCAAAGGCCAAAGGAAGTTGTAAAAGCGCTTGAGGATTTCTACTTCAATCATAATGCCAATGTTGCTAGGGGTGTTCATACTCTTGCAGAAGAAGCTACAGAGATGTATGAGAAAGCAAGAGCAACAGTCGCGAAGTTCATCAACGCTGACCCTTCGGAGATAGTCTTTGTCAGGAACGCAACAGAGGGCATCAACCTGATTGCATACGGATATGCGATGCATGCATTGAATGCAGGGGATGAAATACTTCTGAGCCAGATGGAGCATCACTCCAACATCGTTCCATGGCAGTTCCTCCAGTCAAAAGGAATAAAATTGAGGTTTGCAGATATTGATGAGGACGGAAAACTAAAGATGCCAGACTGGAATCTAAATAGCAAAGTAAAGATAGTCAGCATAACACAGGCTTCAAATGTTTTAGGAACAGTCAATCCTGTCAAAGAGATAGCAAAGAGAGCGCATGAGAAAGGTGCGATAGTTGTTGTGGACGGAGCGCAGTCTGTTCCGCACATGCCTGTGGATGTAAAGGACCTGGATTGCGACTTCCTGGTCTTCTCCGGTCACAAGATGCTTGCTCCGTTCGGAATAGGAGTTCTTTACGGAAAAAAGAAAATGTTGGAGAAGATGCAACCATTCATGGGCGGAGGGGACATGATAAAGAGTGTTGGCCTGTTTGAAACAACCTACAACGATGTTCCGCACAAGTTCGAGGCGGGAACTCCGAACATCGCTGACGCCATAGGTTTGGCAGCTGCTGTCGATTATTTGAATAAACTGGGAATGAAGAGTGTTCAGACGCATGATAGAGAGCTGGTAGAGTATGCAATGAAGAAACTGAGCTCTGTGAAAGGTATAACTATATACGGCCCGAAAGATTCCAAAGCAAGGAGCGGAGTGATATCATTCAACTTTGCAAACATCCACCCCCACGATCTTTCAGCAATACTGAACAGCAGGGGCATAGCTATAAGGTCTGGTCATGCATGCGCTCAGCCATTGATGAAGCAGCTGAAAGTCAACAGCGTAGCCAGGATCAGTTTTTATATATACAATACAAAGAAGGACATTGACGAGCTTGTCAAGGCTTTCGAGTATGTGAGAAAGGTGATGAGACTTTGAACGATGTGGAAGCGCTTTATCAGGAAGAGATACTTGAAAACTTCAAGCATCCCAAGAACTATGGCTCTATGAAAAACCCTGATGCCCGTGCGAAAGAAGATAACCCGTTCTGCGGAGATGAGATAGAGATATTTCTGAAGTTTGATAACGGAAAGGTCTCTGATGTCAAGTTTCAAGGTTCAGGCTGCGCAATTTCCCAGGCATCTGCCTCCTTCCTGACAGAGCACATAAAGAATAAAACAATGGCCCAGCTGAAGGCAATGGAAGAAGACGAGATGCTTAAGCTCGTAAAGGTTAACCTGAGCATTGTAAGGATGAAATGCGGCCTCTTGGCGTTCTGGGCCTTGAGAAAGGCTCTTGAAAACAAATAAGCTTTTTAACGACCTCTGCCATATACAGCTTATGAAGTACTTCGGAGCTGCAGTATTCGTACAGCTCTTGTTTTTGTCACAGCTTGTGATAGCTCAGAACTCTGCTTCTGTCATTATGGACATAGAAAAGGACAGCGTAACAGACGGGGCAGGTTTGAACATAGGGAGACCATTTTCATATATAGAAGACCTGGGCTCCAATGAGAAGCTCTTTTCCTTTAGCATTACAGTGCAGAATGCGGTTGATTTCAGTATTAAGATAATCCTGCCAGAAGATGCGAAAATAATAGACAAAAACGGGCTCCTTGTCTCCAGGCCGGTTTCCATCTCCACGGATGGAAGGAGGATATTCCTCGAATGGTCCAAGGCATTGTCGGAGGGCGAAGAATATACGATATTCGTCCAATACAAGACTAATGGGTCTTCATCCTCTGATCTGTTTCCTTTGGTTATAGCTGCTATCCTGATCATCGGGCTCGTCATAGGATACAGCTGGAAAAGGTTCGAAAAGGAGAAAGCAATATCCCAGATGCTCTCGGAGGACGAGAAGAAGGTTGTAGAACGCATTAGGAAAACAGGGGAAATGCTGCAGGAGGACATAAAAGAGTCCACAGGATGGTCGAAGACGAAGATATCCAAGATAGTGAGAAGCCTGGAGATGAAGAATGTCATTATAAAAGTTCCTTACAAGAAGACTAATAAAATAAAAATAAAATAGGAGGTTGCCCTCCTAAAAGTTTGGTCTACTGATTGGAGGAGTTGCTTTCGCCAGTATTGCTCGTATTTGTGTTTTTTGTGCCACATTCGCCAGAGTGCTTTATTTTAACACCAGCCACTTCTGCTTCGCATGAATTTCCATATGTTTTGCCATCAGCGCCGCAAACCGGCTGATAAACTGTTACGCAACCGCTGCTAGATTTGTTAGTTTCTCCAGATCTCTTTTTCTTCAGCTCTTCAAGCCTCTCTTTCAGAGCTTCCTTTCTCTCATCTAGTTTTTCTTTGATCTCTGCCTTCCTTTCTTCTAATTTCTTCTCAATGCCCAAGAATCTTTCACCATTCTTGGCAATTTGTAAGGCAGCGGTAGCCTGACCCCAGGCTTCTCCATACTTCTTGGCTTCAAAGGCCTCTTTTGCTTTTGCGAGATGCCTTTCAGCATTCTCCAAGTACTTCTCTACGCGCGTTGCATTTGCAGTTCCAGCCTTCTCCTTTACATTAGCTATAGCCTTTTCAGCGAGGGCTATTTTTTCTTCAACCTTCTCCAGAACATGCTCCCTGAGCTCCTCCTTGTCCTTTACAACCTTTTCTGCTTTTTCAAGGAACTTGGTGGCAACCTTTGCAGGGACCTCAACAGTAATGGTTTTGTTTCCCACTGCTATTGTCATGTTGACAAGTTCTCTGTGCTCTTCGATTCTCTCTGCTATCTTTGTTTGTCTCTCAAGAGATCTCTTTATTGCAGCCTCAAGAGCAGGCTTGGCCTGATCTGGCGCGCTTTCAAGCACGCGCTGCAAGACGAGCACATGTTTATGCGTCTCATCTGTAACCGTCTCTGCAAAATCTGTTACGTTCTGGCCGCTTGCCACAGCTTTTTCTTCATCAGAGTCCGCTGAACCTAGTTCGTTCTCGTACTCCTCCTGTAGCTTTGCCACGTACTGGCTTTTACCCTGCTTTGCTAACTCTCTTGCTTCCGCAAGCCTTTCCTTAGCAAGCTGGTAATGGAGTTTGGCTTTCTGAAGCGAATCGAATGCCAACAAGAGCTGTACATTCTCTACCGCCCTGTCCAATCCATATACAGGACTGTCAGGCGTGAATCCAGCTCCAACATCCAATTCCTCAGATGCTTCCTCTGCAGCTGCAACCGGCATTGCTATGACCAATAAAGCCATCACCAATGCAATTGCTGCATTTTTCATTTTTTATCACCGGAGCGATATTGGTAAACGCGGTATATAACGGAACGTTGGAAACCGTTGATTTCTCAGTTTTTTATGAGCTTGTTTGCAAGAAAGAAGCCATAAAACGGTTTCTTTCCGTTTCTTTAATCTGTTGGACATGGCTTGAGAAATATAGTCTAAAAGAAACATACTTTCTGCAATCAAAATCTTTTTATATGGCAAAAAGATATTCGTTTAAGCTGTTTGAGATTTTCCAAATGACAACAGTATGATTTTCCATTTTCTGGTCCATCGGCTCAAGAGTTACGGGGTGGATCGAAATCTTATATACAAGAGTTACGAATATTTAGCATGCCTGTTTCTGCTAAGGGATCAAGAAGAGAGAGGGAATTGATAGAGTTCTTGGTTAACAGGGGGTATATTTGCCATAGAGTAGCAGGATCTGGAAAGGGAGAGGATGCTGTCTGCGATCTAGTTGCGGTGAAAGGCGGTAAGATAGAATTCATAGAATGCAAAAGCAGAAAGAAGGTCTACTATACAAGGGATAATAAAGAACAGTTGGAAGGTTTGATTTCTATTTCAAAGAAGGCGGGGGCAGTTCCCATGCTGGCTGTCAAACTGAACTATAAGGACTGGGTGTTTTTCAATCTCAATCAGGGAATACCTAACAAGGTTTCTTGAAAGTTTAAATCAGAGTTAATAGCATATAGTTTATGAAATATTCTGTGCTTGTGGAGACATACGACAAGCTTGAGAAGAATCCAGGAAAGATTGCAAAAGCGGAAATAGTCTCCGAGCTTCTCAAGGAAACCGACTCCGAGCTTATTCCAAACGTTGTATTGCTCCTCAACGGGCTTGTATTCCCGATCTATCGCCCCCAGGAGACCGGGGTTGCGCAGCAGCTCGTCATAAAGACAATAGCAAAGAGCTATGGAGTATCTGAAAACGAGGTCGTGAAGAAGTTCAAGAGCTCTGGCGACCTTGGAAATGCAGCGGAAATCATTGCCAAATCAAGCAAGAATATAATGATCAGCAAGAAGGAGCTGACAGTGGAGAAGATTGTCCATAACCTGCAGGCCCTTGCAAGTCAGACGGGTTCTGGCTCGCAGGACAAGAAGATCTCCCTGATCAGCGAACTCCTTTCCCAGGCGTCACCCCCTGAGGCAAAGTACATTGTAAAGACTATCCTAGGTCAGCTTAGGGTTGGGATTGCCGAAGGAATCATAAGGGATGCAATCTCCAAGACCTTCTCAGTCAGTCCTGAGTCTGTCAATCATGCTTGGAATATACTCTCAGACTTCGGTGAGGTCGCTGCCATAGCAAAGGAGAAAGGAGACAAAGGTCTGAAGAGCGTGAAGCCTGAGCTGGGCAAGCCAATACAGGTTATGCTTGCAGAGAAGGCGGAATCGATAGAAGATGTTATTGAAGAATATGGAAAGGTGATAAGTGAGAAAAAATATGATGGCGCAAGATGCCAGATTCACAAGAAGGGGGACAGGTTCTGGCTCTATACCAGGAGGCTCGAGGAGATTACGAAGCAGTTTCCAGATCTCGTGGAGCTGTGCAAGAAGGGAATAAGGGCCAAGGACTGTATCATAGAGGGGGAGATCCTTGCAGTGGATCACAAGACAGGCAAGCCTCTTCCATTTCAGAGGCTCTCCCAGAGAATCCACAGGATTTACGACATTGAAAAGACTATCAAAGAGATACCTATACAGATGAATCTGTTCGATGTTATGTATGCCAACGGGAAAGTTCTGTTCGACCTGCCGCTGGAGGAGAGGCATAAGATTCTGGAGAGTATAGTAAAGCAGTCTGACAGCTTCAGGCTAGCAGAAGAGGTTGTGAGCGATGACTCCAAGGTTATGGAGAAGTTCTACAAGCGTGCTCTAGAGGAAGGGCAGGAGGGATTGATGATGAAGAATCCCAAAGCTCGTTATATTTTCGGAAGGCATGTTGGCGGATGGTACAAAATCAAGCCGACAGTGGAAAGACTAGACCTCGTCATTATCGGCGCCACATGGGGGGAAGGCAAAAGAGCTACATGGTTAACTAGTTATGTTCTGGGAGTAAGGAACTCTGATACAGGGAAGTTCTTGGAGTGCGGGATGGTTTCTACAGGGCTGACAGAAGAGGAGTATGAGAAGATG
>DATDXV010000020.1:0-10538 GCA_035289205.1 archaeon
TACTCTAGACGCATTAAGCTCTCTCAGGAAGTCTCTAAATGAAGAAGTTTGGTGGAATCTGTAGTGCGAAGCCATGCCAAATATGGAAACGTAAACAATAAAAATGGATTAAGCAGGCAGTTGCAGTGGGAAAGCTTTATATTCCATTGCTATGGAGAAGACTTAAATCGGAGTTCTGTTCATTTCTTCTATGGTAGATGTATTTTTATCCCTTGCAATTGTGGCTGCAATAATATCCATAGGATTCTTTGCAAATCTCTTCTTCTCCAAGACACAGATACCAGACATCCTTTGGCTGATGCTGGTAGGAATACTCATAGGACCGGTTTTCAATGTCGTTTCGCAGGAACTTCTCCTGTCAATAGCCCCTCTATTCGCGGCAATGGCAATAATACTGATACTCTTTGAGAGCGGCCTGGAGATGAATATTGTAACGCTTATACACAATGTTCCTCATGCCACGCTCCTCACGCTGACAAGCTTCATAATATCCATCTTTGCTGTTGCAATACCGGCGTTCTTCCTTCTCAATCTCACACCGATAAACGCAGTCTTGCTGGGCACGATACTTGCCGGCACAAGCTCAGCTGCAGTTACCACGGTTGTTACAAAGCTGAGGAATATCACCAAGAACACAAAGCAGATACTCAGCATAGAGTCCATTCTGAATGATCCCCTTGTGATAGTTGTTGCATTGGTTCTGATTCAGAGCCAGGTCAGCAGGGATTCGCTTACTGTAAGCGGCATTACAACGTCAATATTCGGAAGCTTCTCAATCTCAATAGTTTTCGGCGTTCTGGTGGGTCTGCTATGGAGCAGAATCCTTGTGAAGCTGCACAAGTTTGAATTCCACCATATGCTTACGATGGCTCTGCTGTTTTTCTCCTATGTTGCAGCCGAGTTCATAGGCGGCAACGGCGCCATAACAGCCCTGATGGTAGGCGCTGTATTGGGAAACATAGATCTTTTTGCAAGCCTGATAAAGAGTTCAGGGTTTACAGGCCTGACGCCCAGTACGAAGGAGTTCAGCTCCTATATCTCGTTTTTCATAAGGACATTCTTCTTTGTTTTCCTAGGCGCGCTTTTCACCTTCCAGAGGATCGACATCATTATAATAGGAGTTCTATTGACATTTTCCATCCTTCTCGGAAGGTATGCCGCCGTGAGAATAATATCCAGGTTCATCAAAATGGGGAAGCCGGACTTCTTCACAATGGTCTTCACCATACCGAAGGGCCTTGCTGCGGCTGTGGTGGCTTCGCTTCCCTATCTAACGTACAAGATTCCGGGGACGGAATTCTTCACCGCCATAGTCTTCACCGTAATCATGGCCAGTTCCATAATATCCACAGCCGGATTCGCATATCAGGCGTCAAAATCAAGTGGCGAGGTGCCGGTGGAGCAGGAAATTAAAACAAAAGGACGTATCAGAGAATAGCTTTTTAAACCTTGGAAACTACTTGCTTTTATGCAAAAAGTTCACTCGGACAGAGTTGTTAAGAATTCAATAGAAATAATGAGGAGCCACATAAGGTCAGCGGACGCCCTTGTTGGGGGTGTGGAGGAGCTTGAGATAGCTTCGCAAAATACAATGATAGATAACTATTCTAAGATGGAACTAGGTGCCGTAGATAGAATGAATTCCATACTTGATTCATCCTTGGATATTGGAGGCGGTCATACCTTGGGAAGCTTTATGAAGAAAAAGGACTTTTATGAGATTAAATCTATCATAGCCAAATCTGATGCAGCCCCTTCACAGCTGGATGTTATAAGACAGAAGATCGTATTGAATCTTCCCGAAAAGCTTAGGGACAACGGAGCAAAGGACATAGTGCTTTCAAAGCTCGACGAGTTTCTAAGTGTTTATGATAGCGCGATAAATTTATCAGGAGAGAGAAAAGGAAGGGAAGCGATTCTTGCAGATATTAATGACCAGATAAGGCGGATCAGAGAGGCAAGAAGCCAGCTTGATGCTGCAATCAGAGCGGTAGAGCGCAGGTATGAAAGGCCTTCAGAAACGGCCAGGCAAATAAAGGATGCCGGGAGAGAACTCGCGCAGGTTAGGTTCAATGCCCAGTTGAATGAGGAGAACGCAAGGACATGCTCCGAATATCTGGATTTCATGATGGAAACAGATCCAAGGGCATATTACTATTCTGCCCTTCTTGGCGCAAATCCAAAACTGGATGATCCGGAAGAGATAAGGCAGATCAGAAACAGATATCTGAAGAATCTGGAGGAAGGGAGGAGAAAGAGCATTGACCCTGGCATGATAAGGGCGCTTTCAAAGCTTAGCGAGATGTCAAGGGAGACATTCACATACATGGCAATGTTCAGAGGCCTTGAGAGCGCAGAGAGACAGAGAAGCAGCTTCAAAGAGAGCCAGAGGGCGTCTGAAAACAAGATGCACGCCCTTGAGGAGAGGGGAGAAATACAGAACAGGGAGATGTATGCTGCCTTTGAGAAGATGGAACAGTATGGCGCCAGATTGGTTGGAATGATGAAACCGCTTATAGCGGACCATAATACGATTCTTAAGATAAAGAGGCAGTACGAGGCAGAAAAGGCGAATGCATAGCTCTTTATTAATTTTTTACAAACAACTAATAGGATGAAGATACACGATTTGCATCTGGAACTCCTGTCAAAATACGGCAAACAGGAATGGTGGCCTGCAAAATCCAAAAGCAAAGAAGACAGAAGGTTTGAGGTCATAGCAGGAGCTGTCCTAACGCAGGCTACAAACTGGAAGAACGTTGAACATGCTCTGGAAAACCTTAGAAGCGAGAAAATTCTTAATCTGAGAAAATTTGTAGGTACGCCTCTGCCTAAAATAGAAAAACTTGTAAGGCCCTCCGGTTTCTACAAGCAGAAGGCAGGAAGGCTCTTGAATTTATCAAAACATCTGTCAAAATACAATAATCTTGAAAGATTTTTCTCCAGGCCTGCGGAAGATATAAGAAAAGAGCTTCTAGAATTGAATGGGATAGGGAAGGAGACCGCGGACTCAATATTGCTCTATGCAGGCGACAAGCTTATCTTTCCAGTGGATGCTTACACATACAGGATTTTCAGGAAGAAGAGATGGATAGAAAAGTTCGATTATGAAAGAATAAGGGAGCTTGTTGAGGATCAGCTGCCCAAGGATGTTGAGGTATACAAGGAGTTCCATGCCCTTCTAGTTCAGCTTGGCAAGGATGGGGATTATTGATGGAAGGCAAATTGGTTGTATTAGAGGGGCCGGACGGAACAGGAAAGACCACTCAGGCAAAGCTTCTTGCGGAGTTTCTGGAGAGCAAGGGATTCAAGGTGCACATGACAAAGGAGCCCACAAACAATTCGGTAGGAAGGGCTGTCAGAAGGAATGTCAGAATAGAAACGAAGATTGATGATCCGTTGTTGGATGCATTGCTATTCACAGCAGACAGGAGATCGCACCTGATAGAGGAGATAGAGCCAAAGCTGAATGAAGGGTTCATAGTCATCTGCGACAGGTACTACCACTCTACTTTGGCGTATCAGCATACGCAGGGGCTGGATTTGGAATGGCTAGTTGGTTTGAACTCCTTTGCAAGAAGGCCTGACATAACACTGGTATTCGACCTTGATGCAGAACTGCTCTACAAAAGGCTCTTCTCATCGTTCAGCAGAATAATGAAAGACAAGTCAAAGGATCATTGGATGCACAAGTTTGAAACAAGGGAGTTCCTGAAGAGGGTACGGGAGAACTACAAAAAGCTGCAGAAAAGGCTTTCAAACGAGAATATTTTCTTCATTGACGCGTCTGCAAAACCCCCGTCAATACACAAAGAGGTAAGGAAGATAGTTTCCAAAAATCTCAAGATATAAACGCTTAAAACCTTTCGCTTTCTATGATTGCCATGTTTCGATCGGCAAATATAGGTGGATTGCCTTACTCTGGAAGATCAACTCTTGCAAGGAGGGTCGCGGAAGAGCTAAATTGGGAAATATATGCGCTCCCTTCCCAAATACCAGTTAGCAGCAGCCTGAAAGCAAAAAAGCTGGAAGAATATGAGGACAGGATGTGGAAAGGAGATGTTGTGGCTGACGTTCCTTATCCTAATAATTCCGATCCTGCAAAATCAAATCCCACAATACTGCAGGTATTCCTGACAGCGGTTTTGGTAACAAGAGCTGAAAGGCTACAGGTAGATAGGACAAATAGGGACCTGTCCTCTGGTTATAGTTTGGATAACACCAAGGATATACTTCTAAGCAGGGAGAGGGCTGAGATACAAAAAGGCAAGTCTTTATGGGGAAACAGCTATGATCATAGAAAGGGCAGCTATCATCTTAGGCTTCATACGGATTCTATGACTGTAGAGGATGAAGTAGATGCAGTTTTGCACAAACTGGGAAGGGAAAGAAGAGCACCTGCAGAGTCAGTTAACGAGTCTGCTCCTGTAAGTGATCAGAATAGGATAGGAAGGAATATTGGCGAGTCTGAAAGGCGCGATGGAATGGAGATGTTTGCCTACCATTTAAATAATTCGAACGGGAAGTAATAGCATGCCAGTAATTGGAATAGTTATAAGGGAGATTTACGGGACAAAGAAGGAAGAGCTAGGTCCGGAGATCAGGGTAAACAACAACGCCACAATAAAGGACCTCAAGCAGACAGAGCTCATAGCGCTGAACAAAGACGGATTGTCCGTTTCTTTCGAGTTCAAGGCATCCTATGAGTCGCAGAAATCAAAAAAGAGCCTCGCAGAAATAACAATAGCAGGCGACGTTCTTCTTATCGAGCCTGACCAGGCAAAGATCCTGAAGCAGTGGAACAAGGACAAGAAGCTTCCAGAGGACCTGAACATCCAGGTGATAAACACTATTCTCAGGAAATGCATTACCAAATCGCTTTCACTGAGCGAGGACCTGAACCTCCCGCCTCCAATAGGTCTGCCTGTTGTGGCACCAAAGAAGGGCGGACAGGCGCATGAAGAGAGCAGCAGATACATAGGATAGTTCTATTTTAGCTTCTCATGCTCCCATTGGCGTCGGGCATATCCTGTGTCGCCATTTCTTCTAGGGGCTCTGCCATGTACCTCTCTCCAGAGTCTTACAACTTCTTCATTCGTTTTATCTACCTTCTCTAGAAGTCTTTCCTCTTCTTTATGCAATATCTCTATTTCTTTCTTATAATCATCCCTTTCCATTCTCATCCTGTCTAACGATTCTATGTCTTGGAGAGAATGCAATCCGCCTCTGACCTCTTCGAGCCTCTTCTGAAGCGCAACTCTCTCCCTCCTTACTGCTTTCGCTTCATTATGTATGCGTGTTGAAAGTTTTTTCTTCTCATCATATTCATCTGTAGAAAGTTCTCCTATTGCATTTCCCCATTCCCAGAGTCCCGCTCTGGCCAAGCTCGATATTTCTAATCCTAACTGATCAGGAGGGAAGGCGTACATCTCCCCCAAAGCTCCTCTAAGCTCTGGCAGGAACACATACGGCTCCAATGGCTCCGGATCGAAGAACCATGTCCCATGAGATTCTCCACTCTTTCTCATCTGATCATAAGGCAACCAAGGCATTTTGTTCTTGCCGTTTGAGGCATAGAGCCTTACAAGATTTGAGATATCTTGATTTGCAGTCTTGAAGAATATCTTTGTGTGTTTCACCCTTGGCGGCACAGGCTTCTTAGTCTCTTTAGGCTCCTTCTTTTCCATCCAGACTGCATTGCCTACAGATCTTGTGATAATCCCTTCCAGGATATGATAACGCTGATCTGGACCTATGTCGTGAGGGAGATTCACATAGCTGCATGCGAAGGTTGGATTTGCAAGATCCGCCCTATAGCATTTTTCAGTGGGTCTTATACTTATCTCGTCACCCAGTTCTGATTTGAGATATTGTCCTATAGCTTCATTTGTTATTGAAAAACGCATTTGTGTAAAACGAGGATTTGAAGCAGAAGCCCAACATATGCCTAAAATCCTAAGGTAGTCTTCCTCTTCTTCATGATTTAATTTGTCTAAACTCCACTTTGAATTTTTGAAATCAGCAATCTTCCTCCCTCCTTTTATAACTTTCTCCCTGTAAACTGTAAAACCTTCTGAGAACCTGTAACCGTTGTTTGGCATGGTAAAGGTTAATTTTTAACCTTTTTAAAGTGGTTGTTAAAGTAACTCAAAGTAGTTTTTATTCTTCCTCCAAAATAATAAGCCACGATAATGCCGAATAATCCTGCGAGAAAATCCATTCTGGTTGGCAGTCTTCCTGGAATATAGAACTGCAGCAATTCTGCTATCGCTGCCAGAGCTATAAGTCCCATAAGGCTCTTCTTTGCGCCCATCCAGTCCTTCAGAAGCACCATTGCAACAAAGAAGAAGAGGAAATGCGGCACCCATGACTGTTCTTCTGTGAGAGGCATGTACTTGCTCAGATTAGGAAAAAGCATTCCTATTGTTCCTATCAGAAGAAACGCAGCGACTATAATTCTTTTATCCATCATACCCCTGGGGGATAGAAATTTAAATACAAACACCAATTAGGGGTATGCCGAAAGCGCTTGTGTTTCTTGCCGACGGGTTCGAGGATATCGAAGGAGTTGCTGTTATAGACGTTCTAAGAAGGGCCGGGATAAATGTCAAGACTGTAGGGCTTGTGGGAAATATTGTTACAAGCGCGAGGGGCGTCAGGGTATACGCTGATGAGCGGCTTATCGACTTTGACAAGGCTTCGGAGTTTGATGCCATAGTGCTTCCTGGCGGAGCAGTTGGAACAGAAAATCTTGGAAAGCATGAAAAAGTTCTTAGGGTTATAGACGATTTCGCAAAGAGCGGAAAACTGATCTGCGCGATTTGCGCCGCTCCTTCAATACTTGCAAAGAGAGGCCTGCTCAAGGAGAAAAGGGCCACAATCTTCCCGGGAATGGAGAAGCTTCTTGACAAACCAAGGGATGAGGCTGTTGTTGTAGATGGAAACATAATAACCTCGCAGGGACCCGGTACAGCAATAGCATTCGGCCTGAAGATTGTTGAGATGCTCATGGGCCCTGGAATCTCTTCCAGGCTGAAACAGGACCTTGTTGCCTAATACTTTTAAACTCCTATCGCGATTTCTAATCAGACATAGCCCCGTAGTCTAGCGGTCAAGAGAGCACAATCTGCTCTGATAAGATACCTGGCTCTGATCCTTCGGGAGTTACCAGGTGACCGAGGTTCGAATCCTCGCGGGGCTACCAATCAATATTTCCTGCTGTCCTCAACCCAGAAATACATGACCTCATAGTCCCTGTCCCTTACCACAAACTCTGCGAATGCGTCCTTGCTTTCCATTTTGCCTGCATATATTATACGCCAATAAGAGGTGTCCTCCCAGACGTTGTTGGTTATCCTCGCATTCACATAACTGCAGAGCTCTGATGAGCTGTATTTGGTGCAGCTTTCTATGCGGTCCAGGGTCATGTTTGTAACAACAGTGCTGATATTGGTGTAATACTCAGAGAGCATGAGGCTATTCATGATTTCCTCTTCGGAGTGCGTGCTTGCTATTGCGAATGCTGTCACATCGCCTCCTCCAAAACTCTGCAAGCCATTGAATATGCTCCCTGCCATAAGGAGCATTGCTATAAGTGCCAAGAATCTGCTGTAATTCTTGTAGTTCTTTGCTTTCTTCTCCCTCTCTATCTGCTCCTTTATCTCCCCTATCTTGCTCTCCAGTTCGATCTTCATCTCCTTGTAATATGATGCATCTATGTCATTGCTTTTGTAATCCTTACGCAGCCCGCTGAGCTCTCTCTCAAGTCTTATCTTTGCGTGGGAAAGCTTTCTCAGGCCCGCTTTGCTTATCGGGCTGGGCCCCCTTCTTATCAGCTCGCTCTGGAGATCTTCAATCCTCTTCAGAAGATCTTCTTTCTGCTTCCTGTATACAGAGTCGTTGATGGCGCCGCTCCTGCGCATCGCTTCAACATTGTGAAGGAATTCCCTTGTCTTCATTATCTCCTTCTTTATTTCATCTACGCTCCTTCCAACAAGCAGGCTGTACTTTATCCTGCTCAGTTCGGAGTGCAGCCTTCTCTCATGGAATATCAGGTAAGCTATTATCAGCAATATTATCAGCATCAACAGCAAGAGCCATATGTTAAATTCGGGCAGGGTGGTTGGCAGTGTTATTATAGGCAGAACAGATTCCACGGACTTATAGAGTATGGTCTCTTCCTTCCTGTCTTCGTCTGCTATCGCTATGAGCTTCACAAGGTACTCCTTCTCTGTGTCAGCTCCATTGAAGACTATTGTAAATATCTGGCTCTTTCCTGCTTCTATGTCCGCAAGGTTTGGACTTATCTTATAGAGATCTTCCGGAAGCCCGGACAGTATTAACTTCGTGTTATGCAGCGTGTCGTTTCCTATGTTCTTGACAATAACATTGTGAGTAGCGCTTCCGCCTGTCTGCACTGTTACCTTGGAAGGATACTCTGTTATTTGTATCTTGCCTGATGGCGTTACTGCAGATACCTGCTGTACTATGAATGCCCCGCCTCCTCCCCCTCCTCCAGATACTAGGCCAGATGGCTGGGGTGTTGGTGCAGGAGTTTCCGTTGCAACGAATGATAATGAAGCTCCGCTCCTCTCTGCTCCGAAGTATACGACTACCTTGAACCACAGGACTCCAGTCTGTTGAATGTTGTTAAGGGTAAGTATGATGTTGAAATCTTCCCCTACCCTGATTAGCTTTGATCCGCTTCCAGAGGCCAGATCATCGCCTCCACCGCACTGGTTGCTTTGTTCCGCAACGATGCAGTACTCGTATGGGTATTCGGTATCCGCGTTACCTTCGTTTGTTATCGTGACATCCGCGCTGATCGTTGGTATCACAGTATCTGTCATCCCGTTTATCTTTACTTGGACAGGGCTGCTCGACAGTTGCCAGAAGTCGCTGTACTTGTTTGTTATTCCGTTGACGGTTGTGGTTGCAATCGCTTCCCAGACCCCGCCTGTCTGGCCGCTGCTTGTTGTGAAATTATATATATATATTCCGGTCTCCTGCAGGGTCATGTTAGCATCTGTGACGATCTGGTTCCTAAGCGGGTCGAACAGGTTCACCTTTGGTGTTGTGTCAGCATTCTTCGGGTTGCTGAGGTAGTCTGTTATCCATACTTTCAACCTGTAGTTCTGTCCTGCTGCTACGCTTCCAAAATCTGACAGCAGCACGTTGAACTGCGATGATAGCGTGCTGCTTATGTTTGACACCCAGAACGGCGCCTGTATGGGTGCGCTCTTGTTGCCTGCAATGACTGTGCAGTTCCAGCGGTAGCTTCCCGCTGTCTGCGTCGGTATCCAGAACGAATATGCTGTTCCTAGGTTAGTGGACATCGTTCCATTGGCTATGCTGCTGTTTGTGCTGCTCTGCACTACGCCGCAGGCTGTTGTGTTGCTTATGCTCACGGAGTTGCCGAGCTGGTCTGCAGCAGATATCCATATTTCCGCTTTGCTGTTCAACTCGACATATGGAGTTGACAGGGTAGTGAGCTGCAGTTCTGATGATGAGTTCTGCTGATAGAACACATTCTTGAGGAACTGCGTATCATTATAGACATTTGTGGTTGTTGTGTTCACGCCAACCAAGCTCACATTGATGCTATCAAGTGTCGTGTTTATCCACCAGGCTGCGCACTGCCCGTCTTTTAGGCAACTCTCCAGCGACTGGCTGACGCTCTGGTTATAGTATGTCAGGTTCCTTACAGGATAGCCCCATACATCTGTCGCTATTCCTGTTGTGTTCCACCAGCTAAGGTTCCTGTAGTTGAAGTTCCAGACCGCTATCGCTATCTGGTTGTAATCTATAGTTGCTGTTGCGCCTGTAGGCTGTGATGAGACAAGCGTGAAGCCCGAGTATGTCACGCCGCTTATGGCACAGCTTGCATTTATGAAGAATATGCTGGCCGATGTAGGCGTTGTCCAGTTGAACTGGTAGCTGCCTGTTCCGAAGTTCGTCATGTTGCCTGAGGTCTGCACCTGCATAGTGTTCAGGTCTATCACATCTATGTTTAGCAATCCGTCGCAGTTTCTGTTCACTCCGCCGCTCTTTACTGATGCCGCTATTCCCGATAGTGTCAGGGTCGCTATCGGCGAGGATGACTGGAGTTCTATTGTAGAGGATGATACTGCTGGGCAGTCTGTTGGTGAAACCGCATTGGACTCCCCATAGCTGCTTTCGCATATGTTGTTGCCTGCCACGTACTCAGCAAGGGCGAATGCCTTGTTAGTTACATTGCTTACATTCACAACTACAACTTGGCCTGTGAAGTTTATCGAACCGCCTATTCTGACCCAGGCATTCGCGCAGCCTGTGAACTGATTCCATGCATCGCACCTGTATATTCCCAGATTAGGAACAAAAATGTCATTGTATGTTGCATAGCTGAATGTCACGTTCGCAGAGCTGTAGTTGAGCGTTGTGTTTACGCTCAGCCCTGTGAGCGATCCCCTTCCTATCAGCCTTGTTGGTATCCTGCCGAACCTTGCAGGATCGGCATAATGGGATGTTATTGGGGTCGAGAACATCCTTATTGAATC
>DATDXV010000021.1:0-49051 GCA_035289205.1 archaeon
ACAGAAACAAAGGTCAAGCCCATAGAGAGCTGCAAGAAAATAGGCAGATTAGAGTACTGCGAAACCACGTACCAGAAGATCACTATAAACATATCTGAAAAGGTCGGGATAGCGGTTGTGGAAGTTTTGAATATTGAAGAAGCAGCAAAGTACTTCTTAATATAAGAAAAAAGTGGGAAAAAGCTACTTCTTCTTTCCCAATATCTTGAACATCTTTGTTCCGCAGACAGTGCAGACTCCGGACATTGCCAGCATTCCGTTCTTCATTGTTACTTCCTTTTCGTCCTTCATCTCCCTGTTTTGCCTGCATTTCATGCATCTTCCTTCTACCATAATAATTCCTCCTACACTTGTGCTATAGATGACTCTAAGGGGTTTTTAAGTCTTTGCTATTAGCCGAAATAAATACCTATCGCAATCCCGTTGCCTCTGTCTTTACATTTGTACAGTTGGTTGTAATCAGAACGTTCTTCACATCTGTCTTTGCAAACGGAAGGCTTGCCTGCGTCCTTATGTCCCCCCTGCTTCCAGCAGCGAGTGCTCTGCCTAAAATGTCCGAATATGTTAGCACAGTGTCATTGTTCAAAGTGACACCAAACTTGAAGCTCCCCAATGATACGTATTGCGCCTCCACAACAGCCACGATCTGGCTGTTAGAAGCTTCCCATTTAGGATATTCAGCGGTTGCATAGGACATCGAACCGCCTATGCATGTGCTTGAAGACTGTAGGGTCTGCTGCGTCACTCCAGTGATGAAGTTAGCTAGGATAGCAGCAACTGCCATCGTTATTGCTATCAAAAGTACTGAAGCTACTAAAGGCGAAATACCCTTTTGCATATTAACCATACTATGCTCTGGTATTTAAATTTAAGTTACTCTGATGCTCAAGAGCTGCTTGCCTGCGGAAGCATCGAATCCTTCATTCCTTATGACTATCCTTCTCTTTCCTGCGCCGAATTTGCTTGATTCGAGAATATTATACGCGTAATCTGCCCTTAGCCTGACCTCTTCCAGATATCCTGTTACGTTAACTCCGCTTTCTATATTAGATATTCCCTCCCCAACTATCTGCGCCTTGCTCTGCATGGCAAAGACTATGTTTTCCGCGGTGCTATCTATGGAATATTCCCCCCCTGTTACAGATGTGTCAACAACCCTCGTAGAGCCATTTCCCTGGGAAACGACCTCCTTTATCGCGGCATCAAAAGCGATAAGGTTTGCTTTCGCCTCCTGAAAGATCAGGATCTCCTGGTTCCTATCAAGGCCCGGCTTTCCAAGCTGCAATGCTAAAGCTATAGCGGCTATGCTTATGGCTAGAATCAAGACTGTGGCAATAAGCGCGTCTACCCCTTTCAAGCAAACACCGTCCTATCAATTATTATTGTATCAGATAGATAAGAGCCTTCAAACTTCAGGGTAAAGCTGACCTCTATAATATTGCCGTTCTGTGAAACGCTATGCTCCTGGTCATATCCCCTGGTAGAAAGGATTCCGTCTGAGTATGCAAGGAAATTATTAAGGTTCTGCGTTGCAGACTCCCCATTGGCAAGAGAGAGGTCTGCTGTTTCTATTATCTCCTTCTTGAGGTCTGCAAAGGCATTGAAGAGCTGGTCATTTGATCTTTCAGGGGGATTGCTTATGAATATGGTTATGCCGCTGAGCAGGAGAAGTATCAAGATTGCAAATGCTATGTAAATCTGCCCTTTCATCTGTACCACATCCACAAGTTGATCAGCTTAGGGCTGTAGCTGGTGAAGCCAGAGCTGATGTAGCTGGAGGCAAAAACGCTCTTCTCAGGCAGCTGCGCGGAACAGTCAGCTGTATCGCAGATTTCCACCTGGAAATCCAAGGCAGGCGATATGCAATTCGCAAGCTCATTCCTGAGCCCTGTTTCATCGCTGTTCGCAGCGAACGACGCGAGGAGATTCCTGTCCTCAAGCTTCTGCAAGCAATAATCTCCCACGTTTGCCAATGACTCGGTTGTTGGGGCAGGGGAAACCAGAATAAAAAGAGAAACCATAATCATGGTAGCTGCTATAACAGCCTCAAGAGTTTTTATGAATCCCTTTACCACATCAACAGCCTCCCGTTCAGCGGAGCTATAGAATCGCCGCTTCTTCCCAGAATAGCAAGATCTTCCTTGTAGACATCGGCCTCTGGCGGTTCTGGACCAACCGTACACCCTCCAATCTCCAGTCTAAATTGGTGCTTTGAAACAAGCAGCATATTTTCATAATCTAAGGAGCCGCAAGAAGCCAGGGAAACAACCTCGCTCTTCTTTCCAACAGCTGATGTTGAAGTTACATTGACTGCCACAAAGCTTATGGAGCTTATCGAGCCATCATAGAAGAGCTTCAGGTGCTTCTTCTCTTTCGAAAAGAAGTTCGCGCTCGCTGTTATCTTGGTACTCCCGGAATTCTGCTCTACAACAGCAGCAACTTCATCAAAAGAATAATCATAAAGCTTTGGAGACTGTATCGCAGGAGTTACTGTCCATTCAAGGCTTTCAGAGTGCTGGTAGTCGCCAATCTCCTCTAACCTTATCGCTGCCTCATCCTGCTCTGCTACAATGCTGGCAGGGGAGTCCTCTGTAAGCAGCTGATTAGAAAAATATGACAGAGATGCCTTCAGTTCCAAATCCTTTATGTTAGACAAGCTCTTTTCAAGATTGTTCGAAGTAAAGAAGAGCGCGAACCCAATAATTGATAGCATCAGTAAAGCGGATACTACCATATCAATGCTGCTCATTCCACCACCCTCACTGTGTAGCTATTTCCTAGCTTCTCCAAAACAAGCTTGGCTGGCAATTTCGCTGCGCCGCTAGATTGGAAATTAGTTTGCAATACTCTTGAGTTGTTAATCTCCTTGCCGCTGCTTGTAACGCCGGTAACCCTGACAACGCCTGAGAGAAGTTCTGCCCTTAGCGGGATCTTGGAGGAGAAAGGCATGTCCAATGAAGCCAGCACTGCTGTGGAGGACGGGGAATAGGATGAATCAGCATAAGTATTTTCAAGAAATGAGACTTCCTCTGTTATCTTTGTGGCAATATAGAAGGTCTGATAGTTCAGAAACTGCTCTTCGGTCTGCGACTTTATAGAAGAAACATGGACGATTATAAGAGTGAAAACAGCTATAATGATTGCTAAGTCTAAGGTGTGCGAAATCAACGGTGAAACGCCTCTCATATGGAGATTTTAGCATATCCTGTATTTAACCTAATCGGGAATGGTTCCATAGGAAACAAAGGTATCAAAATTCACTCTATGGGGAGTTAATTGGGTATAAGCAAAGGAAAATAATAATTATTGGGAATGAAGGTAGTTTACACGAAGCATGCAGAATTCAGATTAATAGAAAGGTCAATTAAGAAGGAATGGATCGAGGCAGCCATAAAGAATCCCGATAGGATAATAGAACTGGAAAATGATCATAAGCAAGCCATAAGGCTCACAGACAAAGGCAAGATCAGTGTTATTTATACTGTAGAGAAAGAAAATATAATTGTGATAACGGTTCATTGGGGTGAATAAATGGAAATAAGTCTAGACACAAAAGCGAATGCCCTTTATATTAAATTCCAGAAAGGAAAGTTTGCGAAGAACAGGAAATTGGACAACGACACGATAATAGATCTTGATGAAAAAGGGAGAATTCTGGGTATTGAAATGTTAAATGCAAGCAAAAGAATATCTTCAAAAGACCTGGAAAATGTAAAGGTAAGACTGCCTCTTCAGATCTCTTCTTAGAACAGAGCAAATGCCAAATAGCCGACTAGGACCAGTATCAGTGAATGCTTCAGTCCGGCTCGCATTCTGCCCTCGGAAAGTTTGCCGATTACTATTCCAGAGAAGAAGCCCTGTATAAGAATGAGATAGAACAAAGTCCCGCTGTACAAGGCAGTAACGTCCTTCCCTCCGGTTCCTAAGGTAGAGAGGCTTGGAACAAGGAATCCCTTCAGTGATACAAGAACGCCTAGGAAAACAAAAAATATCACATACCCTGTTAACAGCTGCGAGTATACTTCAGCCTGCCTCTCCTTCCTTATCTTCTCTATGTCATACATCGCATTGACAACGCTGTCCAAAACCTTCGAAACATCCCCTCCGCTGTCATAGGCCTCGACTATGGCAGTGGTGACCCTCTTTACGGTAGTTCCTCCCACCTTGGCAAAATCTTCGATTATCTTGTCAAAAGGGACCCCCCAGTCAATCTTGACAGCCATCTGCTTCACATGCTTTGACAGGACGCCGTAATCATTCTTCTTTGATGAATGCAGCGCCTGAGGCAGTGTCATCCCAGCCTTCATGCTTTCAGACACGTCCGTCAGGAAGTCTGGAAGCTTCTCCTCTATCTCCCTGATCTCCTTGTATTTCAGGTATTCAATGGAGAGGGGGATTCCAAACGCAAAGATCGCGGAGGCTATGACAAGCAACTGGGAATTCAGGTAGAGATAGTTAAGCGCAAACAGCACAATGCCTGCTGTGATTGAGATTAATGCAACGGTTCTTTCGTCCTTCATCTAGATCTCCCTTTGCGCGTTATAGAGGAAAATCAGGAAAAGGACATTCAGTGTCGGAATCACTATGAAAGTTCCGAGGTTCATCAGCAGCTCTATAGGCATCCCGTAGAGCGTTCCCCCGACATAGCTGAGTATTGTCAGGATGACCATCAGCAGCAGGGGTGTTGCTACCAACAGCGCTGTATAGATGTCAGCGTAAACAGAGATCTGCTGGTTGTACTGCTCCCTCTTCAGCCTGTAGTCAAACAAGGCCTTGTCTGCCTGCTTCTTCAGGTAATCTCCGATATCCCCGCCCGTATGCGCGGTTGCATACATCCCCTCCAAGAAATATTTCAGACCAGCGGAAGGGCTCCTTGATGCAACGTCCTTTATTGCAGTCAATGGATCCACACCGAAGACCTCGATGCCCCTCGCAACCTTCTGGAACTCCCTTGATAGCTCCCCGTAGTCCCTGTATTTCGACATCGCCTTGAACATTGCTGATGGGGGCATTCCCGATCCAGCCATAGCGCTCATATGCAAAACAGCGAACGGCAGATTCGCATCGATCTCTGCCTTCCTGCTGCTTGCCCTTCCCTGCGGATAGCTGTAAAGGAAGAAGAACACCGCCGATGATGCTGTTGCGGAGAAGAGCAAAGCTCCAAGAAGGCTGAGCAGGAAATCTATCTTCAGCAGCAGGATAAGGGTCAGCATAGGGAAAAATGTCAGGATGAAAGCCGCGGACGACGCAAGGAACATCAGAGAAATGTAGGTTGTCAGAAGCATCCTGATATCGCTCTGAACAAGGGCAGGCTTCAGCTGCAAGAACTTGCTCTCGTACTTTTTCGCATAATCTATGAACAGGCCTGTGGCAATTTTCCTTAATTCTGTCTTTTCTTCCTTTGCCTCTATCTTTTTAGATTCAGCCTTCTTCTGCCTCTTGGACTTTTTAGGCATTCTCTAAATTAGAGGGGGCGATATATATTGATTATTAACCGAGCTTCACGAAAGTCTCTTCCTTCGGATAAATCACGATGCCCTGCTTTGCAATGATCTTGTAGGGATGTATCCTCTGCGAATGCTCTGTTCCCCTCATCTTCCAGACAGTCACGCTCCTCGCGAACTGCGAATCCGTTCTTGTGTAGTACAGGACAACAACGCCGTCTGTGACAAACTCCTCAACGCCGAACCTGGAGAGGGACTTCTGTTCTGGAAGAATCTCAGAAAGGATCAGGCTTGTGCACTTGAGCTTTCTCAGAAGCATGGAGAGATTGAATATGGTCCTTCTCAGCTCTGCTGCATCCCTTATGTACAAACCTAGCGCGGAGACAGAATCAATCACAACCCTCTGCGCCCCGATCTTCTTTGCGCTGCTCTCAATAAGATCATAAACATCCTCCGCATGGAAAGGGTCATACCTTACGAAAAGCACTTTCTTCTCTTTCTCAAGCTTTTCAAAATCCCAGCCGAAAACCAATGCGTTGTTCTTTATGTTCTCTATGGGCTCTTCCAGACTTACGTAAAGGCCTGTTTCACCTGCTTTGGCGCCGTTCCAGATGTATTGGCACCCATAAGAGGTCTTGCCAGTGCCAGCTGTTCCTGTCAGAAGTACCAGGGAACTTCTCAGGAAGCCTCCAGCCATGAGGTCATCCATGCCCTCTATCCCGGTCTTAACTCTCTCAGCCATAAAGCTATAAATCGCAAGGCTTCTATAAAAACCTTTATGTTTGGCAAGGGTGTCTCGGAGTATGTGGCAGTTCTGCTGCTGATGATCATATCCCTGGCGCTGGCAGGCCTAATCTACATCTTCTACCAGTCTAACATAAACACAATCTATCCAGGGGAGCAGATAGGGGAGAAGTATGCTTCAACCAGGTCTTGCCTGAGCATTGATGAATTGAACGCCGCTGCGGGGACGGCTTTGATGAGAAACTGCGGCCAAGTGCCGTTGAGCAGCTTTGCGCTTTACATAGACGATGTCAAGGAAACAGTTTCTCTTCCGCAAACGCTCCAGCCAAATGAGAAGTTCAACATAGCTTTCACGCCCCTCTCCGCCGGAAAGCATGTGATATATATATCATCGGACAAGACCTCTTCCGCAATCATGAGGATTACAATATAAATATAAACTCGCAGATACTCTTCCTATGAAAAAGGCCAAGCAGAAGCCCGGCAAAGAAAAAGCTCCGGCTAAGATATCAAAAGCAATAAAGCAGCCTCTGAATTTAGATACTCCTTTGGCCAAGCTCAAGGCAGGGCTGTTAGGCAAGAGAGAAAAGATAAAGCTGCCGAAATTCGAACTGAAAGAGCCCTCCAAGATTATAGTCCTTCCTGACGGAAAGGAGTCTGTAAAGTACGTTCTAATAGAGCCCTTTGCTTCTGCAGAAATCAAAAAGGTCGGAGGAAACGAAATGGTCTACACCATTTCAGAACCGCAGCTCTCAAAGGAGGAGCAGAAGATATATGAACAGATCGTGGGAGGCCTGATGGAGATACTGGATGTGGAGCTCTCTTCCATAAAGGAGCATGGAGAAGCGCTGAAGTACCTTATGGAAAAGACGGAGGATGTAGCAGAGGAATTGAACATCAAGCTGAAGGATGAGAGTTACAGGAAGATATTATATTATATATACAGGAACCTGATAGGCTTCAACGAGATAGAAGCTGTTCTGAAGGACCCGTATGTCGAGGATATATCCTGCGACGGCACAGGGATTCCGATATACGTTGTCCATAGAAGGTATGGATCGCTGAAGTCGAACATAATATTCAAGGATGAGAACACTCTTAAGGATTTTGTTGTAAAGCTTGCTGAAAGGGCTGGAAGATTTATCTCCTATGCAGAACCCCTGCTTGATGGAACTCTTCCCGATGGTAACAGAGTCCAGGCTTCGTTTTCAAAGGACGTAACGTCAAAAGGACCGACTTTCACAATCAGGAAGTTCGCGGAAGAACCCTTCTCCCCCGTAGAGCTGATAAAGAACGGCACATGCTCTGAAGATGTGTTTGCATACCTCTGGCTCGCTGTTGAGTCAGGGGCATCTGTTTTGATAGCGGGAGGGACAGCAACTGGCAAGACAAGCATGCTCAATGCTCTGTCAATGTTCATTCCCTCTGCATCAAAGATAGTATCCATAGAGGATACAAGAGAATTAAATCTTCCGCACGAGAACTGGATCCCCTCTGTTACCAGGCCAGCCTTCTCAAAGGGATACGGGGAGATAACGCTCTTCGACCTTCTGAAAAGCGCGTTCAGGCAGTCTCCAGACTATGTCATTGTTGGCGAAGTTAGAGGGCAGGAGGCTTATGTAATGTTCCAAGGGATGTCTGCAGGAATGCCCTCGATAGGGACATTCCATGCAGGGAAGATGGAGGACGTTCTAAACAGATTGCAGAGCCCTCCCATAAATCTCTCTCCAGCTCTCATAGAATCGCTTGATCTGATAGTTGTAATGGTCCATGCAAGGGAGAAGGGAGAGAACGCCAGACGATTGAAGGAGATAGTTGAGATTGAGTCCATTGACACGAAGACTGGAACAGCGAGAACAAACAGAGTCTATAACTGGGAACCTGCGGATGATACATTCGGCTTTGCAGGAACGTCATGGCTTGTTCAGAAAATATCACAGCTCAAAGGAAGGGCAACGGAAGATTTGGAAGCAGATCTGAAGAACAGAAAGAATATCCTGGAGTGGATGAAGAAGAACAATGTTGTAAGGTTCAGGGATGTTTCTAAGGTTGTTTCCGATTACCAGAAAGATCCTGAAGATGTCTTGAAGAGATTGAAAATAAAGTAATTTTATTTATCTCTTTACAGCTACTACCCGGCCGCCCGAATCCGAGCCCGCCAAGCCGCTCCAACCGGAGTCCAGGCCCAAGGACCTGTCCAGACCCAACCTGGAAAGACCAGATTCCATTGTATAGGAAGTTCTGCTTCCATTCTTATCAGGCAGAGGCATGCCGTTCTTGTCTGTCTCGTTGAAATTGGCATTATTCTTCAATGCAGGGACAACAAGAGGTTTCGCTCCCTTGCGAAGCGTAAGGCCCAGACTATCAGGAGAATTCGCATCATTCACAAGGCTAAGATCTCCTGGAAGGATTGCAACAGGGTCCGTTATCTCCTTAACGTGAAGCGCCTTCTTTATCTGCGGCTCAATCTGCTTGGCATGATAAGAGTTCGGATTGCCCGCGCTCCTGAAAACCAATCCGTAGTCAACATAACTTCCGCGTGTATCAATACCTAGAGCAGGATTGGATTCGTGCAGTTTTCTTGCAGCTTCCATGTCAACAGGCCTTGCCAGCTGCAGCCCTGACTCCCTTAGGATGTCAGCAGCAACAATAGAAGCATATAGGTTGGAACCCTTCACAACATTGTTTTCGAGTTGCAAAACTCCCTTTAAGTTTTTGTTGTTGTCATAGCCTTGCTCAACAGACATGTTATATGCTTGCAGGAAGTCCTTGCCGAACTCCCCTTCCAGATATCCTATCATTGGAACATCTGCCGTCATAGGCCTTCCAGTGAACTTTGGTGAGTCTTTCATAACATTTACTACTTAGCAAGAGTTTATAAAGCTATCCGAAATTGTAAGCGTAACGCCTGACGACATCTTTAGTCAATTCCAACTTCAACTCATTCTGTCCAGCAATTGTTTCAATGTCAAAGGCTTTGAGTTTATCAAGCTAATATTCCCTTGATATCTGATTGAGAGAACATAAGATTAAATATCCATTGCGCTTATTATAAAAGTATGATTAATTCTGACGAACTAAGAAAGATTGCTTCTATGGAAATTCCCCTGAAAGGCTGCTCCAATGTAACATACAGGGGAAACAGATACGGAATCGCAATGGATTCAATGGCAGAGGGGTATGAAAAGGATTGTCCTTGTGATTTCAACTGCAGCTTTACAGATAGCAAACCTTCTCAAGTTTGCATAAATGAAAAGCTTGGCAAAGACGAGATGAGAGGGACTATAGTGCATGCATTGGTCGAACTTGATCTGCATCACTTCCAAAGTCTCCCAGAATTTCAAGCGCATGAGAAAGCAAGGAAAGAAGAAAGGGATGTTGCAATAGAGAAGGGCATGAGAATACGCAAAATAGCTATGCTAGGCGTAGATAAGGCACCGAAGCAGAGCGACTTTTATTTCTTTGAAAGGGGTAAGGTAGAGTCATAAAGAACTATTCAGAAGATTCGATCACTGTTCGTCCTGAATTCCTGGCAGAAGAGATATATTCCTGGAATTCATGGCTTGAGCAATAGCCTTCTTTTCCAGACTCCCGCTTGTGGCAGCCGCAGCCATCCATCTCCACTATCCTGTCTTCTCTCATATCGAGCGGCATAGAAAGAGTTCAGAACAAGAGTTCTTAAGCCTACTTGCTGTGTATAACAAACTCGCAGCGCTTGTCCCCGCTTCCTATGCATTTGGTCTCAACAACCGTAAACCTCTTCTTGTTCGTGTTCTCCAGGTATCCGGCTATCATTCCAGCAACATACGAGCATAGCCGTTTGTTCATGTTCTTTACTCCGGAGCAGAACGCGCACTCCTCAAGGACAAAGGTCATTGTCCTCCGATCAACAGCAAAGTGGCCGATCTTCAGCTTTTCGAAAAGATCGCAGAAGCCCTTCAGCCTGTCCCCCTTAAGCCTTGCCCCTATCTCTTTTCCAGATTCCCTTCCAATCCAGTAGAACAGAGCATGGGCGCCCGCGGAAGATAGGAATATTCCCAAGTAGAATGCCTGCGTCAATGCAAGATTTGCGTAGTCATCAAGGTCATGCCTCTCCTTCTCATCCTCAAACATCCTGTCATAGATTGACTGCCTGATCCTCTTGAAGTCCGCAGGCTTCAATTCATCAAACTTATGTTCAGGCAGCTGGACAGCCCCAGCGAACTCATCTGCTTCCTTCCCTGCTGCCTTGCACTCGCTCTCAACAATGTTCACGGGCTGCCCTATCACAGCTTCAACGCTTCCCCCAAGAATACCTGTAGGCAGGAAGCATGTCCTCTTCTTCACGTTCGGCAGATCCCAAGAATACATAAGCTCATTTACTTTGACCCTGAAGGTCTTTGCAGTCTCGTCAACCCAGAGGATTCTTGGCGTTCCTATCTTGTAGTATTCCCATCCCCTGAAGATCTTGTCAACATACTGCGGATCCTTCAGTACGCCTATTCCGGTGTACCCCTTCCAAGCAGCGCCGAGTTTTGCAACAAGATGGCCAACGCCCATTGTCTGAAGCAGCTGTTTTGTAGATTCCTCCCCGATGTACTTGCCCCAGGAATAGAGATACTGCGTGTATGTGTTTGATAGGGAAAGCATTGAGAAAAACACATCCTGGAATACAAGTATGTGCAGGTCGTCTCCGATGTTGGGCCTGATCGGAGGGAGTTGCCTGAACGGCCTTACTCCGAATTCCTCAAGACTTCTCGAATAATCCTTGTATTGTTTAGCCCATACTGGCAACATATCAATCCCTCAAAACCACTCCTCTTTCCGTTGTTTCAAACTCAAGCCATTCCAAGGAATGCTTTGTCCCTTTCATCTTATCTACGCGCAGATACCTTTTGTTCTCCTCTATCTTGAATGATATCGAGCCATCAACCACATAGCTCACTGTAGAAAGAATTCTGGGATCATGAACGCCCTCCTCAAGAATCATGACAAGATTGTATCCAGCTGTCTTGATCTTTGCTGTAATGACGGGGATGAACTTTATCACAAGGGTCGGGTCTGCGTAGAGCAGCAGCGTGGAAAGGGAGTCGAAGACCCCTCTCTTTACAGGCGCCCCGTTCAGGCTCCTCAGGACATCGCCGACAGTTATGTTCAGCTCATTGATGTTGCTCAGGTCTCCAATCTTATTCTCTCCTCCGCTCTCCCCAATGCGCCATGAGTATCCGTCTATAAACTTCAGCTTCTCCTTCTCCACCTTTCCGAACCTCTGCAGGCTGTCAGTTATCTCCTCCGGACTGCTGTCAAATGCGACATAGATGACAGGCTGCCTGTTCTTCAACCCCTCCACAACAAACTGCTGGGCAATCGTGGATTTTCCGCAGCCAGGCGGGCCTATAAGGACAATAGAAGCGTTCTTCGGATACCCGCCCTCGATATGCTTATCAAGACCTATTATCCCTGTCTTTACACGATCCATCAGATCACTTGAATTTTATCAAGAACTCGTCCACTTCATCTCCAAGGCCGCCGCACAAGACTTCTGTAACCACAGTCTGCCTCTTCAGCCTTGCTTCCATTGCCCCGTCAATTATCCCGGCCTCGAAAAAGCAGACCGGTCTTCCAACGCTCTCCATGCCTGAGCTCGAAGCGGAATCCTTCAAAGCAACAATTATGCTCTTCTCGTCCTTCTCTTTAATCTCAAGCCTTCCAACTCCAAAATCAGAGAACATCTTTCCCAAGTCCTTTACAACATCAGCTACCTGAGAAGACTTGAAACTCTTTGCAGCCTCTTTCCCGAATTTCTTTCCGGCAAGATACAAGCTTGAGGATTCCGCAAGCGAAACCCACTGAAGGCTATGGACAACAGCCCTGAGATACCTGATATCAACTCTGTCATTCTTCCTGGGCTTCTTTGCCTCAAGAAGTTTTTTCACAGCCCCGTCAAATCCAGTCATGCCTATTCTACCTCACGCTTCAATAAATAAACACCCCATACGAGCCAGGATATTGCAACCAGCTGATAGACCAGGAAAACTAGAATTGCAAGGTCGCCATATATCCACTCGTATGTAAAGGGAACCTTCAGGAACTGATAAAGAGCCATCAGCACCAGTCCGATAAAGAAAGTCCTCCACCCCTTTGGAGCCTCAGCAGACTCATAGAAATTTTTGTAATAGTATCTCACAAAGACCGCGCAGGCCGCAAAAGCGAGCCCTGCTATGATGCTGCTCTGCACAGTGAAAGGCCCTATGAAGGTATTCCCGAAATAAGTCAGGGGATCGGTCCACTGAATTCCGAAGAGGGTCATTGCATCGCCTCCCTGGCAAGGAAGTAGCATCCCGCTACAAGCAGAAGAAAGGAGAAGTTCTGGATAAGCAGTATCCCGCCATTTACAAACACGAAATCTGTTACCGTATCGAATATCCTGTATGGAGTGAGGAACTGCCCGAATTCTGACAAGGCAAGGAAGGAAAGGCCTGCAATGATCAATCCCCAGCTCAGAGGCTTATCCCTGCCCTCATAGAACTGCTTCGTATACTGCCAGCCGAAGAACACTGTCATGAAGAATCCTATGGCCACAGCAAGGTTGCTTACAAAGAACGGTACGCTTAGCCAGCCTAGAATCGAAAACGGGTCTGCCCACATGAACAATAGATATAATATGCTATAATAAAAGCTTAACTTAGGAGTCTTGAGAAAATGGAATTAACTCTTCGTGTTTCTTCAAGCTTTCAAGATAGCCCCTTATGGCGTCTTTGGTGTTTGCAAGAGCCTCTTCCTTTGTTTTTCCCTGAGATATGCATCCTGGCAATTCAGGAACTATCGCAGTGAAATTCTTGTCATCATCCATCTCAAGAAGTACTCTAAACTTCATAAGAATTACTGTGAATCCATAACATAGCGAAATGCTTCAGCCTCATTATCATTAAGTCTGTAACCATTTGATTTGATAAAGTATTTCATTAACAATCTAGAATCTTCTACTCTTCTGTTAAATACTTCCCACCGATCTCTGCTTTGAATTGTTTCATAAAGCCTAAATCCATGCTCCCCGCTCATGCGCATTGTACTTCGTAATTTTTCAGCTACTCTTCTATCTTCTGAGCTCATAGCCATGGAATCACTAACAAAATGATATAACAACAGGAATAAATACCTAAGCTTTTTTCTTACTAGCATCATCAAATAGTCTATCTTGTTCTTTTATTTTTTCTAGGCTCCATTTCCATGTTTCATCATCTTTGACTAATACAACAAGTCTGCTTGCAAGGTCTTTAGTCTTTATCGTATAGCCGGTAAGCTCGGCTAATTGTTTTGAAAAATCCTCGGTATCCTGCATTGAAGGCATGTTTGACACGGCTAACCTTTCTCTGGATTCCCCCACATAAGAATAGCCTTTAACCTCTACGAAATCCGCCTCAGAGAATTTTATCAGTTCCGCAAAGCCCTCTGGATCCTTCATATTGAGATCTTTTACAGCAGTTATTCTGAATACAGTTCTTGCTTCCTTGAAATCTTTGAGGAGTTCAAGGCTCTGCCTAACTTTCTCGAATGCATCGAAAATAAAAGAGTTTGTAATTTTCTTATAGTCTTCTGGATTAGTCGCATATACACTAACATATAGGTTTGTAGGCTCTATGCCTCTTTGCAACATCTCCTTCAGTCTGTTTGGCATTGTGCCATTCGATACAATGAATGCCGTGCAGTTTCTGTTCTTGATTTCTTTTATCAAATCGACTATCCTTGGATAAAGTGTGGGTTCCCCATCCAAACTTATAGCAAAGTGTGCTGGTTCCATAGCTTCCCCGAATAACTCTTTTGTCGTCTTTTCATTTCCACCAAAGCCACTAAGGAGTTCTTGCTGTGCAGCGATGGCTCCATCTATGATTGTCTTTGGGTCATCCCATTCCGCTTCCGCTTTAAACCTATCCTTGCCAAAGCTCCGCCAGCAAAAGCTGCACGAGAAGCTGCAGAAATCCAGTTTACCGCCAGCCAACAATGTTGCCTGGTGTCGGCGTCATCTGGACGCAGCGGTGTGATCTTTAGCAGACTTTGAAAGTCTAATGCCGTACACCGCCTTATAACAATTCTTTCCATTCTTTACGCGCTTTTTTGTCCAGCCGCACACTGAAACTCCAGAGTGCTTTTTCTCACCCACGAGCCTGTAGTGCGCATTTTTGTATTTCTGCAATCTTTCGGCAGGAAATTTGACGAAGTCTTTATTTTCGTCTTCCATACCTGTCTCTTAATGCTTATCGCTTAGGTCTTTTAATATCTTTCTCAGGACGACATACTCCCAATGCTTTCTGAAATTCGTCATGATAACTCGCATACCAATGGACTCAAATGCTTTCATGTACGTCTCATTTAGGAAATCATATCTGCAAACAAGATAACGAATGGCGTCTTGATTCAAGATGCTTTGTAAAGTGCATTGCCCTAACTTGAATTTTGGAGCTTGCGGATGTTTGCCTCTTGTTACTTCTATAGATATTCTCTTCCCAGAGCGCTCTAACAATAAATCACCGATCCTGTCCTCAGCTGTTATCCTGTAAGGCGATATTGTAATCCCCATATTTTCCGCTGCCCTGCCCAGTATTCTGCCATCCTTGTCCTGTATAAGGTCTGATTTGGCGATGCTGAATTCCCTGCAATTTATCAATACTTCCAACTTCTTTACACTGCTCAAATCAACGTGCAGAGGTAACGCAATCCTCATGCGATATCCAGAGGATCTTGTATCCAGAATCCTACCGGCATTCAGCGGAAATATAAGTATGCGCTTAAGATCTTTAGATAACTTTACCCCTATCCTAGTCTTTTTACCGTTTAAAATTCTTAATAATTCCCTTGAGGAGAAGGTGACTGAGAAGACGTTTCTTTCTCTCCTGACATTTCCTCTAAAGACTACAGTGCCATTTGTTATTTCTATGTCATCTACCATTTGGATGGCAATACCCCTTCTTAGACTGCCGATAGCAGTGCTAACGACAGATGTATCAAATCTTAGACCATGACCTCTCAGTTCAGACATGATAGGCTTCTCCGGTTTCCCCTTATCCAGCATTTCTTTGATGAGTTTCAAACCTTTCCAGCCAAGTTTTTTCTTAAGAAACTCCAAAGATTCTTCAGCACTCATCGATACATATGATTTACTCTTCTTCGTTACAGGACCTCTGCTTATGTCAAAGGATGGCTTAATGCCTGATATTTCCGACAGGATAATTACTGTTTCTAATTCAGGTGAAGATTTCCCTAGAGACCACCAATCCAGCTTTACCCTATTTGGCATTCCGAGTTTCCTAGCGAGTCTAGTGCTTCCCATTCCTAGTTTCTTCTTAACAGCAATAAAGAATCTTCTCTGCTCTTCTAAATTCTCAAACTTAGCCCTCAAAACCATTCTAAATGGATTACATTTCCTTAGCTTATAGCCGATTAACCCTAGGAAGTGGTAATAGGCTACCTTGGTTTCCTGTGGAAAGGATTTTTATTAGCCTTCTTGTTATTTCCCTTGAACCAGTAGATGGCCGCTACAATCAATACAAGTATTATGGCAACCTCAAACTGCCTGAAGAAGCCCATTATCTCCTCCCACCTGTTTCCAAGAACGAAGCCTATGTAAGTTAAGACTGCTGACCAGATGAAAGATCCAACAAATGTATAGATGGAAAAGCGCTTGAAGTTCATCTTCCCAACGCCCGCTGGAAATGAGATAAATGTCCTCACAACAGGCATCAACCTGGAGAAGAATGCTGTTACGTCCCCGTATCTCTCAAACCACTTCTCAGCGACTTTCAGATGCTCCATTCCCCTTTGTCCATGGAATCTTAGCACGATATGCCTCCCTCCCTTTGCTCCAGCCCAGTACGCGACCCATGAGCCAACAAGATTTCCCAAAGCTCCTGCAAGCACAACCTCCCAGAAACCAAAACGTCCTGCAAAGACAAGATACCCTGAGAAGGGCATTATGACTTCGCTCGGTATGGGTATGAGAGCGCTCTCCAAAGCCATAAAAAGAAATACCCCGAGATATCCTGTGTAGGATATTGCATCAACAACCCACTGGATAATAAACTCCAAAACCATGCAGAGCTATTGCTTGGCTAGAATAAAAAGATTAGGATTTCAGAATTCTTCCGTTATCCTCGCAAAGCATCTTGGCTATCTCCCCTGCGTACAGGGAAGCCATCTCTCTTGTATAATAGAATACCTTTCTTCTAAGAGCGATCGTTTCGTCATCAATAGGAAGGCCAAACGCAGCATCTTTTATCCTATCCTTTATTCTTACTCTGATTCTTTGGCCAACTTCTGCGCCAGGCACAACAATATCCAAGCCATCCGATTCGCCTAAGCCATAAGGCTGCGGAGCACCCTTAACATTGTCAGCTTCAGTAGGATAAAGAAATTGCCTAGTAATATCCACAAACCTGTCGTCTTCATCAATATTAGCAGAATCTCTTTCCAGTTTGCATATATCTTCTAAAAGCACTTCGTTAAGAAATAGGAACTTCTCTTCTCTAGCTTTCTTTATCTCCTCTGGTGTTGTTTTACCTTCAAACAATATCCTGTCGAGATCAGCTCTAAAGCGTTCAAAATCAGAATAAGCATTTATTCTTATATTTATTATCTCTTCCTGTGGAAATGAGGGAGTATAACCTGCAACAACTGTTCTCATATCTTCTAAATAGATTGCAGTGTCTGCCATTGCCAATCGTATCACTTAAAAATTCTATTTACTGCAAGTCTTCCCACATGCTCTCGAACATAGGAGCCAGGACCTTGCCAGCAGCCTGCTTGCTCTGCGCCCAGATTGCCAGATCCTGCGTGGGATGGGTCTGTTCATCATCAGTCAATGCAATAATAGCATGAGTGTCGTCAATAAGGCAGAATCTTCCGGTTGAAGCGCCCTTGCTGAACCTTACGTCAGCGATCCCCTTCAGTTTTTCGGCAGCCTCTACTGACTCCTTGGAATGAGGAACGGCAACTCTTACCTTGACGCCTTTGGAAACAGCTTTCTTCAGGCTGTCCCTGTGTTTGTCAGCAATCTCAGAGATGTGCTTCGAGGTTGTCATAATGTATATCTTGCCCTTTGCGCCCCTGAAAGCGGAATCGAGCTGGTTTCTTATTGTGCTCCTTCCCTTCAGAGAGCCTGTAAACTCCCCGTTCTCTATGACCTGGAAGCCGTCCTTGAAGACCTTGTCAAGCTCCTTCATTATAGAAGAAGACTGGAACTTCGATATCCTGTCAGAATTAACAACAGCGTCCTCCTGTATCTTCTTTTTAACACGATCCAAGGCTTCATGCGGAGAGATTGCAACATATTTCAACGGTTTTGTGTTCTGCGGAATCACAAATCCCTTGTCAGCCAGGCTTTCTAGAATATCATAAGTCCTAGAATAAGGAACCTTTGCCAAAGAAGCGAGCTCGCCAGCGCTTGCAGAACCCTTTGAAAGCAGAGCGACCCAGAGTTTCCTCTCGTATAAATTGAGTCCAATCTGTTTTAATGCATCTAACACGTGCTGTTGCACTACCACATTACCACTCTTTGATGTTATCATATTCATGCACTGCTATATAAACCTTTCACTTACTCGTGATGAGTCTAAACATACTATGCAAAGTAGAGTATTTAAAGCTTTACTATCTATTAGTAAATAAGATTTTGCTAGAATTAACCCCTTCAAGCGGGTTCAAAACCAGCATATCCGATCCTTTGAGGTTCAGCCCGCTTCCAGCCACAAGGAATCTGCATTTCGAAGCTTTTAAGAACTTGCTTATTTCCGCGGAATTCTTGGCTTTTTGGGCTCTTAATTTCCTCCCAAGGTTCCACTTCTCAATTGCATTGAGAAGCTTCCGGTCTGAAGCGATGAACTCCAGCTCAAGCCCCCTTTTCATCATCAGCACGGCAGCCTCTAGGTCCCTCCTGCTGCGGAGAAGGGCGAAGGCGCGCCCGCTGGAGCCCAACGGCAAGCCTCCCGCTCCCCTTATCTTTTCACTGTAAACTAGTGCCTTTTCCCTCCTGCATTCTATGAATATCTCAACATCGGGATTTGAAAGATTTACTTTGGCTCCTGTCTTTACTGCGACCGCGCTTCCGACTTCATTATTGAGCTCCCTGGAGCCTATAGGTCCGCCTTTTCTCTCTGCCCTTACTGCGAAGCTCCTTCTGCTGTTGAGGATTCTCTTTGAAACCTTCAAGGCAGTGTTCTTTATTGCGCCCATCTCTGAGTCGCATGCTAAAGCCGGGGATATTGAAGTTATTCCGAATATCCTTTTTAGAATGGGCATTGCTTTTTGCGCATTCTCGCTGTAAACAAATATCCTCTTCTCTTCCGGCACTATTCTGCACTTCTCGCCCTGCAGGGCCCTTTCCAGGTTTCCCCTTAATGTATCGAGAGCGCTCCTATAGACCCAGTCGCTCCTTAGCGTTATTTCCCCGACCCTAAGCAACAAACACTCCATAATCTTATAACAGGGTGATATCTATAAATGGTTCAGAAAAGAGGATTATTGTATGAAGATCTTCTGCGAAGTGATGGTTCAGGACATCCTGCCGGCAACCAGGGCACTGTTGGCAAAAGAACTGATAGAGAAGTACAAGATGACCCAGCAGGCTGTTGCTCTTCGGCTTGGAGTTTCGCAGGGCGCAGTTTCGCAATATCTGAGAAGCGTCAGAGGTCAAAATGTAAAGCAGATTACCAATGACAAGAAAATAATGGACACTATCCATGCCCTTGCTGCAAAGGTCGCGGCAACAGATGAAAAAACGCTTCCTGTGATGTCTATCTATGACGAAATCTGTGAGTTATGCAGGAATGAGGTAAGATCCAAATCAGCGAAGTCCAGCAAGACCACTGTTGGATTAGAAAAATGTTTGCCCGTTTAGAACCCTGAATAGCTATAGCTCTGCGGCTTCTTCTTAAACAGATTCTTTATTCTCTCCACAAGCTTGTTTGTCTGTTGCTTAATCTGCGGAGCCTGAGGATTTGCAGCGACAGGTTGCTTTGCTGCCGTTGTTTTGACGAGCTTGCCCTTCTGCTGCGGCGTGTATGGAGGGTTCGTATTCTTCGGAATGTTCAACTTCATGCCTCTGAAGCGGGCCAGAAGAATAGCTATTATTGCAACCGCACCGCCCAAGAAAGGTAGGGGGTTGTTTGCAACATTCAAATAAAGTCCTGTCAGGTCTATGCTCCCAAGAACAGAAGAGCTTCCGGTGCTTGAGGTGTTTGAAGTCGCTGATGTATTGCTCTCAGCAGAGCCAGATATCTTCAGCTTTGCATCAGCAGACGCCTGCACGGCAGAGCTGACATAAGTTCCGTTGGCAACGAATTTTATGCTGTGGTCGCCGGTTGCGTCAGCAGGTATTGTGAATTCTAGCGTGTAGCTCTTCTCTGTACCCTTGATAATTGTTATCGGAGAGGTCTTCGAGTTCCACCAGCTTTTATCTAACCCAGTCACAGTCATTTTGACGTCCCTGACATCGAAATCACCTGTGTTCTTGACCTTTATCGTGACTGTCTTTGATCCCCCGGGAATCATCTCTACGGTTGCAGGAAAATCTGTTATCTTAAGCTCCTTCTTGCTTGGAGTTGACAAAGGTGTTGATCCGCTGCCGCTGCCAGTGTTTGGTGTAGTTGTATTCGGGGCGGAAGCAAGACTAAGTGTAAATACAACGCTTCCTATGTCAAACTTTGCGCTGTTTGAAGCATTGACATTGAACGCAAGCGCGCAAGTGCTCGAGCCAGTGTATCTGAACTTCCAGTATGCTGGTGATGATGAGGCAATAGAGCCGGCATTAACGGTTCCTATGCTTGCGATTCCAGGAGACTGTATGTAACCAGTATCATAGATTGGAGTTAAACAGCTTCCTGCGACAGGAGTAACAAAAACATTTTGTGCTGCTACATATCCATAGTTCGTTGCATTAACACCGCATATAATATCCGTTGAAGCCGCCAAAGAATTAGTGGCGCAGTTGCCGCCATTGCTTATTGAAAGCCTCAAAGCAATGTCGTTCAGATTCAAAACAGTTGAATAGGTCTGCGTATTCAGACCGTCGCTAACAGTGACGTAGAAATCATATGTTCCGCCCAATGCAGCTGAAGGCACAGCTCCAGTCGTAAGCGCATAAGCTGTTCCATTGCTTACAAGGCTTATTGCTCCAAGATTGCTGAGTGTTCCGCTGACATTTGTGAACGAGCTTGAATTCCTGTGGACAGCCCAGACATTTGTGATGTTTGATGTGCCCAAACCGCTGACTAGGTTTCCGTTCTGGTATGTTGGAACGAGCGTCACAGTAATGTTGTTTCCTGGCAAAGGTGTGCTCGAACCGCTGGAGTTTGTTACATTTGTGACGAGACCAAGCAGCTCGGACGTGACATTGACAATTGCAGTCAGCTTCAGATCTCTGTATGGGTAGCCGCCGGTGGTATTGATAATCATACTGGAAGTATAGACACCTGCAGCATTACTCGTATTTGTTGTATTCACAGCTACGGAAAAATTGAATGGAATATCGCCTGCAAGGGTCCCGCCTGTTAGATTAGTACCGACTATTAAAGAGCCTGCAACAGGAACACTCACCTCATAAATAACATCAGATGTTGTCTTGTTGTTAAGAACAAAATTTCCTAAAAGGAATGTCTGGCTGTTGCCTCTGTTAGTCTTTATAGTGAATGTTCTGTTTCCCAATGTATTGTCTATAATGAAGTTGGTGGAAAGAAGCTCTATCGTGCCGCTAAAGCTTGAGTTTGTGCCATTGCCTGTTGCAATAGACCACCATGTCACTGGATCGATATACTGGCTCAGAACAACGCCCTCAGCAGATTTGTATTCTATGATATTATAGGCAGATTGCTGCGGTATCTCTACCAAACCTGTGCCATTCCTCAGATTTATGCCAGGGAAACCTGCTGTTGTATTGAAAATGCTTATCCTGAAAGCTGAAGTATAGTTGATGGAGCTCATATTGAAGTAGTAGGTGTCATTTATTGTACCGTTTGTCATACCGGCGAATAAGCCAGTCCCGCTCGGATTGAAGCTAATAGGCACAAATATCTCCACAGGCACTGTTGCATTGTCACTGCTATTTGCCTCGTCATTTATCACAAACATGCCTGAGTATCTTCCAGGATTGGTCGCGGTATCAATATCAAGAGAAAGATCTGCAGTGCTGTATGCCTCCAAGGTGTAGGGGTCGGTTGCACTGCCATTCCATAACGGAGTATAAGTAAGCTGATCGCCGGTAGAGTTGATTACGTATGGTGGCTGGAGATACGTCAGATCAATGTCTAACGAACTATTCGACCAGACAGAATAAATTGGATCTCCTATAAAGGAAGCGGGAACCTCTGCGGCAGCATTGTTTAACTGAGTGATATTGAAGCTCCCTAAAACAGAATACATGCCATATCCAGACGCCAGAAATATCGACAGGGCTAGAAAAAACGAAACTGCAACTAACGGGATCTTCATTTCATCACAAACTGCTGTTCCTTATTTGAGATTTAATGTATTTAAACTTAATTCAAGCGAAGAATTTGCGTATAAATGCATCATAGACCTTCACGCCCTTCTCCAGATCCTCTATTTCCACATATTCGTCGCTTATATGGCTCAGCGAAGGCTTTCCGATGCCGAAAACTATGGTCTTGATTCCCTGTTTTATGAAGATATTCGATCCGGTTGACCCATGCTCAGCCTTCATCTTAGGTGCCCTTCCCAATGCCTCCTTCACAGCCTCTGATAGAAGGGCAACCTCCTTGCTCTTCGTATCAAGCTCTACAGGCTCGAAGTAGACAAGCTCCTTCACTTCAATGTTCATTGTCTTGTCTTCAGACTTCAGCTTCTTTATGAGATCACTAATAATCTTCATTACAACCTCTTTTTTGTCCCCAGGAACCAACCTTATATCCACAGAAGCGGTTGCAGATCCGGGAACAACGTTTGTCTTGAACCCCCCGGAGATAGTATTGATTGAGATCGTTGATTTTCCCAGGATCTTGTGATTGGCAGGGAACTGCATCCTGTCCAAAGCGATGAGGAATTTTCCCAGGTTCTTTATGGCATTCACCCCTTCCCATGGCATCGAGCCGTGCGCCTCTTTTCCCTTGGATTTCACATCAAGCCACAGTACGCCCTTCTCCGCAACCTCAATGTCAAAATCGGTTGTATCGCTCAGAAGCAGAACATCAGGCTTGATCTGCTTTGCCATATGCGTCATTCCAATGCCCTCCCTGTCCCCCATCTCCTCATTGCAGCAGGCAAGGAAGATCAATTCTCCTTTGGGAGTCCACTTGGCTTTCTTCAGGTTCTCAATGGCAATTATTATCGAGGCAAGATTCCCTTTCATGTCTGTTGCCCCCCTGCCATAGATTCTCCCTCCAGAAACCTCCCCTCCGAAAGGCTGATGCGTCCATCCGTCCCCTGCAGGGACAGTGTCCATATGACCTTCTATTGCCAGTTTCTTTGATCCTTTTCCTTTCCAAGAAATCAGCAGATTCGGCCTTCCGTGAGCAACTTCAAACATTCTAACATCAAGCCCGATCTTTTCCATCCTCTTCTTTATTAGATCAGCAACCTCCTTCTCCCTTCCAGGCGGATTGCTGCTATATGCTTTGATAAGTTCCTGCGTTAAAGCAATTAGTTCTTTATTAGGCATGGAGACATTAGCGACAATTGATTTATAAAGTTTATTCGGAACTAGTCATTCAACGAACTTCCAAAACATCTCCGATTGTAAGAGATTTCTTCTCTGATTTAGTTTTAATTTTAGTATCTGCAACCCCTTCTTTCAGGCTGACCTTGAAGAATCTCTCAAGTTTCTCCAGAAGGCTGAAAGGAGGCTCCCATCCCTCCTCAATCCTCTTTACAACGTTGGACTTCTCGCTGATCTTCACTGCAACCTGCTCCTGAGTCAGGTTCATTTTCTCCCTGGAAGCTCTGATTATCTTAGAAAAATCCTCCCTGATGACTATAGTAGGTTCTTCTCTCATAGGTTTCAGGGTCTGCAGAACAACCTTTGCAACAGGCATCTCCCTAACGCCGCTGCACTTGGAGCAGAGATGCAGCTGAGCGCCTTCTACGTTCATCTTTGTTACAGCCTCTTCTGATCCGCAAAGTTCGCATAGCAAAGAAACCACTCACTTTATTATAGTTGAGGAAAATATAAAAGCATCTAATACAATGTGTTCCTATGTTCGACCATCATCATATCGAGGAGAGCGTTGAAGCTCTTTGGAAGAAGGAAAGAAGCAAAATAAAGAAGAGCCTGCAGTTTGAGAAAGGTAAGCCTTTATTCTCATTTCTGGAAGGCCCCCCTACAGCAAATGCCCCACCGGCATTACATCACTTAGAAGTTCGAGTCTTCAAGGATCTGGTCTGCAGGTACAAGTACATGAAAGGCTTCACTGTTCCAAGGAAAGGCGGCTGGGACTGCCATGGACTCCCCGTAGAGGTTCAAGTGGAAAAGAAGCTCGGACTGAAGACAAAGAAAGACGTACTAAGCTATGGAATAGACAAGTTCAATGGAGAATGCAGAAGGGATGTCTTCTCATTCATTGACGCATGGAACAAATTCACTGAGAAATCAGCGTTCTGGCTCGATCTGAAGAACCCTTACAGCACACTCGACAAGAACTATATGGAAAGCGTCTGGTGGTCCCTGAAAGAGTTATATAAGAAAAAACTATTGTACGAAGCACATAAGGTTGTTCCTTACTGCCCGAGATGCGAAACCGCTCTGAGTTCGCATGAGGTTGCTCTCGGTTATGAAAAAGCTTCTGTCGAATCAATAACGGTGAAGTTCAAGATCAAAGGCAAGAATCAGTATTTCCTCGCATGGACTACAACTCCCTGGACTTTGCCGAGCAACGTTGCACTAATGGTGCATCCTGACATAGATTATGTTTACATCAAAAGTGGAGATACTGAATACATTCTTGCAGAAAACAGGGTTGGTCATTATTTTCCTAATGCGCATGCTGTAAAGAAAGTTAAGGGAAAGGCTCTTGAGGGCATACAGTACGAACCTTTGATGGATTATTTTGTAGGGAAGCTCAAGGATCCCGCTTGGAAGGTCACGCTCTCCAAAGAGGTGACAAGCACGGACGGGACAGGAATTGTGCATAGCGCTCCCGCCTTCGGTGAAGTCGACTACGAGGTTTCAAGGAAGTACAAGATGGCTTTCGTCCAGCCTGTAAACAAGGACGGGACATTCTCGGAAGACGTGAAAGATTATGCGGGAAAGTTCGTTCTTGATGCTGACAAGGACATAATCAGGGATCTGAAAGAGCGGGGCAAAATCCTGAAAGTCGAGACATACAAGCATGACTACCCGTTCTGCTGGCGATGCAAGAGCCCTCTTCTCTACTATGCATTGATATCGTGGTTCATTGCAACAAGCAAATTCAGGAAGCAGCTGGTTGCAAACAACAATAAAATAAACTGGTTTCCAGAACATATCAGGGAGGGAAGGTTCGGAAACTGGCTCTCAGAAGGCAAGGACTGGGCCCTCAGCAGGAACAGGTTCTGGGGAACGCCTCTTCCCATATGGCGATGCGCAGACTGCAAGAGGGAGGAATGCATTGGAAGCATTGCAGAGCTGGAGAAGAAAGCGAAGAAAAGGGTAAATGATATTCACAAGCCTTATGTAGATGAAATAAAGTTGAAGTGCAGGTGCGGGGGGGTGATGCAGAGGGTTCCATTCGTCATAGACTGCTGGTATGACTCTGGAGCAGCGCAGTTCGCTCAGTTCCATTATCCATTCGAGAACCAAAAACTCTTCGAGAAGAGATTCCCATATGACTTCATAGCGGAAGCGATTGACCAGACCAGAGGATGGTTCTATACGCTTCATGCGCTATCCACGCTTCTATTCAACAAACCCGCCTACAAGAACGTTGTCTGCGCCGGCCATCTTGTTGATGAGAAGGGCGAGAAGATGTCCAAGTCAAAAGGCAACATAATCAATCCCTGGGAGCTCTTCGAAAAATATGGAGTGGATGCCACGAGATTATTGATGTGCACTTCGGCTCCAGGCAACACCAAAAGGGTAGGCTTCAGGAATGCTGAAGAAAGCGTTATCCCTTATCTCAATATTCTTTGGAACACAACGCTTTTCACAAAGGAATTCGTCAAGCTTAACAGCAAGGCAAAGCTTCAGTTGGAAGATGAGTGGCTGGTATCCAGAGCAAACAGCCTTGTGGAAGATGTTGAAAGCGCGATAGAAACAAATGAGTATCAGAAGGCATTCGAATCATTGAAGAATTTCGTGATGAACGACCTTTCTAGGTGGTACATCAAGCTTGTCAAGGACAGGAATGACGGCGGAGTTGGCTGCGCACTGAATCATGCATTCCGCACAATCAGCCAGGTTTCAGCGCCGCTCTCCCCATACATATCAGACTACATCTGGATTGACCTGTTGAAGAATAAGGGGAGTGTTCATTTTGCAGGCTGGCCAAAGAGAGGCAAGGCAAACAAAGCCTTAGAATCTGACATGAAGATAGCGATGAGCGTTGTCGAAGCTGTAAATGCCCTACGACAAGAGAACAAGATCAAGCTGAAGTATGTCCTCTCCTCTGCAAACGTGATAGGTAGCGATGAGGCTGCAGAAGCAGCAAAGAGGATGGAGGATGCTATAATGAAGATGGCGAATGTCAAATCCCTGCAGACAAGCAGCATGATGATAAGCTATATTGCAAAACCAAACTGGCCTGTTGCTGGAAAGAAGTTTGGAGACAAGATAAAGCGCCTGGCAAGGCTGCTGGAAACATCTGATGCAACAAAACTTAAGGCGGAGATGGGCAAGAAGGGCAAAGCCAAGCTGGAGAACTTCAACCTTAGCAAGGATGATGTGATCTTCTCACAGAAAACAGCAATGGAGGCTGGAAAGGAGTTTGAAGGGGGCAGGGTAATTCTTGATCTGAAGATAACAGAAGAGCTAAAGGAGGAGTGGCTTGTACGAGAACTGATAAGAGCTGTGCAGGATGAGAGGAAGAAGATGAAACTGAAGGTAAAGGACAAGGCAACCCTCTATCTGACTGAGAATATCTTCAAGATGTGGAAGGATGATATAGAAGAAGCCACAGGAACAAAGGTTGTATTTGGAACAGTCAAGGGATCAAAAAGGGAATTTGAATTCGAGGAAAAAGTCTACGAATTTGGAATACACATTTAAAAGCTATGAATCTCACTGATTACTATGGTTAAGCTTAAAGACGCTCTAGAACTGGCTGAAAAGATAAAAGACAAATCACTGAGGGAGAAGACAATAAAGCTCCTGAAAGAACCTGAGATATCCAATCCTGAGATCATCTACCCGGCGGCAAAGTTTGAGGAGATCCCTGCATGGCCCATAGGTGCGCATCACCATCATGCAGGAGGGGAGCTTGAGCATACGGTCTCCATAACAAAGATAGTGATGGCGCTGGCAGATCATTTTGAGAACATGTATAAAATGAAGATTAACAAGGACCATCTCATTGCCGGGGCTCTGCTGCATGACATTGCAAAAGTGTTTTTGTACAAGAAGATAGGAAACGAGTGGCAATTTACCGGGGCAAACCTGGATCATGCGGACTTCGGAGCATGCGAATTGTACGCAAGGGGTTTTCCGGAAGAGGTTGTGCACATTGTTGCCTCGCACGGGGGAGAGCAGGGCGCAGCGGGAGCAAACCCCCGAACAGTAGAAGCCCTGCTTGTGTATTGGGCTGACTTCCTTGACGCCTCTGTTGAGAGCTCAACTGGAGGCGAAGCAATAAAGCAGCTCCTGCAACTGGCTCTCAAGGGCTCTGAATGAGACACATCAATTTTCTAAAAGAAATAAATCCAGCTTCCGTAGTCACAATAATCTCCCACAAGGACTGCGTGGATGGCCTTGTATCTGCAACCCTGATGAGCAAGGTGCTTGCAAAGAACAGAATAAAGGCAAGAATATTTTTCAGCTCCGTTAAGGACGTTGCCAAATCTGTGGAGAGGTTCAGGAACTGCGACTATCTGATTATACTTGATCTGGCATCCGAATACTATGTGGATGCGCTTTCCGGAATTAAGGCGAAGGTCCTTGTTATAGACCATCATGTTGTTCACAAAGACGGAAGCAACAAGAATGTTGTATTCATCAATCCCAGGCTTGAGCACAAGGAAAGATACCAACCTGCTTCTTATCTTATCTGGAAGCTGTTTCCAGAGGTTAAGGAACTTAATTGGCTCTCAGCAATTGGAACAACCGCAGATTATGGTTACGATGACTGCAGGGATCTTTTAGACAAATTCTTCAAGATAGATGACAAGAACAAGCTGCTTGACACGGAAATGGGATTGATGGGAAAGATGGTAGCAGCAGCAATAACAAAACATGGCCACAGAACCACGATGAACATTCTATACAATGCGAAGAGCCTGAAGGAGATAGAGAAGAACAAGAAGTTTGTAGAAGCCTTCAAGGAAGCTGAGACCAGATTCGCTGCTGCGCTTGAAGAGTTCTATACAAACAAAGAGAATTATGGCAACGTTGTTTTCTCCCTTCTGAGCGAGGATAACAGCAGATATGGAGGAGCTATTGGCACGAAGCTCTCTTCCCAGAACAACGAGGAGGCTTACATAATTTTCGCTAAGCTTACCAGTAGGGAGTGTTCAGTTCATGGCAGGACCCATAATAAAAAATACAATCTCGCTGAAGCGTTCAAGAAGGTGTCTCATGAGCTTGGGGCACTGGGCGGCGGGCACGAAGCTGCCTCTGGAAGCAGGATAAAAATTAAGCAGATTGGAAAATTCAAGGAACTATTTCTAAAACATTTTCAATAATATTTCTTCGCAACTTAAAAGTATTAGCCCACATCGCATAACCGTTCCAACCGATAAGGACCTTGTCAATGTCGGAACGTTTTAGACCGCTAAGCTTCCTCTTCATCTTCGCCGTGCTGCTCTTTCTAAGCAGGCTATGATAATAGAACATGCGGTAGCCAAGCAGCTTTATGCCTTTATGGAGAGGACCGATCATTGATTTCTCAGGATGTAGCTCTAGCTTCAGGATATTCAGAAAAGCAGCTATCTGCTGCTTGTAGCCCTCCAGAACATGTCTATCCCTGTGAAGAATCACGAAATCATCCACATACCGAAGGTAATATTTGGCCCTCAGCTGATGCTTCACGAACTGGTCGAGCTCGTTGAGGTAGAGGTTGGCGAAGAACTGGCTGGTCATGTTGCCAATCGGCATGCCCCTGCCCTCTGGAGCGTTCTCTTTCAGGATAGTCGTTATAAGCATAAGAACGTTTTCGTCTGTTACCTTTCTTCCCAGTATGCTGAGCAGTATATCGTGGTCAACGTTGGGGAAGTAATGCCTGATGTCTGCCTTGAGGAAGTAGCCTATAACCATATTGCTGTACTTGGCCCTTTTTACTAATCTGCCATTCTTCGAAACCTTTCTTTTGAATTCATCAAAACGCTTCAAAGCCGCATGCGCGCCCTTGCCTTTGCGATTGGCTACGGAATCATAAATGAAAGTCTTGTCGAAGATTGGTTCTAAGATGTTGCAAATGGCATGGTGGACAACTCTATCTCTAAAGACGGAAGCGTGGATGACACGGGTCTTAGGATCCCTTATGATGAATCTCTTGAGTGGTCTTGGTTTGTAATTACAGTTCTCTAGCTCTGACTTAATTTTAGCGAGCTCTTGCTCCAGATTCTCCCTGAACTTTATCACATACCACTTCTTAGACTTGCCTTTGCTTGCCTTCCTGTAAGCCAGCAGCAGGTTCTCCATGGAGCAGAGCCTGTCGTAAAGCTCACCCATTAAATATCTCCTTTAGGCAGCCTAGGCTATTGGAGAGCCCATTGGAAAACAGGCCCATCTTAATGACTAAGAAGGATTTCCTGTTCGAGGGTCTGTTCGCATTTACGCCTCCATAGGAGTTCGCGTTGAACGACGCTTGACGGCAACTTCTGCTGCTATCGTCCGGATTCCAGTTGGACCTGAGCGAACGGTTTTGTAGCCTGTACATTAAAGAACCGCTTTTGGCGGCTACCACTGCTACTTCAGCCTTGACTGTCGTAGCTGTATTTAATGGCTCTATTGGAGCGCTATGGACAGGCGTATAGCCTAGGCTTTTGCCTGGAGAAGTAAGATTGTCGGAGTGCCCCCCCCCGAAGGGAGAGGAAGGACTAGCTGCATAACTATCTCTAGAAACTATAGAGCCTAGGTTTTATAAGACTTTCTAGGAAAAGAATTTTCTTGCTTCCCTGTATTTCAGGGCGTCTTCCTTGAAGCTAAGAAGCTCCTGATACTCTGCCTCGTCTACCTGCCTTGTCTCTGCAGATTTCTGTGCAGCACTTTTCTTTTCATCCTTCTCTCCAACCACAAAAGCGGAGAGCCCACGGGAATACCCGCCCGAGGGTCTGTCCGCATCCGCGCGGAACGACGCATCGCCCGGAGCCCAGTAGGACCAGAGCGAAGCTACATCATTCTCAAAATAAATAGGACCTTTCCAGACCTTCTTCTTCGGCTTTTCAAACAGTCCCGCTCCGATGAGCGTGTCTATGGCTGTTTCCTTTATCTTAGTCGTTATCTTTTCTCCGGTAAACGCCAGCTTCCCGTCCTTGATCTCCACCTCGGGGTTCGCTATGACAAACCCTGCGGAAATTATGACCTCAGCATTATGAACCCAGTAATTGGTCGTTAAAGCCTTATATTCCGCGTTAGAGAATGTCTCATTGTAAGCCCTCTTTGTTGGAAGGACTCCTACCGCCATTCCTGACTTCTTGCGAAGCTCCTTTCCGAGCTAGCCGGTCTGCCACCTGTCAAGGCCGGTGACGTATTTGCCGCTCTTCAGCTTTACAATCTGCACGCCAGGCTTGTCGAAAAGCTCCATCTTGTCAGCTGTATCGTATGCAACCTGCAGGTGAGCCTCCGCTTCGTTTGACATATCTATTATCACTATTCGGTAGTTTATAAAGGTTACTGTTTAAGCATCTTAGAATTAGCTTATGCATATTTGAACATTAGAATATAAACAATCATTATGCCAAAACTGGAAGAAACGCATGTCATTAAGTTCAGGAGAAAAACAGAGATCATGGCAAGACTTATGCGCGAAGACGGGTACGATGCTAAGACTTCGGATAACGGCGAAACATTCTACTTGGATGTCAGGCACATGAAGGAAGGGAAGCTGGAGCGTCTGGGAAAAATAAGAACGAGAGCTGATAGCTATAAGTGGCGTGTAGACATCTATCAGACCGATGCGGCTCGGGATTTCAGGGAATATGTGATAAACATGTCAAATGCCTTCTTCGGACCAACATTGGAAATAGAATGGGATTCTAAAACATCTTAGCTGAAACAAAGAAATGCCTTTCTTCGAAAGGCTCAAGATTTATCAGTTCTAAAACTTGGAATCCTGCTGCCTTCAATTTGTAGACCTGTTCGTCTGTGACTTTCTTCGGAGACTTTGTTATGTCTATCGACTGCGTCTTTATGGCAAGCATCAAATGCCCGCCTCTCTTCAAAAAATCCTTGGCAACCCTTATAGCTATGTCCGTCTGGTCCGGCTGCGCAATGTCAACATATAGAACATCAGATTTCTCTACCCAGGAGAACTGCTCAGGCTTTCTCGCATCGGCAAGTATGGGAACTATGTTCTCATACTTCTCGCAGACAGGCAACAGTTCATTGAAAGGCCTCTCGGAAAATTCCAGTGCATAGACTATTCCTGTTGTACCAACAATGTCTGCAACATAGCTCGGAGTGAATCCATGCGCAGCGCCGAGGTACAAAATCTTTGAGCCCTGTCTTATTGGAAGCTGCTTCAGGCCTTTCATTATTGCCGCGCCTAGCTTGCTTCTTGTCGGATCCCACAGCCTGTATTCCCCGTTCAGTTCCTCACCAAAAAGCCTCTCCTTCAGTGTTGCAAGCGTTGCTAGCCTGTCTTCCACCTTAAAGACGCCTGTAAATATTTCCTTAACCATCTCCCCCACCCATTATCCTCTTCAGTTTCTCCTTGTAATCCCTGACAGCCTCCTCTGACTTGTCCTCTTTCGTGTAGAAATCTGTCCTGACTGTGATTGTAAGCTTTGAAGCGATCAGCCTGGCAACCTTCCCCTGCAGCTCCTTCTTTGCTGTTGACACATCGGGATGTGTAAACAGGATTCCGAATCTGGGCGGCCTGGCATCCTTGCTCTTCGATTTCATGAACCTGAACAAGGCCCTTTCCGCTCCCAAAAGCTGTATTGTTGAAGAGCTCATCTTCGACAGCCTCTCCAATGACCCTGTCTGCTTCAGGATTCTTGCAGCTAGCAAAGAGCCAACAAGAGCGGATGTGTTCGGCATCTCCTTCTTCGTCAGGTCCTCAAGGTATTTCTCCAGTCCCGCTTTCATCTCGAAGGCCTTCTTTGAAAGGACGGCATATTCCCTTACATTTTCTATATCCTCCTTGCTGAAGCTCATCCCCATGCTGGCTTTGAAGCTCGGAATCTTCTCCCTTTCCCCATATTCAGCGATTGTAGCAAGATATCTCTCATGGTCCTTTGTTGACAGCTCAGGATAATGCAACCCGTACCACTCCCTTATCCTTTCGGAAAAGAGGTTTGTTATCTTTTCCAGGTCCTCTAAGGCGGAAACGGTTTCTATGATCAGTTTGTCCCTCCTGACAAGCGAAGCGATCCTCTTCTTGGAAAGAAGCACTCCGAACTGGGAAAGGAACTTGTTCAGTTCATCGTCCTTCATCTTTGCCATTGAACGAATATTCTCCCTTATGTAGAGGGTAGCTTTATTCGGGGAAGTTGAATAAGCAGTATACCCCTTCTTTTCCAGATCAAACTTCAGCTGCCTGACCTCTTCTATCTCTTCGCCCTTAAAGCATTTGGCAACCTTCTGCGCAGCCTCCTCTGCATCCAGCTTGAACATCTTTGAGGCTAGGAACTTGCCCTTGTCATCTACTGCAATAACGCCCAAAGGCGAGACATCAACGTACGCATCCATAACCTTTTTATGCGTTCCAGAAGGTATAAAAAGAAGATTACATGGGCCGAATAAGGACAAGATGGATAAAGAACATTGCAGAGGAGATAGCTCTAAAGTTTCCTGACAAGGTCTCTGCCGACTATGAACAGAACAAGGCCCTCATAGATTCCATGAATCTCGGGGAGGACAAGTTCGTCAGGAACAAGGTAGCAGGCTACATGGTCAAGATCGCCCAGAGAAAAGCAGCATAGTTTTAATATTAAGTCACAGCATATCTTTCTAGATAATATGGGTACACTGAATCCAAAACAAGTAGCAGTTTCACTGGGACTGTTGGCAGCGGCAATGCACCTGATATGGTCAGTGATGGTTGCTCTTGGCTTCGGACAGGCATGGATAAACTGGATAATTGGATTGCACTTTGTAAGCGCAACAGTTACTGTAATGCCATTCAATGCTGTGACAGCAATAATTCTATTGGTCGTGACGTTCGTATTGGGATCTATAGTAGGATTTGTCTTTGCGACAGCATGGAACTGGACAGGCAAGAAGTTGTAGATGCGATCTAGAATCTAAAGAAGACTTTTGTTTAGTTTTATTTGCCTATTTTTAATTGGTGCGGGGGGCAGGATTTGAACCTGCGGACCTCTAAAGGACCAGATTTCTCTATCATCTCAGAGATCAAAACTCAAGAGTTTCTTGAGTCTGGCGCCATTGCCGGACTAGGCGACCCCCGCATGAGAAGTGTTTCTGCGAGAACGATATAAAGATTTATCCATGGTAGGGAGTCGCAGCGTTTTCTTGTTTTCCGTTGTGCTCTTCTTTTCTGCAATCGGAAACATATGTCGCTGAACCTTCCACCCTAGCCAATTCATCGCCTTTCAATGTTCTGGGATCAACATGGAATACAAACATTCCTTCTCCTATAAAGTCTCTTATCCGATAAAACACTTTCAGGGTTTCGTCAAAACCGTTGACAGTGCGCAACCTCTCAAAGGAGTCTGTAGCAGCAACTCCGGACTTGCCATTTTTCTCAAGAAATTTGGTTATAGTATCAAAAAACGAATTTGAATTGGTTGGATTTATGACATCTGGACCAGCCACAGTGCTAATCCTGTAGACCGTTAATTCCTCGACTCTTTTGCTAAACTCTTTGAAGTCTTTGAATCCCTCATGATCGTAATTGGAAGAAAGCGCCAATATTCTTCTTCGAGTATCTTTTATGTCTAGAAATATGCCGTATAGAACACTAACACTATGGGATTTCAGGAGATAAGATCCTGGACCCCTATCCTCGAATTTTATCTTTTTTGTCTCCTTCCCAACATCTGCTGTATCCATAGAAAAACTTACTACCACACAGTATTTAAATATACCTATTGCACGCTGATTGCCGAATAAGAAAATGTGAAGAAAAAGAAAAGATATTACTTGACTAGAGGTCTGCTGGCCTGATTGTTGCTCTTCCGTTTGCCTTTGCTCTCTTTGATGCATCAGCAAGCAATTCAGCGACTTTCTTGTCCATAGCGCCCATGAAGTCGCCGGAGCATCTCATTCCTTTGCAAGCAGCCTTTACAGCCGACTTTACAACTAAAGCTTTGCCCATTCATATCACCTCATTTTTTCTTGAGAGTTAAAACCCTCGTATATGAGTGCTGTTCGACTCTATTTAAAGGTATATGAATCTGGATTATAGACTGACCAGTAGGCAAAATAACGGCTTTTACGAAGAATCTAGCCTTTTTACAGCTACGCCAGGCACCCCGAGCCTCACTGTGAATGCGTCATATCCATCATTCTCAAATTCCTGTATCAGCTTCACCCTTTGCCCATCGTCTTTGGCAAGCACTATGCAGCTTCCCCCTCCCCAGCCGCCGGTAGGCTTGGCGCCAAGAGCGCCCTTCTTCATAGAAGTCTCAACAATGTCATCAAGCTTCTCTGTGGAAATGTCAAACTCACTCAAAGCCTTGTAGTATAGGTTCATCAGTCTCCCTATCTTCTCCAGATCCTTCGCCCCTATAACAGACAGCGCAGTACTGGCTATGTTCTCAGCCTTCTTCATCGTCTCTTCAAACATCTTCGGCTGCGTGTCCTTTATCTTCCATACCTTCTCTACCATCTCGCTCGTCTTCGCGGCCTCGCCGCTGTTGACAATTATAAGCGGGAATTCGAAGTCAATGGTCAGATGCTCTATGCTTCTTCCGGTCTTAACAAGATAGCCGCCGTGAGTAACCGTGTTTGCATCTATGCCCGAAGGGGTGACATGCACAGACCTCTCCGCCTCATTCGCATAATAAATTATCTCCTCTTTGGAGAAGTTGCGGCCGAAAAGCTCTGAAACTGCAGCAACCAAACCAGCACTAACAGAGGCGCTTGACCCGAGGTTCTTTGTAACTGCGGAATTTATCCTTGCCCTAAAAGGCTTGTGCCCATAGTCTTCCCCTATCTCAGCTACAGCAACAAGGCATGGGATCAGCTTGTTGCTTTCAGTCATTTTCCTGATCTCCTTCGAAGCAGGTTTCTCCTTGCTCTTATCTAGATTGTATGCATCCCTAAGCTCGTAGACCCTGTTCATTAAATTGTCCAATTCGGTAAAACTGATTCTCGCAATTCCAAACTCTCCGGCATCAATCTCTATTCCCTCATATGCCTTTCCCGCCTCGACGGTTGTGTATATTCCGGCTGCCGCGGCGATGCCAGGCTTCCCATGGACAACAGCATGCTCGCCAAAAAGTATTACCTTTCCTGGCGCAACAGCCTCAACCTCATAAACAGCCTCCTCCTTTGCTTCAGCAATTGCCATAGAGAATGTTGCACAGTAAAGGTTAAATTCTTATTTGCACGCCTCCCAATAGCTTCTGTGAAACAATGAAGGATCTGATTGTTTTGAAGGTTGGAGGATCTGTAATAACCGATAAGAAAAGCGAAAAGCCTAAAGCGAACCTGAAAAACATAAATAGGATAGCTGAAGAGATATCAGAAGCTTATGCTTCCGGCAAATTTGACTTGATCTTGGTTCATGGAGCTGGCTCATACGGTCATCAGATTGTGAAGAAAACAGGAATTGACAAGGGAATAAAAAACGATGAACAGAGGGTTGCGTTCGCGGAGACGCAAAGGCTGCAGAATGATTTGAACTCGATCGTAACGAAAGCTTTGATAAAGAATGATGTGCCAGCAATGCCCCTGCAGGCCTCTGCGCATGCTATAATGAGAGCGGGAAGGCTTGTGAAGTTCGATCTTGAAGCTACACGCGGATTTCTTAGAAGCGGGCTTGTTCCAGTCTTCTATGGCGTTCCTGCATTTGATACGGAACAGGCATGCTCCATTCTTTCCGGAGACCAGATAACGCCTTATGTTGCAAAAGAACTTTACGCCAGAAAAATAATCCACGGGACAAATGTTGACGGCATTTTCACAGCAGATCCCAACAAGGACAAGAGTGCGAAATTGATTCCATTGATAAGGGAGGAGAACTTCGAGAAGATAAGCAGCTGGATGTCTGGCTCTTCAGCTGTTGATGTCACAGGCGGGATGCTTGGAAAGATATCAGAACTTTTGGATGTTGCCAAGTCTGGAATAGAATCGCAGATAGTTAATGCTCTGAAGGCTGGAAATGTCAAGAAGGCTCTCCTTGGAGAGAAGATAGGGACAGTCGTAGTGCGCTGATTATTTCTCCGCAACGCTCCACAGGAACTCGAAGTGGTGCCTGTATGAATCAGCTATCTCCTTGCTCTCTATCATTACAACCAGGGGCTGCTCAGACCAGATTATTATTGCAACCTTGTCACCCCATATGTTTGTGGCAGCTGGACCAAGGTATTTCTCAGGCAAGAACTTCCATTGCGCCATCGGAACCTTTATTCCACGCGCCTTCTCTCCGTAGATCATCTTAAGCAGTACCTTCTTCTTTACCCTCCTCATCGTGTATTGCGGAGCATAGTACTTCAGGATCTCGCCAAAATGTGTTGTCCCTCCGAGCACAAGGATTTCCTTGTAGTTAAGCTGATCGTCAAGGATTGTCTTCAGTCCTCTTTTCCCCCTATAGATCCTAGCCTCCTGCTTTGCCTCTACAGCTCCATATTGCTTCTCAAGCTTCGGAACAACCGCGCTCAGATCCTCCATCTTGAAATTCATGATCTCAATAAGCCTCTGCGGATTTTCTGCTTGGAAATATCTCCTTGTTCCATGCATCACATAGCTTACAAGGCCCTTCGCAACCAGCCTTTCAATGGAATCATACACGTTCCTTCTATGCATCCCTATCTTCTGAGCAATCTGTCCTGCCAACCCTGTCCGCATCCTTATCAAAGCCAGGTATACCTTTGCCTCCCCTTTGCTCAGGCCCACGTATCCCAATAGTTTTTCCTCAAGGGTTGTTTCTGGCATAGAAGGTATTCATTCTCCAAGGAATATAAGCATTGTGGTATTCTCTATCACCACACTAATTAAACAGCCAGCTGGAGTAAACTCTGTTTAGGTGGTTAACAATGATAGCTGAGCATCCCTCTTTCCGGGAACCGAAAATTGGCGAGATAAGATCGAAGATTCAGGTCCAGTCTTATGCTGACCTTGTTACAGGTATAAAGAACCTGAACAGGGACCAGTACATAGAGATACCCCTGTGTGAGGAGATCGTTTCTCCAGAATTTGCCGATGGAATTCACTACAAGAAAGCAGGCCCTCATCTTTCTGTGAGCATACCTGATGCGAGATACAGATGCGTCGGGGTGCGTTCAATAGATGACAGGATAAGGGACGCAATGAAACAAGCAGAAGGCGATCTGCGAGGATACGGCTGGACAGGTTTCAGGGACAGCAGGCACAGGCTGATTGGTCTTGCAGACTTGATTGACGGGATGGAACTCTTCACTTACATAAGAGATGTTGAAAACGATGAGAATATCAAGATACAAGACTACTCGCAAAGGATTGTTGCATTCGTCCCATCAAGGACAAAGGAGAAGGAATACAACGTTGCACTGAATTCTCTGCCGATAGCAACGAGCGACAACCCCCTGGCGGATGCGATAGATCTGTTCGGGAGCTGCAACTGCGAGGACAAGGTATTCAACGGGGAGCTAAACACAAAATACAAATCAGGCGAGGAGAGATTCTGCGCGCACGAAGTAGCTGCATACTATGAAACTGCTGCATTCAAGGAGGAGAAACAGTTCGCGCACATTGCGCAGAACCCATTTCCGATAGCAAGAGGCAAGGCAATCAAGTTCAACAGGAAGCTAAAAAACAATGTTGTAAAGGAAGTTGAATACTCTGGGAAGATGCATAGAAGAGCGTTGACAAAGATCGAGAAGGAACTGCTGAACTGGATATACCTGCAAAGGGAAGGAGCGGATGAGATGTTCAAGTTCGAGGATGCAGGAATGGCTGCGCAGGCTGCAATGTACTATGCAGAGCTTTAGTATAGGTTGCAAAGCGTTCCGTAGTCAGCAAGAGTTCTTTCTTTATATTTCGGAATCACGTTCTTGATCTTTTCATCCGGAGCTTGGCTACAAACTTCATCCACTTTATCTTTTGTCATGGCAATATCACCGATTTAGGCTTTTTAAAGATTGGTGCTCCCAGCGGGATTTGAACCCACGTTTCCAGTAATCCGAACCGAAGTTCAGATATCACCGGCTAACTTCGCTATCATAGGCTTGCGCCTCAACCCTTTCGAGTCGCTCGATTGGCCAGCAAAAAGTTATCTTTTTGCTTAAGGCCGGTATCCTTGACCGGGCTAGACGATGGGAGCCTATGATTGATTACTAGTCTATCTTTTATAAAATAACCTTCCACAGGAAATCCGGAAAAAATTAACTCTTCCACTGCAAAATGGCATTTAAGAATTATAATCTGATTTATTTTATACAGATGAAAATATGAACATTAGAAAATTCTGCAATACTGATTTTGCTTATTGGATAGGTATAATTCAGACAGACGGCTATTTCCAGCATTATGAATATAATAAAAAGAAAATGGTTTTAGCCAGAGCGTTTAATAAGAACTTGGCTATTATAGAGAGGTTCAAAGATATTTCCTATAGATTGTTTAATAGAAAATCGAAGATAGTAAAATACAAAGACAGGTCCGCTATGGAATATAGAATAGGTGTAAAGGAATTTGTTCCATTGTTCCATAAACTAAAGATTAAATTATCTAAACCGCCTACTCCACCGAACTGGATATTAAATTCTAATAAGTTCTTTGGTGCCTATTTAGCAGCTATTATAGACGGTGATGGCGGTGTTAGAATAAAACGATATAAATATCCTCAATGTGTTATTAGAATAATAAGTGGTGAATTTCCTCATAAATTATCAAAGGCAGTTGAAAGAATACTCAGATGCAGTATCTACTCTGAGTATAGAGAACGAACAACCTTCATAGGTAATAGAAAAATCTCTGGAAAATCTTATACATTAGAATTTAATATAACTAAGAAAAATATTGGCTTTGTTAAGAATTTCATACTTCCACATATAGTATCTTCTCATAAATCTGACAAAATAAAAGAGTTCCTTATAATGAAAGATTATCAATTCATGACAAGGTCTTCCAGTTCTCCTTGTAATGCTAGTATTTTTCACGCCGATCATTAAAAAGTAATGGTGGGCCGAGCAGGATTTGAACCTGCGACCTTTACCGTGTGAGGGGTCCGCTCCTCGAAGAGGATTAACGTCATACCGCTAGACCATCGGCCCATAATTGGCGCTGAGGGGGAGATTCGAACTCCCGGATCATTTCTGAAACCAGCTTAGCAGACTGGCGCCGTAACCACTTGGCTACCTCAGCATGCTATATCATTCGATCTGATACTTTAAAAGTTTAGCAATTTTTCTCGCCAAAGTGAAGGAAACCTTTGCTAAAACCTTTAAATATTTGATTGTTGCCAATATTCATATCAGTTTTGTGATTTTATGGCAATAACAATAAAAAACCTGTCTGAAATGTTCGGAAAAGACGTCTTCACTGACAAGGGCGTATACACGGGAAAGGTTGTTGACATCGACGTAAGCCTATCGAAATTCAGGGTAAAATCGCTTGTTGTTGAAGTAGCGAGGGGCTCATTCTTATCAAATCTCGTTGGCGGAAAGAAAGGCGTGATAATTCCATACAGCCTTGTCCAGAACGTGGGGGATGTTGTGATAATCAGGCACATCTCAACACCAACCTCATCTGAGGATGCAAAAGGACCTGCAGGTCTGAGCGGATCAGAAGAGCCGATGACAATTTCTTCGTTCTAAATTAAGCCTTTAACACAGCCACTTGTTCGTTCCACTGTCATAGCTGCAGATCTTCTGATAAGCAGCTTCAACCGCGCTTATCAGCCTGATTGAAACGCTGTAACCGTTGCTCAGGACAGAAGCAGGGACATTGTCTATCTTTGCCTCAAAGTAGCCTGTTCCATCAGTTCTCGTGTTTTTGAAGAAAAACTGTGAAGTCACAGCGTCCTTCACCCCAACTTCTATGTCAGAGTTCGGAATGACTGTTCCGTTGGAATACGTAACAGTCCCGCTGAATCTCATGCTATAGATCTGCGAGCTAGGTATGCTCGATAGCGCGGGGCACCAGGCACCAAGGCAGGTTGAAAGACTGATTCCTGATGTATACACAGAAGCATCATATGCTATGAACTGTATTTTCAGGTTAGCAGAGCTGACCTCCCCTGCGGAGCCGAATGTTGCAGCATTCCTGAAGCTCGAAGAGGTCTGGTCAGGAACAAGAGGACCCGCAGCGAATGCTATCGAGACTAGAGCAGAAAATGCCAAGGTCAATATCGCAGCCTGCTTTAGCATAAACAACTTACCTAGAACTCACTTAAATCCTTTAGCCCTGACTATTTCTGCTAGAGTGGCGTAAATGACCTTTCCTGCAAGAAGCGTATAGACATCCTCCTCTGATGAAGAGAGGGGGGTGAATTCCACAAAATCAACAGCAGCAAGATTCTTTCCCAGGGCTCTCACGGCTTCCAGAAGATTATTCACAGTTATCCCGTCCGGTTCTGGGTTTCCCACGGCGGGAACAATTGAAGGGTCAAGAACGTCATAGTCTATTGAAAGGTATGCTCTTCCCTCGATATTAGAAAGGTCTTTCAGCGAAGCTACTTTGATACTCTTCTCTTTTATGAACTCCTCCTCCTTCCTGGACATGCATCTGATCCCATACATGTAGATGTTCTCAGGCCCTATCATCTCGCTGATCCTTCTGACAACCCCATTATGCCCGTTTGAATCCTCGCAGTCTGGATGCGCATCCAACACAACTAAAACATCAGGCTTCAGCTCCTTGACAGCTCCCAATGTGACTGTGTGCTCTCCTCCCAGAATAATTGGGAACTGTTTCAGCCCTCTCAGCTTTGCACTTGTCTGGCTCATGAGCTGTTCAAGAGTTTCAGGATGTATGTCACCCAAGTCCTTGATGAATGCAGAATCTGTCAAATCTATTCCTCTGATGTATGTTTCCAACTTGGGAAAGATGGAACGCAGCATCTGTGGTCCTTTGGCTGAGCCTCTCCTGAAAGTTTGCGTCCTGTCGTAGCAGATGCCTAGCAGAGCAAAGTCCATAAACTAATCAGAATGGCGGAGGCTTTTAAAGGTGATTAGGTCTCTTCTGGCTAAGCAAATAATTGGTTACCTCAGACCTATAGGCAGGCGCTATGTCCTCTGGCCTTGTAACAGTCACATAGAACAGTGCAAAGTATACTGTCTTGACCATGCCTATGTATATGCCTGCGGCAATGGCCAGTCCGATCCCTATGATCACCCAGAGCGCCAAGGGAACCACAAGGTATGTGGCATTAAGGAATCCGAGCATGAACGCCATTATGAAAAACGGTATCAGCAATATCATCCAGACATATCCCAAAGCAACGTTTCCCACAAAATCTATGCCAAAGACGCCTGCGAGAGCCCCGGGAACGTTCTTCCTTATGTTGTTTATCTCAGGCAGCGTATCAACAACGCTGTTCTCGCTAATGATCGACGCAGGCAGCAAGAAGTTTCCTATAAGATCCCAGCCCTCTTCCACGACCTTGCCTAGGATATACATCAGTCCGTTTATGATTGCAAAAAGAATTCCCTTTCTTCCCGTTCCGGCCTTCAGCTGGTTTGCAAGGGCTGTGAAAATGATGGTAAAGAGCCCTATCCAGAATATGTCGGACTTGTTCTCCTTTGCCCTGGCCAAGCCCTCTCCATAAGAAACCTTCTTCCCCGCGAACGTATTATAGACCAGCCAGCACTGCGCGCCGTTGTAATGGACTTTTATGAATGGGAACAGAATCATCAGAACCAGTAGGCTGACAAATATAGCAAGGAATCCTATTGTCCCAAGCGCCGCGCCCCCGAAGATTATCGAAGCCCCTCCCAGAAGCAGGACAAGGTAGAAAAGCAGCGCAATCTTGACCTGAGCTGTTGTAGGCTTTATTATTTCCGGGTTCTTGGCAATAACAACAAATGTATTCTTCAGAAGATTTAGCGTGTCCTTTATACTGCCAAACATTGACATCTCCCTGCGCTAGAATGGAGGCATTTGCTTATAAAGTTTATATAGAAGTGATTCCCATAGATAAGGCATGGCTTCTAAAAAGGCTAAACACAAGGCAAAACCGGTTCATAAAGTTCATAAAAAACCGGAGAAAAAGGCTGCGCCAAAGGCAGTGCCAAAGATGCCTCCTGTAGAGAAGATGGCCGATGAGAAGGCGTTCGAGCTTCTGAAGAAATACAAGATCAGTCTGGTTCCGCAGATGGTTATAAAGAAGGATTCTGAGCTCCCTGCGGCTCTGAAGAAGATAGGCTTCCCCTGCGTCATGAAGGTCTCCTCCTCCAAGATTATTCATAGGACGGAAGTCGGAGGGGTTCTGAGGAACATCAAATCAGATGCGGAGGCCATGGAAGCGTTCGGCAGACTCATGAAGATAAAGAACAACGAGAAGGTCATAGTCCAGAAGCATCTTGAAGATCTTGAGATCATAGTCGGAGGGAAATACGATCCGCAGTTCGGCTACGTAGTTTCCGTTGGCCTTGGAGGGCAGTTTGTTGAAATCCTCAAGGACATAACATTCAGGATAGCTCCTGTTACCCCTGCAGATGTCCATGCAATGCTCAAGGAGCTGAAGGGGTATGATGTGCTGAAGGGGTTCAGGAACTTCAAGCCCGTCAACATGGAAACGCTCGCCGAAGCTATTGTGAATGTTTCTAGGATGATTTCAAACGAGAAGATCAAGGAGATGGACCTGAATCCTCTCTTCTGCAGCGACAAGGGCTGCTGGGCAGCTGATGTCAGGCTAATCAAGCAATAGGCTAGACTTTCTTGTAATTGATTGCTATAAGAATCAGAATTGCAATCCAGATGAAACCTACTATCAAGCTGATTAGATTTGGAGGCAGGACACCGAAATTAAGTATGTCATCCACATTCTGTGCCAAGGCAGTTCTGCTGTTTAAAATCATAAACAAAGCTAGCATGATGGATATATTTCTCATAAAGAAATTGCATTGCTATTGAATAAAAACATTAACTTTTATCAGAATTTCTTCTTCGGATGCCAGACAAAATCATTTCCAGGGCTCATAAGATCATCTTGGACATCATTTATAGAAAATTCCTCGCCACAATCGTCGCAAGTGAAGCCGGAATCATCCATGGAAAAGTTGCTATTGCCACTGCAGGATGGGCAAAGAACAAGACGCGGCGACATCGAGGGGCTATCCATGCTAGATTAGTAGCACAAATAAGTATTTATACGCATCAGGACTGAAAAAATTTACTTTAAATTAAAGTTTGCATCATATTTTTCATGCCGCTTCGACAAATCCTCTCCGAAAGGGAGGAGGAGCTTGAAAAACTGGAGATGCAGAAGCTTTTGAGGGTTGCAACAGAGTCAAAAAACATAATTTCTCTTGGTCCAGGGGAGCCAGACTTCGGACCACCCAAGCAAGTTGTTGCAGAACTGAAGAGAGCTGTGCAAAAGGGTTATTCAAGGTATTCGGCGGTTGAGGGAAGGAAAGAGCTCTTGGAACAGGTTGCAAAAAAACTTAGAAAGGAGAATAAAATCAGTACGGACACCGAAAATATTGTTGTGACATCAGGAAGCAACGAGGCCATAATGCTCTCCCTGATGTGCGTTGTTGACCCCGGGGAGCAGGTGATGGTGCCTGACCCTGGATATGTCACATACATACCAACAGTTGAACTATTGAATGGACAGGCCATCTCAATTCCTTTGCTTGACAGGAAGAATTTCGAGCCTACAATTGAATCGCTTAAATGGCTGCTAAAGGAGCCTAAAAGAACGCGGGCAATAATCCTGAACACTCCTTCGAATCCTACAGGAAGAACCTACAGCAGGAAGGTTCTGGAAGAGATAGCGGATTTTGCGGTTCAGCACAATCTTCTGGTCATCTCGGACGAGGCTTATGAGAAGTTCGTCTATAATAAGTCCAAACATATTTCCATAGGAAGCTTCAACGGAATGCAGGACTATGTTGTGACAGTCCACAGCTTCTCCAAGACATTCGGGATGCCAGGCTTCCGAGTCGGCTATGCGTCAGGGCCAAAGAAGGTCATTGATGCGATGAGAAAGCTGCATCTCTATGCCTCAATCTGCGCTCCGACAATATCGCAGATTGCTGCAACGAAAGCGCTGAAGGTAGGCACTGGATTCTTGAAGAAAATAGTGAAGGAATACGACAGAAGAAGGAAGCTTGTCGTGAAAAGAATCAAGGGCATAGACAGCCTGTCAATGGTGGAGCCGAACGGGGCGTTCTATGCATTTGTGAAGTATCAAAACATTCACAAAAGCTCTCTCAAGCTTTGCAGGAAAATTCTAGAAGAATACAAATTGGCTCTTGTTCCTGGATCCGATTTCGGAAGGTATGGTGAAGGTTATTTCAGGATTTCCTATGCAACATCACGGCCTCTCCTGGAAAAGGGTCTGGACAGATTGGAAAAGGCTTTCAAGAAAATGAAGTGAAAGGCCTTCCAAATTCAGGCAATGCTTCTTTAGGAACAAGATTCCATGGCTTAACAGGGCTCTTGGAATTTATGACAACCCATCTTCCTCTTCTTTTGTTGAAGACCAAAGTTGTGTCATGCAGTGTTTCCGAACTATCAGACCTTGCATATGTGTATCCGTATAATTCTTCCATTCTAAGGCTTAGCAGAAGTTCTCTTATTCTGTCTCCGGCATCTTTGCAGACACCCCTAACAACTTCCTTGCCAGAAGGCTTGTAAACTTTCTTTGCATGTTCCACCCTCTCATCAAATTCTTCCATATCTCTCTCCCTCTCCTTCTTCTTCATTCCCAGTGCCTCTTGGTGCTCAATCCTCAGAGCACGCAACCTTTCAAAATTATACTCCATCAAATCATTGACAATAAAGCCGACATCCTCAAACAAGAAATTCGATCTCATGGATTTGGAAAACAATAGCTTCTCATATTTCCTCTTGGCATCAGGGTAAAGAGGTAGATCTATTCTTCTCGGACTTATCTTGATATGTTCATCGTCAGAAAAGCCATATCTCTCCAGATCAAATGCAATGGCAAGCTGAGGTTCGCCAGCTATCGGCACAATAACGCTTCTATCATTCTTGGTAAAAAAGAAATAAACCTGATTAAGCGTGCCATGCTTGTCTAAAGAAACATAATCCACAGCACTGCGGTAAAGCTCGCTGGATGTAAGATTTGTTAAACCGTTTGGTTTGTAGTTTCGCAGAGCATCTTCCACTATATCCCGCGGGACAGTCTTCTGCTTAGCCAGCTGACTCACCATTCATCCTTAGAATAGACCTTTCAAATTCCCTGTCAAAATAATCCAATAAATCTTTCTCCATCTTGTCTTCATCGCCAAAAACATCCTCTAAAGTGCGCTTCATGCTCATGTAATCGATCTTCATACCCTTTATAAAAATCTCTTCAAAGTTCTCTTCCAATGGAGAAACAGCACTCTCACCGAAATCAATTATCTTAATTTCTGGATCATACCCATCTGGAGAAATTATTATGTTGCCTGCACCAATGTCGCGATGCGTAAACCCTAATCTAATTTCATCTGCCAAGAGCCTTGCCAAATTCTTCGCTACTTTAGCCGATGTTTCATCCCTCCATTTTTTCTCATCAGCAGCAGACCTATAATCGCGGATTACGTCCCTGCCTTGGGCATAAACACCTACAGCCCTCTGTGTCTTATAGGGATCTTCTGTAACAAGCACTAATTCCTGCACATACTTCGAAGGCTGCCCAACAAATTGAGCCATAAGTGAAGGGATTCCTTTGCAGTCCAAATCAGAAAGCATATTTCCCTCCTTTGTCTTACCGATTATCTTAAAGGTCATAATCATAGTTGTGTAAGCGATTATTTAAAGCTTACTTATTTTAACTACTTAAAAGTGATTATACTATTAAGTGGCAATCTTTCTTATAAATAATCTCAGGAAATATTGTTAGTATGGCAAAAACTCTTGTGGGAAAGGTTGAACACTACTTCGGAAAGGTCGGCGTTGCAATAGTGGATCTCTCGGACACAGTAAAAGTCGGGGATAAGATCGCCATAGAGGGCCCTTCTACGATGTTCGAGCAGGTGATAGATTCCATACAGGTCGAGCATAAGCCTGTCCAGTCTGCAAAGAAGGGCGACGCGATAGGGATCAAGGTCAAGGACAAGGTTCGAGAGAAGGACAATGTTTTCCGCGTTGTTTAGACTGAAAATCAATAAATAGAAGTGGCTACATCTATAGGGAATGCATGACCTCGAGAAGTTCTTTTCACCCCAGTCCATAGCCGTGATCGGTGCAAGCAGAACACCTGGCAAGATTGGTTACACTATTCTGGAAAACCTAAAAGTCACCTTCCAAGGCAAGCTATACCCTATAAATCCTAATGCAGACGAAATACTAGGTTTAGCAGCTTTTCCCTCTGTATTAGAGGTGCCTGAACCCATTGATCTCGCTGTAGTGAGTGTGCCAGCAGAAAAGGTCAAATCTATCATAGAAGAGTGTAAAAAGAAGAAGATAAGGTCTTGTATCATAATATCGTCAGGATTCAGTGAGATAGGGGATAAAGAAGCTGAATTAGAGCTTCGTCAGATTTCTAAAGGTTCTATGAGGATAATTGGTCCGAATACACTAGGTGTCTTTGCACCAACTAAGCTAGATACGCTGTTTCTGCAGAGAGAGAGGCTCAAAAGACCTTCTAAGGGAAATATAGGTTTCATAACTCAATCTGGAGCCGTAGGGTCAGCTTTAATCGACTCCTTATCCTTGGAGGGTGTTGGATTAGCTAAGTTCATCTCTTTAGGCAATAAAGTTGATATCAATGAATTAGACTGCTTAGAGTACATGGAGAACGATGTAGAGATACGCTGTATTTCAATATATCTAGAGTCCATAACAGACGGAAGAAGGTTGATAGAGCTCGGTAAGAAGGTCTCTAAGAAAAAGCCGGTTGTTATACTGAAAGCTGGCAAATCAGAGGCTGGCAACAGGGCTGTTGCTTCGCATACAGGAGCCTTGGCGGGACCTTATGCAATTGCCTCAGCAGCTATGCGGCAGGCAGGCTTTATAGAGGTAGAAAGCTCAGAGGAGCTCTTTGACGCCTCCAAAGCCCTGGCAGACCAGCCAATACTCAAGGACAAGAAGATAGCTATTATCACGGATGGGGGAGGTTTTGGTATCCTGGCGGCAGATGCTGCAACCAAGCTTGGCCTGGAACTGCCTGAGCTATCTGACCATGCAAAGAAAGTTCTAAAGAATCTCTTGCCAAAATACGCCTCCATTGCAAATCCCATAGACCTGACAGGCGATGCCACTTCAGAAAGATACAAGAAAACCCTTGATGCGGTATTCAAAGATGGCAACATTGCAGGGGTTGTCCTCGTTGTTCTTCTGCAGATACCTACGCTGGATGATAATGTTCTAACGGTGATCAGGGACTGCAAGATCTATGGGAAGCCCTTCACAGTCTGCATGATGGGAAGCCAGTGGACCCAGGAGCGCACTAGAAAGCTGCAGGAGTTCGGCGTTCCCGTATATCCTACACCTGAAAGGGCAGTAAAGGCCATGCATGCCCTCTATAGATATGGCCAGTATCTGAAGGAAAATACAACTACCTCTAAGAAGTAACATATTTAAAAACCCTCCGGAACAATAGTTCTCATGGCAATTGGATACTCATGGCCCGTTGAAAGAGTAGACATTTCAAAGGCATTGGCAGTTTATCCCAATGAGGATCTGTTATTGCAACCAGCTTCTTACAGGAGCGTATTCAAGAAAGAACAGTTGCTAGATATAAAAGAAGCCTCAAAAAAGAGAGAGGTAAGATCTGTTCATATAAAGCCCTATGGCTGGGCGGATGCCGATGAAAAAAGCGCGGAAGAGCTAACCGGAGAACTTCAGCATATAGAAGAAATCCTTCCGGGCGTGGAAACTATAGTCACCCATCCTCCGATAGCCATATTTGCTGATGCCTATCAAAATATCTTCAGGAGATATATTGGTATTCTGAGTAGAGCTGTAAATAATACCGACAACATAAGGATAGCTATAGAAAACATGAGAAGTGCAAACACTATGTGCTCTCCGGAACGAATAAGGTATGTTAGAAAGCTTCTTGACAGATCGCAGGAACCAAGAATCGGCTTTGCCATAGATACATCGCATCTTCATCTGAGAAACAGAAAGAAAATGTCTAGAAGGAATGCGAATATGCGAACTTTCAATGAATTTTATGAGGAGGCAGGGAAAGAGAGGGTATTCCAGCTGCATATATCCGACCCCAAGCACAGCGCACTGAGCGATAGGCACTTTGACTGGAATGATATAATAGCAGGCGAAAAGACAGTTTTGATTGACAAGATAATGGAAGTCAAGACGCCTGAAGAACTTAAGAGCTCTGTAGAATATCTAAAAGAAAATAAATTTATCTAAAGAACCTTCTGAAGCCTTCTTGCCTTGGAAGCTATATATCCTCTGTTTCTCTCTGGAGTTCCATTCTGTTCCAAAACCTTTCTTGTTTCCTCCAGATGAGGGGCTATTCCCAAGCCGTCTTCAATTACTCTGTACCTCAGAAGGCAGTTTGAAACCTTCTCAGCATCAACCTCGAAAAGCTTGCCAGAGACCGGAATCATAAAACTGGCGCTCTGTCCCTCTCTAACTGCGTCGAGAAGCCTTCTGAATTCGCCCTCTGTATAGATCGACTCGTTTGTCTTTATCCATGAGGTCAAAACTGGGTCGTCTATCCCCTTCTTTCTGAGTTTCCTTCTCTCATTTCCCAGCCCTGCCCTAACGCGATTGACAGTAGCGGCAACATCGTCCTTGCTCAAAGCAGAAGATTGCATATCAGCATATTCAGGCCTGAATCCTGCCAGATGTTCTATAAGATCATTCTGTCTTTCCCCAACTATCACATAAAGGTCAAGGTCGCTTATTCCAGGAACAGCCAAGCCTCTTTCAGTAGAGCCAAAGACTACAAGACTGTAAGGAGCGCCTGTCTGCTTCAATCTTTCATTTATTTCATAAGCAACATTCTGAATTGACCAGCTGTCAATCCTAGCCTGATAGCTAGAACCGTTGTAAGGAAGCGGTGAAGGTTTCTTTGCAGTGGGATCCCTTCTCTCCTTCTCCTTTTCCGGCTTTCCCTCATCTTCAAAGTTGTCTATATCAGCATAATTTCCGTCAGAGTCTATGCCCAGTCCGAAGGCCTCATATTGAGGCTTCTCTACAACAAGATCATTTATATCAGATGCTGCTATTGCCATAATATCACTTCTCCTGAACATACCTCCATTTTGAGGCAGCATAGACAGGGTCAGAGTTAAAATCCAGCCTCATCTGTTCCTCCATCCTCTGCTCCTCATAGCGATCGAGCCAGACAGAGCTAACCAAGCCTTCTCCTAGAATAGTCCTGATCAGAGGTTCTGTT